>CASFQX010000132.1 GCA_949296375.1 uncultured Olsenella sp.
CTCCCGCAGGTGAAACCTGCCAAAAGTGAGCGACTTTTGGCAGGTTTCACCTGCGGGAGCGTACCCGTCCCCTTTTGGCAGGTCGTAGGCATCCGTAGGGCCGGAAGATTTGGACGAGGCAGTATTTTGGCTGTCCACTGTCACTTTTTGCCTCGTTTGTGTGACTCATTTTGTCCGGGGCAGCGCCCCACCCCAGTCTGACCAAAAATCAACTGGGAAAACGTCAGGGAAATCGGTCGGCAGGCCGCCTCTGTATACACCCATCCACACAAACGAGGCAAAAAGTGACACCGGACCGTCGATTTACTGCCTCTCAGAGGTCGACTGTGTACAGCGGCTTGTAGCTTGCGCCCTCGGGCGACAGAATGCTGCGGAACAGCGTGACGCGACGGGCCTCGTCCGGAAGCGGAAACGCCAGGTTACCCAACTCGCAACGAGGAACACGGACACGGCGCGCAAGCGTCACGTGGGGAAGGAACGGCTTCTCGTCGTAGGCAAGGCCGCGCGCGGCAAGTCCAGTGCGCAGGCGCAACGCAAGGAGCGAGAGTTCATCGTCGGGACGAACTCCCAGCCAGAGCGTGGTCGCTCGCCCGTGCCCAAACGTGCCCAGCCCGTCCGGCACCAGCTCGATGGGTCCCGCTCCCGCGCACGCATCGTCGAGCGCATCCATCGCCCGACGCACCTCGGCATCGTCAATCTCGCCAAGGAATGCCAGCGTGAGATGATGGTTTCCCTCCTCGACAAAGCGCCCCTCGCAGACGGTGGCCAGCCGATGCGACAAGGCCACGACCTCGTCGGCAAAGGCCTCCGGAAGCTCCAGCGCAGCGAACGCGCGCATCGGCCGGCCCCGCTCCGCTAGCCCTGACGATAGTGCGCGAAGAAGTCCGCGAGATCGGTCATAGCCTCGCGCAGCACGCCCATGCGCGGCAGGTAGACGATGCGGAAGTGATCGGGCTCCGGCCAGTTGAAGCCGCCGCCGCGCGTGATGAGGATGTGCTTCTCGTGCAGCAGGTCCAGGGCAAACTGCTCGTCGTCGGTGATGTTGAACTTCTTCACGTCGATCTTGGGGAAGATGTAGAACGCAGCCTTGGGCTTCACTGCCGTGATGCCGTCGATATCGTTGAGCGCCTCGTAGACGAAGTTGCGCTGGTCGTAGATGCGACCGCCCGGCTCCACGTAGCGCTCCACGCTCTGGTAGCCGCCGAGCGCCGTCTGCACGATGGACTGCGCCGGCACGTTGGAGCACAGACGCATGTTGGAGAGCATGTTGATGCCGTAGATGAAGTCGCGCATGCAGCGCTTGTTGCCCGAGAGAATCATCCAGCCGATGCGATAGCCCGCGACCATGTGGCTCTTGGAGAGGCCGGAGAAGGTGACGCACGGCAGGTCGGGCGCGAGCGAGGCGATGGATATGTGCTGGTAGCCATCCATGCACAGGCGGTCGTAGATCTCGTCCGAGAAGATCATCAGCTGGTGGCGCCGCGCGATCTCCACGATCTGCTCGAGCACCTCGCGCGGGTAGACGGCTCCCGTGGGGTTGTTGGGGTTGATGATGACGATGGCCTTGGTGTTGCTCGTGATCTTGGACTCCATGTCCGCAAGGTCAGGACACCACTCGGCCTGCTCGTCGCAGAGATAGTGCACGGCCGTGCCGCCGGCAAGTGTGGCGCAGGCGGTCCAGAGCGGATAGTCGGGGCTGGGGATGAGAATCTCGTCACCGGTGTTGAGCAGCACGTTCATGCAGAGCTGAATGAGCTCGGAGACGCCGTTGCCGGTGTAGACGCCATCCATGCTCACGTTGGGCAGGCGCTTGAGCTGCGCGTACTGCATGATGGCCTTGCGCGCCGAGAAAAGGCCGCGGGAGTCCGAGTAGCCCTCGCAGTCCGTGAGCTGGTGGCGCATGTCGTGGACGACCTCGTCGGGCGCGCGGAAGCCGAAGGGCGCGGGGTTGCCGATGTTGAGCTTGAGGATGCGCAGGCCCTCGTCCTCCATACGGGCCGCCTCATCGGCCACGGGGCCGCGGACGTCGTAGAGGACGTTGTCGAGCTTGCTGGACTTCTTGAACTCTCGCATGGTGGCGCTCCTTTTGATGGTGGGGACGGGTGCGGTAGGTGCGGTAGGTGCGGTCTCAGGCCGCGCGGCAGCTCGGGCTGCGCTTGTGGCGCTTGCGGGCCCGTCTCCCGTTGCCGACGAAGGCGCTTCACCCGAGGCGAGCCATGAGGCGTCCACGCCGAGAAGCGCCGCGAGCAGGCGCACGACGTTCGCCCGCGGGACAACCTTGCCACTCACGTACTGGCTGACCTGGCTCTTTCCGAGCTTCTCGCCGCGCGATGACGCCATATGGACAAGATCGGCCTGCTTGAGGCCGCGCTCGCTCATAATCTGGCGCAGTCGGTCCGCGAAGGTCGTTGTGGGCATCCCGTCTCCTTGAGTTCAACTTTGGTGAAATTGAACTCTAGGGCGTGAGTTCAATTTTCGTCACTCTAGCACATTGCGAAATTGAACTCCAGGGAGGAGCCCGTCTATTTTGAACTTTTCCTCACAGTCGGCGGCGTCTGCTTGTGCCTTCCTCGCACCCGGCGGCGTGCGGCCGGGTTTCTCGCTCCCCACCGCACGCCCGGCTGCACCTTCTCGCACTCGTTTAGTAGTAGTAGTAGCTGATGCTGACCACGGAGCTTCCCATGCTGAACCGAGTGACGTCGACATAGAGACCGGAGTCGTAGTTCAGGTAGAGGCTGTCATATGACATTCCGCCGATGATGTTTATGCTGGTCACATCCTCGCTGATGTCCATCAGAGCGCAGGCCTCGTCAACCAGCTCGGATGACGTTCCGCTGATGGAGGCAACGTCTCCCCCTGCGGACATTGCGTCCAAGATCGCCACAATCTCCGCAGGGAAGTCGTCGACCTCAACGTCGGACTCGAAGGAAAACTCAACCATGCTCACGGCGCTGTCCTCGGGCAGCTCGGCGAGGGAGGTGACGACATCGGACGCGTAGTCGTCCTCGTCCCACTCAAAGGCAAAGTCCTCGGCCTCAATGTAGACGGAGACCTCAACCTCGTCGCTCGACCCCTCAACAGGGAAGGCCTCGTCAACCGTACCGGTGAAGCTCACGTACAGGGAGTCCTTCATGTCGTCATAGTGGAACGCGGTGGAGCCCTGAATAGTCAGGCCGTAGTCTTCCAGCGAGGCCTCCAGGGTCACAAGATCCCGCTCGTAGAGGCCGAGGTCGAATACGGTTTCGTCGATGGTGCCGGTTGCCTCGATGTCGGGACTCTCGTCCTTGTCGGCATCCTTGTCGTCGGATTCTCCGTCCTTGTCGTCGGCGTCATCCTTCTCGTCGGCGACCTTCTGCTCAATGGCCTCCTGGTCAGACGTCTTGCCGCCGAGAGTTCCGCTCAAGAACAGGAATGCCACGACGCCCGCGATTGCAAGCACGACCACGCCCACGACGATGCCCACGATCAGGCCAGTGCGGGGCTTCTTGGGGGAGCCGCCGCCCTGAACCGGATTAACGCCGCCACTGGGCCACTCCTGTGGCGGTTCCTGGACGGGCGACTGACCCCAGGAATCGGGGTGCATCTGGGAATCGGGCTGAGGCTGGCCCCAAGGCTGGGGTTGCTGTTGGGGTTGCTGGGGTTGTTGCTGGGGCTGTTGTTGAGGCTGACCCCAAGGCTGGGCCTGGGTTCCACCCTGGGGAGCGTCCCCAGCCAGAGGGGACGCCCCAACGAGCGGCGTCCCGCAGGACGAGCAAAACTGTGCGCCATCCACGTTGTTGGCCCCACACCTCAGACAGAACATAAGCCCCCCTCCACCGCACCTGCTAAAAGGGGACGGGGTAAAACCCGCTGATAAAACCTGTCAAAAGTGGGAAGCTGTCCGATGTGTCGCACTTTTGACAGGTTTCATCTGCAAATATGTACCTGTCCCCTTTTGAATGGTTCTACCATATTCGATATGGTGAATAGTTCGGGTGGAGGCACTTCTCCGCCGCCGGACACCAATTGCCCGTCAACCGGAACAGCTCGGGGGGAGCGAATGCCACGAGAGACTAAGCAGGCCAAGGTCGAGCGCGCCGTGGAGGTGTGCAGACGCCTTGACGAGAAGTACGGTCCGGTCGAGTGCTTTCTCGATCACGCGAACCCGTTTCGCCTGACGATTGCGGTGCTGCTCTCCGCGCAGACCACCGACGCTCAGGTCAACAAGGTGACGCCGGGGCTCTTCGAACGCTTCCCCACACCCGAAGCCATGGCCGCGGCGTCGCCCGAGGAGGTCTCGGAGTACATTCACAGCCTCGGTTTCTACAAGTCCAAGGCGAGGCACTGCGTGGAGTGTGCGCAGATGATCGTCTCGGAATTCGGTGGCGAGGTCCCGCACACGATGGAGGAACTCACGCGCCTTCCCGGCGTGGGTCGCAAGACGGCTAACATCGTGATGAACGTCGGGTTTGGCATCGTCGAGGGCATCGCGGTGGACACGCACGTCAACCGCATCGCACATCGCCTCGCCCTCTCGCCCAAGACGCACGAGAAGGAGCCGCTCAAGACTGAGCAGGACCTGCTGCGCCTGCTGCCGCGCGAGCTCTGGGGACCGGTGAACCACCAGTGGATCAAGCACGGTCGCGACACCTGCGTGGCGCGCGGCCCGCACTGCGACGGCTGCGTCCTCGAGGACATTTGCCCCAGCGCCCACCGCTGCTGACCTGCAAAAGGGGACAGGCACGGAACCGCAGGTGAAACCTGTCAAAAGCAAGGCGTGGAGCAAGAGTGCCCGAGGACTTTTGACAGGTTTCACCTGCGGTTCCGTGCCTGTCCCCTTTTTACAGGTAGCGGCCGGTGATGCTGTTGGGGCAGGCGGCGACCTCCTCGGGCGTGCCGGCACAAACGATGCGGCCGCCCTCCTCGCCGCCGCCGGGACCCATATCGATCACGTAGTCCGCGTTGCGAATGACGTCGAGGTCGTGCTCGATCACGATGACAGTGGCGCCCGCCTCCACGAGCCGCTGGAACACCGCGAGCAGCGTCTGCACGTCGAGCGGGTGCAATCCAATCGTGGGCTCGTCAAAGACGAAGACGGCGTCATCCTGCGCGCGGCCCATCTCGCTCGCGAGCTTGAGACGCTGCGCCTCGCCACCGGAGAGCGCCGGCGTGGCCTCGCCGAGCGCGAGGTACCCCAGGCCCAAATCATGCAGCACCTGCAGCCGCGTAGCAACGCGCCGCAGATCAGAGCAGGCGTCGAGCGCCTCGTCCACAGAGAGCGCCATCAGCTGCGGCAGCGTGAGGCCCGTGCCCGCAGGCTCGCCCTTGCGCGGGCGGTGGACGGCATCCGCCTCCGCGGCATAGCGCGAGCCGCGACAGTCCGGGCAGGGAATGTCCACGTCCGGCAAAAACTGCACGTCAAGCGAGACCTCGCCCGTGCCGTCGCAGGTGGGGCAGCGCAGGCGCCCGGTGTTGTACGAGAAGTCCCCCGCCTTGTAGCCGGCGGCGCGCGCGTCCTCCGTCCGGGCGTAGGCACGCCGCAGCTCGTCGTGAACGCCCGCGTAGGTGGCCACGGTGGAACGCACGTTGATGCCAATCGGCGTGGCGTCGATGAGGTTCGCCCGCCGCACGCCCTCGGCATCCACCCAGCGCACGTGCGCGGGCGGCCGCTCCCCCGCCGCCGCGGCAGAAAGCGCCGGCACCAGCGTCTCCAGCACGAGCGTCGTCTTGCCCGAGCCCGAGACCCCCGTCACCACCACGAGCCGCCCGCGCGGCACCTCCACGTGAAGAGGACGCACCGTGTGAAGCGTTGACGTCTCTATCGAGATGGTGCCGAGGTCGAACATCTCCTCCGCGTCCGCGCGCAGCCGCGAGAGCACGTCCTTCTCGCCCGTGAGAAAGCCGCCGACGCGCGAGGCGGGATTCGCTGCCACCTCGGCAACGCTCCCCTGGCAGATCACGCGCCCGCCGTCCGCACCCGCGCCGGGACCCAGCTCGATGAGGTGGTCCGCCTCGGCGAGGATGCGCGCGTCATGATCCACCATCACGACGGAGTTGCCGTCCGCCAACAGGTCTCGCATGACGCCGAGAAGACCGTCGATGTTGGCGGGGTGCAATCCGATGGACGGCTCGTCGAGCACGTAGAGCACGCCCGTCGTGCGGTTGCGCACGGCACGGGCCAGCTGCACGCGCTGGCGCTCGCCCGTGGAGAGCGTGGCAGCCGCGCGGTCGAGCGAAAGGTAGCCAAGACCCAGGTCCAGCAGGCGCTGCGCCGTGTGCTGGAAGGACTCGCAGATACTCTGGGCCATGGGTCGCACGTCGTCCGGCAGCCCGGCTGGCACCGCGCCAACCCACGTAACCAGCTCGCCGAGCGTCATCGCCGTAGCGTCGGCGAGACCGATCCCCGCCACGCGCGGCGCGCGCGCCGCCTCCGAGAGGCGCGTGCCGCCGCAGTCCGGACAGGGTCCCTCCGTGAGGAAGCGGTTCACGCGCTTGAGGCCTTTCTCGTCCTTGACCTTGGCGAGCGCGTTCTCCACGGTATAGACCGCGTTGAAGTAGGTGAAGTCCAGCTCGGCAAAGTCGTCGCCCTTCTTGGACTTGTAGAGGATGTGCTTCTTGACGGCCGGCCCGTGGAAGACGATGTCACGCTCCTCGGGCGTGAGCTCGCAAAACGGCACGTTGGTGCGCACGCCCATGGCGCCACAGATTTGCTTCATGAGGTCCCACATGAGGCTGCCCCACGGCAGCACCGCGCCGTCGTCGATGGAGATGGACTCGTCCGGCACGAGCGACGCCTCGTTGACCGTGCGCACCACGCCCGTGCCCTCGCAGGTGGGGCATGCGCCGGTGCTGTTGAAGGCAAGGTCCTCGGCTCCGGGGCCAAAGAACTTCTCGCCACAGGCGGGGCAGGTGATGGGCTGGTCCGTTGCCACCGCCGTCGAGGGCGGGGCGTAGGAGCCGCAGTGCGGACAGCGGTGGCTGGCAACGCGCGAGAAGAGCAGGCGCAGGCTGTTCAGCAGCTCGGACATGGTGCCAAAGGTGCTGCGCACGCCCGGCACCGCCGGACGCTGGTGAAGCGCCAGCGCCGCCGGCACGTAGCGGACGTCGTCCACGGCGGCGTGGCCCGCCTGCGTCATGCGGCGACGCGTGTACGTGGAGAGCGATTCCAGGTAGCGGCGGCTGCCCTCGGCATAGAGCACGCCCAGAGCGAGCGAGCTCTTGCCGGAGCCGGAGACCCCGGCCACGCCAACGAGCTCGTTCAGCGGGATATCAACGTCCACGTCCTTGAGATTGTGCACGCGAGCGCCGCGCACCTCGATGTGGCTGGGCGCCGCGCCGCCGCGGGCGACCATGCTAGACCAGCTTGCCCTTGCAGTGGTCGACCATGTGCTGGATCATCTGCGCGGTCCAGCCAATGTAGTCGCGACGACGGGCCTTGAGCTGGCCGTCGACGAGCTCGTCGAAGGACACCTTGATCTTGGCGAAGCGCGTCACGCGCACGGGCTCCTCACGGGAGAGGCAGGTCTCCTCGACCTTGGCGCTGCCGAGCGCCATGAGGATCTTGGGGTTGTACATGACGTGCGCGTTGCCGTCGTCATCCTGGTAGGCGACGATGGCCTTGGTCACGCCGATCTGGTTGGCCGCAAGGCAGACGGCATCGTCAATCGCGGCGAGCGTGTCAACGAGGTCCTGGGCCACGGGGGCATCCTCGGCGGTAGCGGGCTCGCAGGGCACGGAGAGGACGGCGTCGTCCTTGACCAGCTCCTTGATCATGGGGTTCCCTTCGGGTTGAGGTATGCTGCACAGGCAATTATAGCGAGCCCGCGCTGTCGGCGAGGGGGGACGGACATGTTCAACGTCGTGCTCGTGGCGCCGGAGATTCCGGCCAACACGGGAAACATCGGCCGCACCTGCGTGGTCACGGGATCGCACCTTCACCTCGTGGGCCCGCTCGGCTTCTCGTTGGACGAGAAGAGCCTGCACCGCGCGGGGCTTGGCTATTGGGAGAGCCTGGACGTCACGGTCTACGCGGACTGGGACGAGTTTGTCGAGAAGAACGACCTCGCCGCAAGCGACCCGCGACTTCACCTCCTCACCAAGAAAGCGCGGCGCACCTACGCCGAGGCACGCTACGCCGATGGGGACTTCCTCGTCTTTGGATGCGAGAGCGCGGGGCTTCCCGAGGAGCTGCTCGCCGCACATGCTGATCGCTGCGAGCGAATCCCCATGCTGCCGGACGCGGCATCGCTCGAGAACGCGGCTTCGTGGGGCACGCCCGGCGAGAAGGGCGATCACGTCGCCCTTCTCGCTCAGGACGTCTGCGGCAACTTCGTGAACCCGGAGGACTACCGCATCAGCGCGCTCAACCTCTCGAACGCAGCCGCCGTCGTGCTCTACGAGGCCCTGCGCCAGACCGGCTTCCCGGGCATGTGAGGGCGAGAGGGTCGGCGCCCGCGGTCGGCGGGCGCCGACCCCGGCACGACCGGTCTCGTCGGGTCGCTACTTGCACGCCTCCAGGATCTCGTAGACCTCGTCGGCGTCGAGCACCTTCGGGCACGTGGGGATGATGATCGTGGAGTCGGCGACGGCGCGCAGCATCTCGTCGACGCCGTCGCCCTCGATGCCCATCTCGGAGAGCGTGCGCGGCAGGCCGATCTCGGCGATGTAGGCCTCGAGCGCGTCGATGCCGGCCGCAGCGAGCTCGTCCACGGTCTTGCCCTTGGACTCGATGCCCCAGACCTCGGTCGCGAAGCGCGCGAACTTCTCGGGCGCACCGGCCATCATGTGACGGTACATCGTGGGATGGATGACGGCCAGGCCGAAGCCGTGGTTGCAGTTTGTGTAGGCGCCAAGCTGGTGCTCGATCATGTGCGCCTGGAAGGCCGTGGCCTTGCCGATCTTGAGGATGCCGTTCTCGGCCATGGCGCTCGCCCAGAAGAGCTCGCCGCGCGGACCCAGGTCCTCGGGCGCCGCGATCATCTTGCGCGTGTTCTCGATGATGCAGCGCATGTTGGCCTCGGCGATGAGGTCGGAGAGGTTGTTGTCGTACGGCGCGCCGAAGTAGGTCTCCATGCTGTGGCTGAGCATGTCAAACGCCCCGGAGAGCGCCTGCCTCATGGGCGCGGAGAGCGTGTGGGCGGGGTCGAGCACGGCAAAGCTGTGGAAGCTTCCCATCATGCCGTTCTTCTGCTTGGTGGCCTCGTTGGTGATGACCGCGCCGCAGTTCATCTCGGCGCCCGTGCCGAAGATGGTCACCACGGCGCCGCAGGGGATCCCGGCCCCGGGCTTGGGGAGCTCGTGGTCCTCGAACTCCATGGTCCACAGGTCGCGACTCTCCCACGCCTGGACCGAGATGATCTTCACGCAGTCGATCACGCTGCCGCCTCCCACGGCGAGGATGAAGTCGACGTTCTTCTCGCGCGCGAGCCTCGCGCCCTCCTGGACCTTGGCATAGGTGGGGTTGGGCATGATGCCGTCGAACTCCACCACGTCCTTGCCCGCCTTGGCGAGAAGCTCCATGACCTCGTCGTAGACGCCGTTGCGCTTGATGGAGCCGCCGCCGTAGGCGACCATCACGGTCTTGCCGACCTTCTCGAGCTCGCCGGGCAGGCTGCGCGCGAGGGCGCCCTCGCCGAAGTGAACCGTGGTGGGATAGCTGAAGTCAAAGCTCTGCATGGTGCCTCCCTGAGTGGAATCCGGTACCGTCACACCGTACGGCGCAGGGTGGCCCCTGGGAAGTTCCGCCTTGTTGGAGTCCTATAACGCGGCGGTTCAGACCGTCTCTGCCCCCAGCTCCGCACGAACGGCGTCGATGAGGGCCGCCACGTGGTCGCTCGGATCCGGCGCGTACATGAGCCCGTAGGTGACCGAGCAGTCCCATGTCGTCGGCAGCGTCCTGAGGAGCGGGTGCACGCTCTCCCACATCTGGAGGGAGGCGAGAGCGGTCCCCGAGCTCGCGCACTCGTTGAAGACCTCGGCCTTGTACTGCTCGAAGTCGCGAACCTCGATCTGGGGGTGCTCGCGGCGGACCTCGTCGCGCAGACGGTCGATGTCTTCGTTCCACCCGCGCTGGATGAGCATGAGGGTATGCCCGTGCAGGTCGTCGAGGTCGACGCGGTCGAGACCCGCGAGGTCGCTCTCCACCGGCACGGCGCAGACGAGCGGCACGCGGGCGAGCGGAAGCCCGGCGCAGCCGCGCTGGCACAGGAACTCGTCGTCGAAGACGCCGGCCACCACGTCGATGTCCCTGCCGAAGTTGGCGAGTATCTGACGCGAGTTGGCCCGCGTGTTCTCGAAGGTGACCACCTGGATGGCCATGGAGGGGCACCGTCTGCGCACCCGTTGCCACAGGGAGGAGAGGTGCGTCGCGGGAGTCATGAGGGAGACGCCCACGCGAATCACGCGCCTCTCGCTTCTCTCGGCGGAGCGTGCGCGCTCCACGGCCTCGTGCGAGTGGCTGATGATGTGGCGGGCGTCCGTCAGGAGGGACTCCCCTGCCTTCGTGAGGGTGAGGCCTCGGTGCGTGCGGTTGAAGAGCGTAAGGCCGAGACGCGCCTCGAGAAGGTTCATCTGCTTGATGACGGCGGTGGGGGTGATGTAGAGCGCCTGTGCGGCAGCCGAGAAGCTGCCCGACTCGGCCACCTGCACGAACGTGTCAAGCTGCGGGTTGTACATGGGAACTCCCTCGCGTCGGGGACACGAGAAGGTTTATACCCAAAGGTTATAAGGGTGAATCCGCACGCGCCGGCGTGTGAACCCCGGGGTTATGGGCACCCGACCCATGGAGACTTCTCCCCCTCGGGGGGACCGCATAGGCTGGGAACGGACGCGCGCGACACGCGCGAGACGGCATCAAGAGAAGGAGACACCATGAACGTCACGGAAGATAGGTCCCTCACACGTCGCCAGCTCCTGAAGGGGGCTGCCCTCCTCGCCTCGCTCGTGCCCGCGGGAGCGCTCCTGAACGGCTGTGCTGCCTCCTCGGACGCGAACGACCCCGCCGCGAGCGACGCGGCGACGGAACCCGCCTCGTCCCCGGACCCCGGCTCCGTCCTCGTTGCCTTCTACTCAGCCCAGGGGCACACCGAGCGCGTGGCGCAGGCGGCGGCCGACGCGCTCGGGGCAGACCTGTTTGCCATCACGCCCTCCGAGCCCTACTCGAACGGCGACCTCAACTACAACGACTCCGACAGCCGCGTGAGCCGCGAGCACGAGGACGAGAGCCTGCGCGCGGCCGAGCTCGAGTGGGTCACGCCCGACGGATGGGACGGCTACGACACGGTACTTCTCGGGTACCCCATCTGGTGGGGCATCGCCGCCTGGCCCACTGACGGCTTCGTGAGCGGCAACGACTTCTCCGGGAAGACGGTGATCCCGTTCTGCACGTCCGCGAGCTCTCCGATCGGCGAGTCCGGCTCCAACCTCGCCGAGCTGGCAGGCACCGGCGACTGGCAGGAGGGGCAGCGCTTCTCGAGCGGCGCGGAGGACGACGAGGTGACCTCCTGGGCCCAGGGGCTCGCGCTGTAGGCTTGGCGAGAAGGACCGCGCGCGGCAGGACAGGCCGGCGCGCACGGAGTGATTGGAGACTCAGATGAAGAAGGACCTCGGCGTCCAGCCCGCGCTCTACCCGATGCCGGTGCTCATGATCGCCACGTACAACGAGGACGAGACCGTCGACGTGATGAACATGGCCTGGGGCGGCGTCTGCGCGCGCGACATGGTCGCGCTCAACATCAGCCGCGGCCACAGGACCACCAAGAACATCGAGGCGCGCGGCGCCTTCACGCTGAGCGTGGCGGACGTGGCGCACCTCGACGAGTCGGACTACTTTGGCATCGCGAGCGGCAACAAGGTGGCAGACAAGTTCGAGCGCACCGGCATGACCGCCGTGAGGAGCGAGCGCGTGGACGCCCCGGTGGTACAGGAGTACCCAATCACGCTCGAGTGCAGCGTGGTCGAGATGCAGGACCAGCCCTACGGCCTGCGCGTGCTCGGCCGCATCGAGAACGTGGTGGCCGACGACGCCGTGCTCGACGAGAGCGGCAGGGTCGACCCCGCCAGGCTGAACGCCTTTGCCTTCGACCAGTTCCAGAGCGGCTACTACGCCATGGGCGAGAAGGTCGGCCAGGCCTGGGAGAGCGGCAAGCGACTGGCATAGCGCGGCTGGCAGTACAAGGACGCCCGCTCACCGCCTCCCCCGAGAGCGGGCGCTCGCCTCCGCCCATGCGTCGTAGGCGTCGTCGCCGCGATGGTCGGGCGCGTCGTAGCGTCCGGCGAGCAGCGAGCCCACGGCGGTGGTGACCTTGCGCGCGCCGGAGACGTTGAGGTGGTCGCCGGCGTCGCAGCTGTCGGTCGCCCAGTCGATCTCCACGAGGTCGTCGCCCACGTTGAGGTCGACGTAGTCCAGGCCCAGCTCCCGGGCGACCCGCTCCACCCCGTTGTGTCGCGCCGTGCTCCAGTTCCTGGTGCTCGGCGTGCTCAGGAGCACCAGGCGCGCGCCCTCGCGGTCGCACATCCGCTTGATCTCCTCGAGGTAGAGGCGGTTGAGGCGAGGCAGCGCCGCGACCTTGTCGCTCGGCGCCATGTGCCCGGAGGCGTCAGCCGCTCGCGTCCCCCTCCCGGGTGCGAATCCCTTCTCCTCGTCGGTCCACGTGGCGCGCACGGGGGCGACGAGGTCCTGGACGGTCAGGCTCTTCCAGCGGTCGTGGTACTCGATCGCGGGCAGCAGGTCGCTGCCGGCGCGCAGGATCGCCTCCCCCGTCGTGAAGGGGCGGAAGAGGCAGTTGGTCTCGAGCACCACCACCCGCGGATCCTGCCCCTCGAGCGCGCGAGCGAGGAGGGACCGCGTGTAGGGGAGCTTCTGGGCGGCCGTGCCCAGCACGTACGACGTGACGCCCCGCTCGTCCCAGAGCTGCAGCGGCGACACGGAGGTGTAGATCTCGGAGTCGCCCAGGAAGAGCACGTCTATGCTGCCCGCGGGCTCGCCGGCCACCCCGTGGGCGCGCTCGTCGTGCTGCCCGAACGCCTCCTGGTTGTTCTTGGGCGCGAGCACATGCGAGATGGCGAGGAAGACCGCGACGGTCGCGACCGCTGACAGGGCCACCTTGAGCAGCCCGGTCAGTACGTGCGTGATGCGCTTCATCATGAGACCCCAATCGACGGGACCGCCCCGGCGGCCCTAGAACGACGCATACATGGGGTCCACGGGGACGTACCCCGCTCCGTAGGCCCCAAAGACCACCGTGAGCACGAGCAGCGCGCAGCACGCCGCCCAGCGCGGCACCGCCCCGCGACGCCAGACGGCCTCGACCGGGCGCACCCCGCGCTCCCTCAGCGCCCCCACGACGAGCAGCGCGACCACGAACGCGGCGACCACGGCAAAGTCGGCCGCGTCCATCCCCGCCGTGAGGGCGGTCCCGTCCACGAGCGACTCCGCCCTGAAGCCGAGGGTGGCGCGCCGGAGCAGCCGCAGGCCCTCGAGGGCACCCGACGAGCGGAACAGCAGCTCGCCGGCAATCACCGCCAGCAGCGTCCTCGCATGCTGGAACGAGCGCCAGAGGGCGCCGTCGCGAGCGACGCCCAGCCGCTCGCAGACGGCCTCCGAGGCGGGGGCCAGGAGGCCCCCGGCCCAGATGAGGACGAAGTAGTACAGGCCAAAGAGCAGGTACTGCGTCCCGGCGCCGTGCCACAGGCCGTTCGCCAGCCACACGCACAGCAGCGCCGCGCCGCTCGCCGCCGCCGGCCCCACGCGGTTGCCGAGCACCCTTCGCGCACACGAGGTGAGCCGCTTGACGGGGGCGCTCAGCGAGACGGGGTAGAACACGTAGTCCCTGAACCAGGCGCCCAGCGTGACGTGCCAGCGCTGCCAGAACTCGGAGGCGGTGCGCGAGAAGAACGGCTGACGGAAGTTCTCGGGCAGGCTCACCCCAAAGACACGCCCCATCCCGCACGCGACGTCCATCGTCCCCGAGAAGTCGCAGTAGAGCTGCAGGGTGTAGAGGGCCGCCGCGAGCGCGACCATGCCGCCGTCATAGGAGCCGGGGTCGTCGAAGACCGTGCGAACGAACAGGTTGAGGCGATTGGCCACCACCATGCGCTTGGCCAACCCCCAGAGCACCCGCACGCCCCCCGAGAAGAGGCCCTCCGCCGTGACGGGAGCCCCGGCCCAGAGGGCCGATGCCGTCTGGTCGTAGCGACAGATGGGGCCCTCCATGATCTGGGGAAAGAACACGAGGTAGAGGGCGAGGCGCGCCAGGTTGCGGTCGGCTCGGACGCTTCCGCGGTAGACGTCCAC
Source organism: uncultured Olsenella sp. (assembly GCA_949296375.1). Classification (GTDB taxonomy): domain Bacteria; phylum Actinomycetota; class Coriobacteriia; order Coriobacteriales; family Atopobiaceae; genus Thermophilibacter. The sequence goes on from CASFQX010000132.1 coordinate 14,273, forward strand.
CAGGTAGGACACCGCCTGAAGCGTGTAGAACGAGATCCCGATCGGCAGGCCGACCGAGAGGGCGGGGGCAGACGCGCGCCCCAGCGGCGACAGAAGTCCGCAGACGAAGTCCGCGTACTTGAGGACGCCGAGGACGCCCAGGTTGGCCGCCACGCCCGCCGCGAGCACGAGGCGCATCCGACGCCCCCAGACGCGCCGCGCGCGCCGCCGGTCGACCCCCGGCCGCGCGAGGTCGGCCGCACGTCGCTCCGCCAGGGCACCGAGCGCGAGCCCCGTCCCCCAGACCGTGACCGTCGAGCCGACCGCGAAGGCGAGGAGCGGACCGCTCAGCGCCCAGAAGAAGGCGTAGCTCGCTGCCAAGAGCACCGCCCAGCGCGCCCGGCGTGGCACGGCCTGATAGCAGACGACCGTCGCGGGGAGAAGGGCGAGCAGGAACGTCGCCGAGAAGTACGAGCTCATGTCCGGGTCCACGGGCTAGAGGCCCTGCTCGCGCAGACGGCACACGAGCGACCAGATGCCGTCGAGCGAGTTGAAGCTCTCGGGCACGATCTCCACGGCAGGCACGACGACGTCGAAGGCGTCCTCGAGCTCTGCGACGAGCGAGATGATGGTCAGCGAGTCGAGCTCGCGACTGTCCACGAGATCGTTGCGCCCGCGCCAGTCGACGCCCGGCTTGAGCTCGTCAAGAATGTCAAGAATCGTGTCCATGGGTACTCCCTTCCCCCGGCTCGGCCCGGGGATCATCGTTTCGGGGCGCGCGAGTCCTCCTCAGCGCGCGCTGACGGACGGGGCGTTGAACCGGTCGGTTCGCACGCCCTCGCGAGCGAGCTCGGGGGCGCCGTCCGCGCCCACGAGCACCACGCGCGGAAGGTCGCGGCTCAGGAAGAGCGCCATCCCCTCGGCCGCGCAGTAGGCGCCGGAGCGGGAGAAGGCGAGCAGCGAGCCCTCCGCAAGGCCCGCGAGCGGCAGCTGCTTGGCCAGGATGTCGTTCGCCGTGCAGAGCGAGCCGCACACGTTCCAGGGGGCCTCGCCCGCGCCGCTCGCCCCCGACCGACCCCCCAGCAGCCGAACGGGCGGACGGCGCATGGCCATGGACTGCCCGTAGTACACGAGCTGGTGCACCCCGCCGTCCACGATGGCGTAGCGCTCGCCGGCGACCTCCTTGGCGTCCACCACGCGCGTGAGGTAGGTCCCGCAGGCCGCGACGAGGCTTCGCCCGAGCTCAAGGGTCACGCGGGCGGTGCGGGGCAGGTCGTCGATCGCCTCGGCGAGCCCCTCGAGCAGCGCCCCCTCGTCCGTCTCGTCCCCCTCGAAGTACGCGACGGGCAGCCCGGGGCCGTACTCCACCTCTGCCGTCTCCAGGCCGCACCCGTCGCGGAGCTCGCATGCGAGCTCGCCGAGGCGCGCCACCTCGCGGCGGATCCGCCTGACCGAGCCCTTCTGGGTCCCCGAGAAGAACTGGACGCCCCTGAGCTCGAGGAAGGGGTCGCCCGTCGCCTCGCGGGCGGCGCGCTCGAGGTCGGCCCGGTCGAGGCCGAACTGGTTACCGCTCGACAACCGCAGCAGCACGGGCACGCGCAGGCCGCGGGCGCGAGCGACGCGCCGCACGAGCGCGAGCTGAGAGATCGACTCCACCGTGACGACCGACGGCACCCCGGCGATCCCGACCGCGTCGTCGACCGTCGGCTCGTCCTTGTTGACCCCCGAGAGGACGACCTTCTCGCCAGGAACGCCGAGGGCGCGGCAGATGCGGAGCTCCCCGGGGGAGCAGACCTCGAGGCGCTCGACCAGGGGCTCGAGCGCCGGGAGCACGAAGGCATTCGCCTTCACGGCGTAGCAGAGCGCGACGTCGCGCGGCAGCGCGGCGCGCAGACGGGCCACGCGAGGGGCCAGGTCGCGCGTGTCGAACGCATAGAGGGGCGTGCCATGGTCGTCCGCCAGGCGAAGGAGCTCGTCGTCGCTCAGCATGTCCGCCTCCCCCCGGCACGTCCGCGGCGAGCGCGCTCGAGGTGAGCCTCGAGCAGGGCGGACCGGTCCACCTTCCCGTTTCGCGTGAGCGGCATCGCGTCGACCCGCTCGATGACGGCGGGCACCGCGGGGCCCGGGACGAGGCGCGCCACGGCGCGCCTGAGCTCCCCCGGGGCGGCGTCCCCCTCATAGAAGGCACAGACGCGGCGACGGGGCGCGTCGTACGCGCAGCGGCAGCGCTCTACGCCCGGTTGGGCCTCGAGGGCGGCGTCGACCTCCTCCAGCTCGACGCGATGGCCCTGGAGCTTGACCTGGTTGTCCATGCGCCCGCAGAAGTAGAGCTCGCCGCCCGCCCCGATCCGCGCGAGGTCGCCGGTGCGGTACAGCGTCTCGGGGAGCGCCCCCGAGAGCGGGTTCTGGACGAACGAGCGAGCCGTGCGATCGGGGTCGGCGTAGTACCCGCGGGCCAGGGCCGAGCCCCCCACGCAGATCTCCCCGACGGAGCCCTCCGCAGTCACGGGCGTCTCCCCGTCGAGGAGCAGCACGCGCCTCCCCGGGAGCGGCTCGCCGAGCGGCAGGCCCTCCTCGTACGCGCGGTCGCGCTCCACCACGTGGTAGAGGCAGTTGCAGGTGACCTCCGTGGGCCCGTAGAGGTTCGCGAACGTCGCCCGGGGGAGCCGCTCCATCCAGCGCCGCAGATGCCCTGCCGGCATGACTTCCCCGCTGAACAGCACCAGCCGGACGCGGTCGAGCCGCGCGCCCTCGAGCGCCCGCAGGCCGCTCACCAGGCAGAGCGCCGCCACGGCCCACACGAGCACCGTGACCCGTCGCTCCTCGAGCGCCTCCACGAGCCTCGCGGGGGCCGAGAAGAGCCTGCGCGGCAGCAGCGCCACGGTGGCGCCTGCGGCGAGCGCGCCGTAGACGTCCTTGACCGAGACGTCAAAGTCGAGCGGCGCCTGGCTCCCGAGCACGTCGTCGGGACGTATGCCGAAGGTCTCCACGAACGTCGCAACAAACTCGAGGATGGCGGCGTGGCTCACGGCGACGCCCTTGGGCTCGCCCGTGGACCCCGACGTGAAGAGTACGTAGGCGACGTCGGACGGGGCGATTCGACGGGCGATGAGCGCGAGCTCCCCCTCCGCGACGACCGACCTTCCCAGCTCGCTGGTCGAGAGGACCGGGGCGTCGGGGAAGAGGCCGCGGGCCGAGCCGATGCCCCGCGCGTCCGACAGCACGACGGGACGCCCGAGGCGCGCCTCGCAGCGCGCGGCCCTGCCCGCCGGGGCGCCCGGGTCGACGGGCACGTAGAACCCCCCGGCCATGAGCACGCCGAAGAAGGCGGCGAGGGCCTCGGCGCCCTTCTCCATGCACACGATCGTCGGGCGCCCGCCGACGCCGCGGGCGAGAAGCCCGCTCGCGATCCGGCGACTCCGCTCGAAGAGCCACCCATACCCGTACGACCCGCCCTCGTCCGTCACCGCGACGCGCGCGGGATGGTCGAGCGCGCCGCGCTCGAGGAACGCGAGCGCGGTGCGGGCGTAGGTCGCCCGCCGCGGCGACCCCGCGGGCGACGCGTCGCCCACGAGCCTCAGAACGGTCTCGGCCATGTCTCCTCCTGTCTCTCCTTGACCGAACCCCAGACTACGGGGCCGGCCTAAGGGGGACCTGAGGAGGGGCTAAAGGTTCCCTGAGTTCCTAAGGGTTCCTTGAGGCTGCCCCTCTCACCCGGCGTCGAGGGGCAGGTCGACCACGAACTCCGTCACCCAGGGGGCCTCCGGGGTCGTGGAGAGGCCGACGGAGCCGCCCATGAGCTCGGCTGCGCGCCGGGCTATGGTGAGGCCGAGCCCCGTGCCGCCGTCCGTCGAGCGCGCGGCGTTCTCAGTGACGAAGGGCTCGAAGACGTGGGGCGCCAGGTCGGGAGGGATGCCGACGCCGGAGTCGGCGACCACCACGCGCACGCGGCCGCCCTCGGCGGCGCAGCTCACGCGCACGCGCGTGCCGGAGGGGTTGTGCTCGACGGCGTTTCCCACGAGGTTGAGCAGCAGGCGCCTGAGGAGGGCCTCGTCGACGAGGGCCGGGAGCCCCCTTGTGCCGACGCTCGTCTCGAGCGGGCAGCCCCGCTGCTCGGCAAGGGGGCGCGCCTCGTCGACGGATGCCGTCACCAGGTCGCGCACGTCGGCCCGCACGAGTTCGAGCGGGTGCTCCGGGTGCTCCATCCGAGCATATGCGGAGAACTCCTCGAGCAGGTCGGCGGCCGCGAGCGCGCGCTCGTGGATGACCCGGTGGTAGGCGTCGACGCGATCCGGCGGGACGAGACCCTCGCAGAGCGCCTGCGCGTAGCCGCGGATCACGGTCAGCGGGGTCTTGAGGTCATGCGAGACGCTCGCGACCATGCGCCGCTGGTCGTCGCGCGCCGCGCGCAGCCGGCTCATCAGGTCGCGGAAGTTGTCGTAGACGACGGCGAGCTCGGCCGGCACGCCGGCGGCCCGCGAGCTCTCGATCGGCCCGGCGCCTCCCCTCGCATCCGCGTCGCGGCAGGCGGCGATCGCGCGGTCGAGCGGGCGCGCGGAGCGTCGGACGAGGCGGCCGAGGGCGAGCGCGGCGGCCGCGGTCAGGAGCAGCACCAGGGGGACCGCGAGCAGCCACAGGCGGCTTGCGACGTCCGCCACCCGGGCGTAGCCGGCATCGCTCACGATCGGGGCGGCGAGCACGAGGGTGCGCGGGTCGCCGCCGTCGTTCTCGTAGTCCAGGCGGGAAATGCTCATACGCCCGTCATAGACGCCCTTGATGAGGCCGAACTCGCGCGGGGTGAGCGAGCCGCGCCCCGAGAACAGCGGCCCCTCGACCACCCTGAGGCTCTCGTCGAGCACGCACCACGAGCTCACGACCTTGGAGTCGTCCTCGGCGTCGTAGCCGCAAAGCATGACGCGGTGGAGCACGCCGTCACCCGCGGGCTCCTCGAAGACCTCGTAGAAGAGGCCGTCGCTCGCGTCCCCGATGACGTCGAGGTCTGAGGCGCGAATCTTCTCGGCGGCCTCCCGGCTCGAGGCGTACAGGCGGCGGCCGCCCGAGTCGAAGACCACGACGAGGCAGTTGGAGAGGTCGCCCCCCGCCAGGGCCCCAAAGCGGTCGCGCGCGAGGTCGCCCCGGCGCTCGAGCACCGTCTCCATCGACGGGAAGGCCCCCTCGAACACGGCCTCCGAGAGCGCTCCAGCGCCCATGAGCACGCCCACGAGCGCGAGCGCGTAGGCGGCGAGGACCGCGAGGCAGCGCACGGCGAGGCTGCCGAACAGCCCGCGCAGGGCGCCTCCCGACGATCGGCGACGGCCCCCGGCCCTGTCACGAGCCGTCAAGGGCGTACCCCAGGCCGCGGACGGTCTTGATGAAGCGCGGGCTCAGCGGGTCGTCCTCGAGCTTGGCCCGGATGTTGGAGACGTGCATCATCACGCTGCTCGCCACCCCGCTCCCCCCGAGCGCGACCGGGTCGCCGCTCACGCAGGCGTAGAGCTGCTCCTTGGAGAACACCCTCCCCGGGGACGACATGAGCGCCGCCATGATCTTGAGCTCGGCCGCCGTCAGCGGCACGGGCTCGCCGGACCTGGTGAGGACGAGGCGCTCGGTGTCAAAGGCGAGCGCGCCCACGACGATGACGGAGTCGCCGGTCGCGGCCGGCGGCACGACCGGCGCGGGGTCGGTCGCCCCGGCGCGGCGGAGCACGGCGCGAATGTGGGCGGCGACCTCGAGCGGGTCGAACGGCTTGGCGATGAAGGCGTCCGCCCCGGCATCGAGCCCAACGATCTTGTCGGCCGTCTGCGTACGCGCCGAGACGACGAGCACGGGCATCGAGCTCGTCCGGCGCAGCTCCCTGATGAAGTCGTATCCGTTCATCCGGGGCATCATGATGTCGACGAGCGCCACGTCGGCGGTGCGCTCGCGCAGCAGCTCGAGCGCCTCGACGCCGTCTTTCGCCGAGATCACGTCATAGCCCCCGCCCGTGAGATAGAGCTCGAGCAGCTCCACGATGTCGGCGTCGTCTTCGACGACAAGGACCGTCCCGCCCATCGGACCACCTCCCGTCGCCATCCTACCGAGGGGCCCGTCGCCCGTCACGTGACACTCCGGTCACCTTCACGACGTGTCGACGAGGACGGGGCGACGCGGCGGAGGGGCGCGGCGCTGTCAGGGGGCGAGAAGCGCGCGCAGCGCGGAGGCTATGTCGGCGTCCACGAGCACGCTGCGGCGCTCGATCGTCGCGGGCGCGACGGCCTCGCCGAGATTGACGCAGGCGTAAGTGGCCCGGGGGTTTCCCTCGACCGCCTGCCAGAACGGAAACTTGACGATGACCGGCGTGTTCCAGCCCACGCCGAGCTCCAGGTAGAGCACGCGACCACGGTCGTGGCGACGGCGGAAGTCCTGGTAGCGCGCCGCCGCCGCGTGCCAGCCCTCGTCCTCCACGAAGGTGTCGTCCGAGCGCAGGTTCATGGCCATGGGCCGTCCGCAGACCGGGCAGCGGGGCACGAGCTCCGGCGGGACGCTCATGGCAGGGCGTGCTCCAGACGCTCGCGCTGCGCGTCGGCGAGCCCCCCGCGCGTCGCAAACACGGGGTTCGCCTCGCGCACGAGGCCGGGAAGGGCCTCGCGCAGGCGCCCCCAGGCGGCACGGACGCGAGCGGGCACGCCCGCCCATTATCTCCCAGCCGCGCGTGGGCGGGGGCACGTACAATGCCGGCTCGTGATGCCAGCATGCGGCAGGGGTATAGTATTAACCCTAGGGTTACAGCCGAGGGCGAACGCGGAGGTGGCCGTGGAACTAGATCAGCTCAGGCAGCTGGACGCCATCGCGCGCGCAGGGACCATCTCTGCCGCCGCCGAGAGCCTGCACACCTCGCAGCCGAGCGTGAGCCGCTCGATGCGCGCGCTCGAGCGCGAGCTGGGCTGCGAGCTCTTCGAGCGGACGCACAACCACGTGGAGCTCAACGAGGCGGGGCGGGTGGCCCTGCGCCACGCTCGTGCCATCCTCGCCGAGGAGCGCCGCATGCGCGACGTCTTTGACGAGCTCACGCGCACGAGCCGCACCATCGCGATCGCCTCGGTTGCGCCGGCGCCGGTCTGGCGCCTAACCGAGCGCGTGACCGAGCGCCTCCCGGGGACGATCCTCACCTCGGAGCTCATCGACGACGAGCGTGAGGTCGAGCGCCGCCTCTTCGACCGTTCCGCCGACCTGGCGATCACACGGCGCCCGATGGGGCTGCCGAACGTCGTGTGCGTGCCGCTGATGGTGGAGAACCTCTCTGTCTTCGCCCCTGCCGACGACGAGCTCGCGGGGCGCGCGAGCGTGAGCTTTGCCGAGCTGGACGGCCGCACGTTCCTCATGAACGCCGAGGTCGGCTTCTGGGGCGACATCGTCCGCAACGCCATGCCGAGCGCACGCTTCATCGAGCAGAGGGACGCCACCGTGCTCGCGCAGATGATTCGCTCCTCCGACCTGCTCGGCTTCGTCACGGATGTCACCGGGCAGGACTCCCATGACGAGCGCCGCGTCCGCATCCCGATTCAGGACGCGGACGCACACGCGACGTTCTATGTGGTGGCCATGACCGACGCCCCGCAGGCCGTGGCCCGCATCGTGGACCGCGTGCGTGGGTAGCTGCCGGACGCGACCGAGGCTACGCCTGCGCCTCGATCTGGCCCTTGACCAGCTGGAGCAAGCCGCCGATGAGCTGCACGTCTCGGTGGTCGTAGCAGATGGAGCGGTCGCAGTCGAGCTCGGCGATCCTGGCCCTGTCGTCGTCCGTGAGGTCAAAGTCGAAGACGTCGAAGTTCTCCTCCATGCGCTCCCTGTGCGTGGACTTGGGGATCACGATGACTCCCAGGTCGAGCAGGTAGCGCAGTGCCACCTGGCCGACGGACTTGCCGTGCTTCTCGCCGATCTCCGAGAGCAGCGGGTTGGCGAAGAACCCGTTGGCACCCTCCGCGAACGGGCCCCAGGCCATATGCGCCACGCCGAGGCTCTCCATGTTCTGGTGCGCATAGTGCTGCTGCCAGAACACATGGGTCTCCACCTGGTTCACCATCGGCGCCACCTCGGCGAAGGTGCAGAGGTCGAGCAGGCGCGTGGGGTCGAAGTTGGAGACGCCGATGGCACGCGCGAGGCCGTCCTCGTAGGCACGCTCCATGTCGCGCCAGGCGGCGTGATAGTCGCTATAGGCCTGGTGGAGCAGCATGAGGTCGACGTGGTCGGTGCCGAGCAGCTCGAGCGAGCGCTTGACGGAGTCGTACGTCTTGCCCTCGCCGTAGTTGGAGACCCACACCTTGCTCACGACGAAGAGCTCGTCACGGGGGACGCCGCTCGCCTTGATGCCGGCACCCACGCCGCGCTCGTTGCCGTAGGCCTGGGCGGTGTCGACCATCCGATAGCCGCTTGCGATGGCGTCCTTCACGCAGCGCTCGGTGGTGGCGTCGTCGATCTGGAACACGCCGTAGCCGAGCATCGGCATCCGCACGCCGTTGGACAGGGTCCTGTACTCCATGGTTGCCTCCCTAGATGATGAAAAGGGGGTCGTCCCTCCTCATCAATGCTCGGGTTCCGACGCCGAGAAGTACAATGCCGAGCCCGCGCGTTCAGTATGCGTTCCGAACATGGCGAGAGGGACGGGGCGGGAGCTACCACGAACGCACGTGCAAGCCACGCCCCCTAGTAGAACAGCGGAACCTCTCCCAGCAGAAACTCCTCGAGCCCGCAGGCCCCCACCGACGAGCCGCCCACAATGATGCGACGCGCCTCCGGATGGCGTTGAAGGAACTTCGCCATTCCGCTCTGCCTGGTCTCATGGCCACCCTTGACCTCGATCGCGCAGAGCGCGGCACCCTTTCGCACAACGAAGTCGACCTCGTCGTTGTTCTCGCGCCACCAGTGAACCTCGAACCCCTCACTCGGCGCGCGCCCGAGCAGATAGGCGCCAACCGCTGACTCGACGACGCGTCCCCGCAGGTCGGGCTCTCCCAACACGCGCTCGCGACCCTTGCCCAAGGTCGCCGTCATGAGGGATGTGTCAAATACCATGAGTCTCGGTGAGCTCTTGCGGCGCACGAGCTCCTTCTCGTCGTACTTCTCCAGCGCCGCAAGCATGCCCGCCTTTTCCAGCAGCTCGAGATAGTGGGCAAGTGTGGTCGTGTTGCCAGCGTCCTGCAACTGGCCGAGCATCTTGTTGTACGAGAGCTCCTGGGCAGAGTACGCTGCCCCCAGCCTGAAAAGCGCGCGCATGAGGGCGGGCTTCCTCACGTCCTCGAGCGCCAGGACGTCTTGGGAGATGGTTGGTTCGATGATGGCGTCGCGCAGATAGGCGGACCAGCGCAGCTCGTCACGGGCAAATCGCGCGGCACCCGGATAGCCGCCATAGTAGAGAAAGTCCTCGAGTGAGTAGTCGAATGCGTCCCGGCACTCCGAGAGACTCCAGTGCGGCGACCGAATGAGCTCGAAGCGACCCATGAGGGAGTCCTCGAGCCCCCTGTGCAGAAGAAGCGACGACGATCCACTCAGGACAACCTTGAGCGTCGACCCCATCCGGCGGTCCGCGTCCCAAAGCGACTTCACCGCGTTGGGCCATCCCCCGACCTTCTGAATCTCGTCGACGACCAGAATCGCAGGCCGCGCGTTGCCGCGCGTCAGATTGCGCGCCTGCTGCCACTCGGTTCGCAGCCAGTCAACCGAAGGCACGAGGGGGTCATCCGCGCTCACGTATGAGTACTCCGCCTTCTGGTGGGAAAGCGCCTGCGCAATCATGGTGCTCTTCCCCGTCTGACGAGGCCCCACGACGACCTGCAGCAGAGGATTGTCCCGCTCCGCCATCCTCTCCGAGATGGTTGCCACCTGTAGGCGCTCGTACATGCTTCTCTCCTTCATCGACAGACTATTTTACTCATTATACTGAGTATTTTTGCTCAATACACTGAGTAAGTTTCATGGCAAGATGATCGAGCGAGAAGCACACAAGACCCGAGCCAAGAACACGCCCCCATTTTGATGGACGTGCGCCTGGCTCGGATCTGTCGGCAGCGGGCTATCGACTTGAATCTTACGTGCTACTCCTGCGCGTCGAAGTCGGGCCTCATCGCCGCATAGCCGGCGAGCGCCTCCTCGGTAGCCTCGTAGTACTTCTTGGTGCCGTCGAGTTTGGCGACCTCGGCCATCTCGTCGTCGGTCAGGCGGAAGTCAAAGATGTCGGCGTTGTCGGCTATGTGCGCGGGGTTCTTGGAGCCCGGGATGATGGAAGTGCCCATCTGGGTGTGCCAGCGCAGGATGACCTGGGCGGGCGTCTTGCCGTACTTCTCGCCGAGCCTGGCAAAGACCGGCTCGGCCTGGAGGGCCTTGTCACCGTGGCCGAGCGGGTACCACGCCTCGATCACGATTCCGTACTGGCCCAGGTACTCGCGCAGCTCGGTCTGGGCGAAGTAGGGGTGGCACTCAACGGTCACGAGCTGCGGCTTGACCTCGGCATGCTCGATGACCTCGGCGATCTTGTCCTGCGGGAAGTTGGAGAGGCCGAGCGCGCGGACCTTGCCCTCGCGGTACGCCTTCTCCATGGTCTTCCAGGCGGCCAGGTAGTTGCCCACCGGCTGGTGAAGGATGAGCATGTCGACGTAGTCGAGGCCCAGGCGCGCCAGCGTGCCGTCGACGGCGGCGTCACCGGCCTCGTAGACGGACGGCCACAGCTTGGTTGACACGAAGAGCTTGTCGCGCGCGACGCCGCTCTTGGCGATGGCGCGGCCCACGGCCCTCTCGTTCATGTAGGCGTTGGCGGTGTCGATGTGCTCGTAGCCGGCCTCGAGCGCCGCGAGCGACGCGGCCTCGGCCTCGGCCAGGCTCATGAGGAAGGTGCCGAGACCCTCCACGGGCATCTTGACGCCGTTGTTGAGTTCCAGGTACTCCATGGTCTCCTCCTCGCTTTGGGAACGCTTTCACAACCTGATGGTCGCGCCGCACTGGCGAGAAGTACAATGCCGGCTCCGCAGCTCGGTATGCATGGGTTGCATGGCAAGAGCGGATGGTCCGGTCGGTATAACTCTGCCCTCTTCGAGCGCGCGTACCTTGGCGAGAATATCGACGCCACCCTCGCCTTCCCCGAGGCAGCGCCCGTCGGCGAGCTCGAGGCACGACCGGGAGCACGCCGCAAGGTCGGCCCGGTCGCGCGCGGTAGGCACGATGCCGCGCACGACGGGTCCCACGGTATGGATGACGTGGGCGGCAGGCAGGTTGTGACCGCGCGTGACCTTGGCGCGGCCGTTTGGCTCCTCATGGCCCTGGGCGCGCATAAGCGGCACGCAGCGGCACGTGGACACGAGTCGAGTTCGTCGTCCCGAGCTGTAGGCAGGCAACCTCATACAACAGGAAGCGCCGCGGCGAGACACCCCGCCGCGGCGCCGCTGGACGATCGTCGCAGAAGCCTAGAACGTCACCTTGAGAATCGGCGCGCCCGCCTCGACCTTCTCGCTGAACTCGGCGGTGAGCTCAACATCGGCGAGGTCGGCGGAGTTGGAGATGGCGAAGACAACGCAGTCCTGGTAGCCCGCCTCGGTGATGACCTTGCGGTCCATCACGATGATGGGCTGGCCGGCAACAACGCGGTCGCCGTCGGAGACGAGGTTGGTGAAGCCCTTGCCCTTGAGGTTGACGGTGTTCACGCCAACGTGAACGAGGACCTCGGCGCCACCGTCGGACTTGATGGTGATGGCGTGGCCCATGGCGGTGCCAACCCAGCCGTTGGCGGGGGCGTAGACAACGTTGCCGTCAGGCCAGAGGGCGCAGCCCTTGCCCAGGACCTCGGTGCTGAAGACCTTGTCGGGGACGTCGGTCATGCGGATGACGCGACCAGAGACCGGAGCATAGCCGATGCCGGGCTGGGCATCGATCTGCAGGCTCTCGGGAATCTCGACGGACTCTTCCTTCTTGGTGAACTTGTCGAAAATGGCCATGTGGTGAGGCTCCTCTCGTCCATGTATCCTGACCATTTGCTGGACGCGCTGATTGTATCCTGAAATCGTTCTCACTTCGGTATGATAAGATAAAACTACACACGACCATCGGAGGTTCTCCATGGACATCCTGTCCATCGTTCTCGGAGTGCTCTCGCTTGCCACTGCCTTCACCCCCTTCATCTGGCTCCAGGTGATCGGCGGCTTTGTGGGCATCGCGGGCATCGTGCTCGCACGCAAGGCCAAGAAGGCGGACTATCGCAAGGACCTCACCACGGCCATCGGCATGCTGTGCTCGATCACCGGCACAGTTCTGTGCTTTGTTGCCCCGATTCTCTCGCTCGTGAGCAACGTCCTGCTGCTTTTCATGGAATAGGGCGCGCCTTTGCGGCACGAGAAGTGCCGCCCTTCCGTCACGGGCGAAGCGCCTGACATGAGCCGCTATGACACCGTCTTCGTGGGCTTCCCCATCTGGTGGTACGTAGAGCCGCGCATCATCGACACCTTCCTCGAGACGCATGACCTCTCCGGCAAGACCGTCGTGCCGTTTGCCACGAGCGGTGGCTCCGGCCTGGGCAGGGCACCGCAGCACATGGCCACGCTCGCGCCCGGCGCCACGGTCACGGAGGGCCCCGGCTCAACGGCAGCCCGGACGCTAACGAGCTGCGCGCATGGGTATCCTCGGCATCGCGCATATAATGCCCGACTGTACACAGACGGCTGATTCGGTCATAACGGGCGCGAAATAATACGGCTGTGTACAATCCCCGTCGCCAGCCGCCCCGCCTACCAGATCCCAAGCACGTGCTGCATGCCCAGACTCACGCACGCGATGGCAACCCAGCAGCACAGTCCCATGAGAATCGGCTTGCCGCCCGTACGCACGAGCTTGACGATGTTGGTGTTGAATCCGATGGCCGCCATCGCCATGACGATGAAGAACTTGGAGAGCTCCTTGATGGGAGCGGTCACGGCGGCGGGCAGCGAGAAAACCGTGGTCATCACACTCGCCAGCACGAAGAAGACGATGAAAGTCGGAAACGCGCGGCGCAGGCTGAAGGTGTTTCTTGCCTCCCCGCCCGCACGGCGCTGCGAGCGCAGCTGCCAGAACGCCAGCCCCAGCGTGATGGGAATGATGGCAAGCGTACGCGTGAGCTTGACGATAGTGGCGGCATCGAGCGTGTTTGCCCCGGGATGCATGCCGTCCCACGCCGCCGCGGCAGCCGTCACCGACGAGGTATCATTTACCGCGGTGCCCGCGAAGAGGCCAAAGCCCTCGTTGGTGAGGCCGAGCATTCCGCCGAGCGTGGGAAACACAAGCGCGGCAATCACGTTAAAGAGGAAGATCACGCTGATGGCCTGGGCGATCTCCTCGTCGTCTGCCTCGATCACGGGCGCCGTGGCAGCAATTGCCGACCCGCCGCAAATGGAGGATCCCACGCCGACGAGCGTTGAGATCTTGCCCGGGATGTTGAGCGCTCGGCAGAGCGCGTAGGACACCACGAGCGACGTGGCGATGGTCAAGACAATGATGGGCAGAGACGTCATACCCACCTGGGCGATCTGGGCGAGGTTGAGGCCAAAGCCCAGCAGGATCACCGCATACTGGAGCACCTTCTTTGACGTGAACTTGACGCCCGCCTGCAGGGGCTCGCCCTTTTCGGCTGGCACCAGCAGGGCGAGCACCATGCCCAGAAGGATGGCAAAGACCGGTCCGCCCACGACCTCGAACTGCTTGCCCAGAAGCCACGCCGGTACGGCGATGACCAGCGCAAACAGCACGCCCCTCCATGTCTTTCCAAATTCCTTGATGAGTTCCATGCGCACGTCCTTCTCGATTCCCCTTGTTCCAGAAGAGGCTACCGCTGGTCGTTATAATCAAATACGTCAAGTTGCTTATAGAGTCATAAGCATTTACCGATAAGGACGAGGATGCTCGACTATCGCACGCACACGTTCCTGACCGTCTGCCGCACCGGAAGTTTCACGCGCGCGGCCGAGGAGCTGCACGTGACCCAACCGGCCGTGTCGCAGCACATCCGGCAGCTCGAGGCACACTACGGCTGCACCCTCTTCTCGAAGACCGGTCGCGGGGTGGAGCCCACCGCAGCAGGGCTCCTCCTCTATCGCGCGCTTGATGTCGAAGAGAACGACGAGGCGAGACTGCTCGCCGAGCTTGAGGCGCTTGCCGCCGAGAAGGACGCGCGTCCGCCGCTGCGCCTTGGCTGCACGCGCACGATCGCCGACTTCGTGGCCCCTCGCGTGCTCTCGGCGCACCTGGAGCGTCATCCCAACGCGCGCGTCATCATGCGAACGGGAAACACCGCGGAGCTCGTAAGCCTTCTCGACCTCGGAGAGATTGACTTCGCGCTTGTGGAGGGGTCGTTTGACCGGGCGGCCTTTGACAGCGCGACCTTCTCGCGCGAGCGGTTCGTGGCGGTGGCTGCCAGCGGAGGCCGTCCCGCGAGCATCGAGGACCTTCTCGATCGGCGCCTCATCCTACGCGAGAGCGGCTCGGGGACTCGGGAGATTCTCGAGCACAACCTCGCGGCGAGAGACCTCGCCGTGAGCGACTTCTCTGGCGTCGTCGAGCTTGCGAGCATCCCCGCCATCAAGGCATGCGTGGCCGCGGGGGCGGGCGTGAGCTTCCTCTATCACGTCGCGGTGGAATCGGAGCTCACGGACGGCAGGCTTGTGGACGTCACGCCCGCGGACTTTGCCATGGAGCACGACTTCTCCCTCATCTGGCAGCGCGGCAGCCGCTACGCGAACGGCTACCGCGCCCTGCTCCGTGAGTGGACGACCGTGCGAGAAGATCGGGCATAGCGGCGACGACCTCCGAAGAGGTTGCGGGTGATCTGACGCGTTGCCTCACGGCCGAAGGTGCCAATGATCTGACCGGCAATCTTGCCGGCCCCCTTCATGAGCTGCTCCTGCTGCTTCTCGGCGCCCGGGCCTCACGCTCCGCGGCCTTCTCCGCCTCCTCGGTGAGCTCGAGCAGGCGCGAGAGGAGCGAGGGGCCTATGTCAGAGATCGTGATTCTCACCGGGATGCCCTGGTCGCCGAGCATGTCCCAGAAGCGGCACGGGCAGCCCTCGTAGGTGAAGCCCTCGATGCCAAAGCGCGCAATGCGCTCCTGCATGTCCTCGGAGTCCTTGCCCGGGGCGCACATGCCGGTGATGTCGCCCTTGACGTCGGCAATGAAGACGGGGATGCCAAGGGGACGGGGCGCTGTCGCCGCCCTGCCCCCTGGCACAACAAATCAAGCCCTAGAGCTCGAAGAACGTGACAGACGCGGCGGGCACTCGCAGCACGCCGTCAGCAAGCTTGGCCTTATCGCCCAGCGTGTAGAGCACGCGCGCGGCCTCAAAGTCGCACGGGACCTCGACCTCGCGCGCGGCAGGGTTGAGCGCCACCAGCACGCGCTGGCCGCCCTCCTCGCAAGCGGAGCGCAGGTAGACGAGCGGGTACGCGTTCTTCTCGCAGTAGACGAAGTCCACAGACGCGTTCACGCCGAGCGCCGGCGTGGAACGGCGCAGCGCGACGAGCCGCTGGACCTCACGCCAGAGCGACGCCTCGTCGGCCATCTGGGCGGCAACCGTGGGCACGTCGTCGCCCGCGTCCTGCGGGATGTAGAGCGCGTCAGCGGGAGCGCCGGAGAAGCCATAGTTGGGCTCTGCCGCGTCCCACTGAATCGGCGAGCGCGCGCCCGTGCGCTGGTAGCCGCCCTCGATGGAGGTAACGTCCAGATGGCGCATCCCGATCTCGTCTCCCGCGTAGACGAAGGGGCAGCCCGGCATGGACAGGATGAAGGCAAAGGCCAGCTTCATCTCCTCCGGGTCCAGGAACTTGCGCATGCGGTCCATGTCGTGGTTGCCGGACGGGATGCACATGAGGCCCTTGCCGTCCGTGAGCTCCATGTTGCGGCGGTACGTGGCCACAAACTCGCTCGCGTCGCCCGCGCCCTCGCGCGCGAACCACGGGTGCTCGCAGCGGAAGAGGTCCATGTAGTGCGACGTACCAAACTGCAGCAGGAAGTCCATGTGGAAGCCCGCGCGGATGGTCTTGTCCGGCTCTCCCCACTCGGAGATGAGGACGGCGTCGGGGTAGCGCTCGTCCAGGAAGGCGCGCATGTCCTGCCAGAGGGCGATCGTGCCCTCCTGCTCGGGGTCGTCCTTCACGAGCGAGCCGGCCATGTCCACGCGGAAGCCGTCGCAGCCGCGGTCCAGCCAGAACGCCATCACGTCCTTCATGGCCTGGCGCGTGGCGAGGGCCTCCGGCGAGTCCATCGCACTCTGCCAAGGCTCGGTCACGCGGTAGAAGCCGTAGTTGAGAGCCGGCTGGAAGGCAAAGAAGTTCACGGCCACGGCCCCGTTGCGCTCCGCGATGCCGCGCAGCACGCCGTTCACGCCCGGGACGTCACCCACCGGGGTCCAGACGTCGTCGGTCCAGACGTAGCGGCCCGAGAACTCGTTGGGCTCGGCGCGGCAGGACTCCTTGAACCAGGGATGCTCGATGGAGGTGTGCCCGGGCACGAGGTCGAGAAGAACGTGCATGTCGCGGGCATGCGCCTCGGCAAAGAGGCGCTCGAGGTCCTCGTTGGAGCCGTAGCGCGGCGCCACCCGGCAGTAGTCCGCCACGTCGTAGCCCGCATCGCCAAAGGGGGACGCGAAGCACGGGTTGAGCCAGAGGGCGTTAGCACCCAGCTCGCGCACGTAGTCGAGCTTCTCGATGATGCCCTGGAGGTCACCGATGCCGTCATCGTTGGTGTCGTTGAAGCTCTGCGGGTAGATCTCGTAGAAGACCGCGTCGTCGAGCCACGTGCTCATGGGCGTTCCTTTCTCGCTTCTCGTTTCCCTCTTCGGATTGGAAACGTTTCCAGTTGTGAGGATTATATAGCACCTTCAACGTGGCGCAAGCGAAAAAACGGCAACTGATGTGGAATCGGTCCCCTACGTGATGCCGAGGCGTCGAATCGTGAAGTGCTGCGGGCAGTCGCCCTCCTCGCCCGGCAGCTCAAAGGTGCCCTCGCGCAGGGTGGTCCAGCGTGCTCGACCGACATAGGCCGGCCACTCGCCGTTGTCCGACATGTGCACGAGCGTCACGGGACCCACGGCCTCGCACTCCAGTTTGTCGAGAAACGCCGCGAGCACCGGCGTGTCAAACGGGTTGAACAGATAGACGTGCGTATAGCCGGCAAGCGGGAGGTCGAGCACGCTACCCTCGACCACCCTCACGTTGGGATAGCGCGCGGACCACGCGGCGGCCTGCGCCGCGAGCGCCGGGTCCAGCTCGACGCCCGTCACGCGGCCGGGCAGCTCCGCGCCCACATAGTACGCGAGCACGCGTCCGGCACCGCAGCCCACGTCCAGCAAGTGGGAGCCCGCACCGAGGTCCAGCCCGCCAAGAAGGTCCTCGAGCACGGCGTAAGGAGTGGCCGTGGGGTCATGGGCGCCCACGTCGGCATGACGCGTCCTCTCGGCACGCTCGAGCGAGCTTCCGGCAACGGCCAGATCGCGCTGCAGGTCGTCGTCACGCATCGAGCCAGAGCTCCTCGACCGGTTTGTCGTGGTCGTAGAAGCGCTCGTCCTTCTCGCCAATCTCTCGCAGCACGCGGCACGGGTTACCAGCCGCCACCACGTTGGCGGGCACGTCGCGCGTGACCACGCTGCCCGCGCCGATCACAGAACCCGCGCCGACCGTCACACCCGGCAGCACCACGCAGCCGGCGCCGAGCCACGCGCCTGCGCAGATGCGGACGGGTTTGTTGTACTGCAGCCCCTTGGCGCGCAGTCGCGGCGAGACGGGGTGCGCCGCCGTGCAGATGGTGACGTTGGGGCCGATCATGACGTCGTCCTCGATGAAGATGTCGGCGTCGTCCACCAGCGTGAGGCCCATGTTGGCGTAGACGTTGTTGCCCAGGTGCAGGTTGGCCCCGCCCCAGTTTGCATGGAACGGCGGCTCGATCATGCAGTCCTCGCCCACCTCTGCCACAAGCTCACGCAGCAGCGCATCGCGCTCCTCCGAGCAGCCGAACGACAGCGCGTTGTAGGCATCCAGCACGTCACGCCGACACCCCTGCTCCGCAAAGAGCTCCGGATCGTTGCAGACGTAGAGCCTGCCGTCGGCCATGCGCCGACGCACTTCCGTGAGGTCCATCGAGCCTCCGTTCTTCTCGCTGGATAAGCGAGCGCCCCGCCGCACAAAAGCGACGGGGCGCCTGATTTTGATTCAAATACTTATTCCCACTCGATCGTGCCGACGGGCTTGGGGGTGAGATCGTATGTCACGCGGCAGATGCCCGGCACCTCGGCGAGGATGCGGTCGGTGATCTTCTTGAGCAGGGCCCAGTCAAGCTCGGGCACCGTGGCGGTCATGGCGTCCACGGTGTTGACGGCGCGGATGATGGCCGGCCAGTCGTAGGCGCGCTTGCCATCGCGCACGCCGGTGGCACGCATGTCGGGCACAACGACAAAGTACTGCCAGACCTTGCCGGCCAGGCCCGCCTCGGCGAACTCCTCGCGCAGGATGGCGTCCGCCTCGCGCAGCGCCTCCAGACGGTCACGCGTGATGGCGCCGAGGCAGCGCACACCCAGGCCCGGGCCCGGGAACGGCTGGCGCTCGACCATGCCCTCGGGCAGGCCAAGGGCGCGGCCAACCACGCGGACCTCGTCCTTGAAGAGCAGGCGCACGGGCTCCACGAGCTCAAACTGCAGGTCATCGGGCAGGCCGCCCACGTTGTGGTGGGCCTTCACGCCATCGGACTCAACGATATCGGGGTAGATGGTGCCCTGAGCGAGGAAGTCCACGTCGTCGGCGACCTTGCGGGCCTCCTCCTCAAAGACGCGGATGAACTCGGCGCCGATGATCTTGCGCTTGCGCTCGGGCTCTGCCACGCCTGCCAGCAGGTCGAGGAAGCGGTCCGTGGCGTCCACGTAGACGAGGTTGGCGTCCATCTGGTTCTGGAAGACGTCGATGACCTGCTCGGACTCGCCCTTGCGCATGAGACCGTGGTTCACGTGCACACAGATGAGCTGCTTGCCGATGGCCTTGATCAGCAGCGCGGCCACCACGGAGGAGTCCACGCCGCCGGAGAGGGCGAGCAGGACCTTCTTGTCGCCAACCTGCGCGCGGACGGCCTCAACTTGCTCGTCGATGAAGGCCTGCGCAAGCTCGGGGGTGGTGATGCGCTCCATGTCATCCGGGCGCTTGTTCGGAAGGTCCATGCCAGCTCCTTTGAACGGGGAATCGATGCCCTAATTCTATCGCGCACAAAGGCCGTGACTGCCCTTCGGGAGACGCGTCTTCCACTTTTAGGTGTTTTTTCCTGACAAGGCGAAGTAGACCGCCTCCCCCTACTCGCAAACTCCCAGCTCAGAAGCTTGAGGGGAAAACTGATACTTTGACATTCCGAGAAAAAACACCTAGAACCGTCACGACGCTCCCTCGACCGCGAGCTCGGGCCCTCAACTCGAAGATTTAGGCCCGCGGGGGAACGATGACGTCGTAGCGAACGGCCTTTCCCGCGAGCGAGTGGCTCGGCTTGACGCCCGCAAGCCACGGTCCCTTGGGCGGCCGCTTGATCACGATCTTGCGCGGATGCGCGGCGAGCGCGGCGTCTAGCAGCTCATCCTCGTTGTCGCATGGCCGTTCCAGATGGTGAAGCAGCTGGAACTTCTTCTTCACCGCCGCGCTCTTGGTGCGCTCGGGAAACATCGGATCCAGAAACACCACGTCGGGCGAGAAACCCAGCTCGCGCAGGCCCGCCACCGAGTCGCCCTCCACAAGCGTCATCCGCGCAACAACGCCCGCGAGCTGCGGTTCGTTTGCCGCCCGCTCTAGCGCGTCGCGCAGGAGCGCCGCGATCACCGGATCCTTCTCGAACATCGTGACCGCAAAGCCCGCAGCCGCCAGGAGCAGCGAGTCCTCGCCGAGCCCCGCCGTGGCGTCGACCGCTGTCGGCGCCTCCACGCCGCGCACGCGCGCCGCCCGCACGAGTAGCTCGCGCCCCAGCCGGTCCTTCCGCAGCCGCGGCAGCAGGCGCGCAAAGTCCGCCCGCAGGACCATGCCGTCGCCCACGAGCGCAAGTCCCTCGGCGTCTCGTCGCAGCTCAACGCCCTTCTCGCCCAGCTGGTTTGCATCGGTGCCCATTGTGTTTTCCTCCAGCAGCCCACCCGCCGCACCAGATTTGCTCTAGCATGACACGCGGCCCGCGCGGAGTCGAGCAGGAGGAGCGCACATGTCGGAAGCGGCAACAACAATCAAAGCCAAGGTGCCCGTGCGCCTTGGACTCACCGTCATCTGCGCCGGCGGCTTCATGGACGCGTACTCCTACCTGCTGCACGGCCACGTCTTTGCCACGGGCCAGACGGGCAACATCGTGCTGCTCTGCATGAACCTCGCCGAGGGCGCATGGCTCGGCGTTGCCCGCTACCTGGTCTCCATTTGCGCGTTTGTCCTCGGCGTCATGCTCTCCCGCCACATCCTGTTCCAGGTCCACGACGGCAGGACATATGGCATGCAGCGCTGGGTCGCCATCTTCGAGGCCGTGGCGTTTGCGGCGATTGCCCTGCTGCCCGCATGGACCCCGCACCTGATCGTGAACAGCGCCATCTCGTTCTGCGCCGCCGTCTCGTACGAGAACTTCCGCCAGTTTGGCACTAAGTCCGCCTACGCGAGCGTCTTCTGCACCGGCAACCTGCGCTCCTTTGGCGAGACCCTCTACGATGGCCTCTTCAAGAAGGACGCCCACGAGCTGCACCGCTCGCACCGTTACGCGGCGCTCGTCATTTCGTTTTGCGTGGGCGCCGTGATCTGCAAGTTCCTCATCGACGCCGTGGGCCGGTACGCCTGCTTGGCGATAAGCATGCTCTTCCTGCTGTCGCTGCACTTCATCGCGGAGCCCGCCGCAGCGGCAGAGTAGTCCCTACGCCCTCGGTGCGCCCGCGTTGGCGAGAAATACCTCCGCCCGCGCGTCAAACTCATCCCTCAGCACTGCCGCGAGCTCCTCGCACGCAACCCTGACCTCGGTTTCGTTGACACCCGTGAAGCCGTCGATCGGAAACGCGATGCGCGTCGTCGAGGGCTCCACCTTGCCGTTCTCGCTCTGGCGCCAGGTCCAGCGATGCGTGTGCACCAGGCCGTCAACCGCGTAGACGAGCTCACCGGACGCGAGCGTGGCGTCTGGCTCCGCTTCGCCCAGAGCCACAAAGACGTCGTCCGGACGGGAGAAGCGCAGCTCAAGCACGTCCTTCTCGCCCAGCGCATGGGCGCCGAGCGGCAGGCCGTACTTGATGGAGATGGCGTTGCCCAGGTCCACGACCGGGTTCACGCGCCAGAGGCCCTTGCCCTTGGCAATGCGCCTGAGCAGGGCGATGTTTGAGGAGGGATAGCGACTTGGGCTCATGCCCAGCTTGTGGAAGGCCTCGCGGTAGGGCTGGACGCGCGGGTCCTCACTGGCGTGGACGCCCTCGAGGCGGCGCTCGGCGTCGCGCACCGCCTCATCGAGCAGCGCGTCCACGGCGGGGTGCGCGCCCGTGCCGTTAACGCCCTCCGCGAGCACCACGCCCACGCAGAGCGCGGGCAGCCTCCGGAACACCTCGTCGTCTATCGAGAAGAACATCGCGCCTGCCCCTCGCGCCGCCGCCTACTTGCCCTGCACCATGGTGAGCGAGATCTTGCCGCGGTCGCGGTCCACTCGCTCGACCCAGACCTTCACCGTGTCCCCCACCGCCACGACGTCGCTCGGGTGCTTGACGAAGCGGTTGGCCAGCTTGGAGATGTGCACGAGGCCGTCCTGGTGCACACCCACGTCCACGAAGGCGCCGAAGTCCACGACGTTGCGCACGGTGCCCGTGAGCTCCATGCCGGGCTGGAGGTCGTCGATCGAGAGCGCGGCGCGGCTGAACACGGGCTCCGGAGCGTCATCGCGTGGGTCGCGGCCCGGCTTCTTGAGCTCGGCCACGATGTCGATGAGGGTGAGCACGCCGCAGTCCAGTTCTCCCGCGAGCGCAGCCACGCTGCCCACGCGCTTCTCGATGTCCGGCACGCCGCCGCGCGTAAGCTCGTCCGCGTCCACGCCCGCGCGCTCGAGCAGTGCCGTGGCCACGTCGTAGCTCTCCGGGTGCACGGCGGTGGCGTCGAGCGGGTTCTTGCCACCGGTGATGCGCAGGAAGCCCGCCGCGTTCTGGAACGCCTTGGGCCCGAGCTGGGGAACCTTCTTGAGCTCGCGGCGGTCGGTGAAGGCGCCGTGCTCCTCTCGGTAGGCCACGATGTTCTTGGCCACGGAGGACGTGACGCCGGAGACGTAGCCCAGAAGGCTCGCGCTGGCGGTGTTCACGTCCACGCCCACGCGGTTGACCACGTCCTCAACCACGTAGCCCAGCGTGCGCGCGAGCTCTGTCTGGTCGAGGTCGTGCTGGTACTGGCCCACGCCTATGGACTGGGGCGGGATCTTCACGAGCTCGGCGAGCGGGTCCTGGAGGCGCCGCCCCAGGCTCATGGCGCCGCGCGTGGTGACGTCGAGGTCGGGGTACTCCTGGCTCGCGAGCTCGGAGGCAGAGTAGACCGAGGCGCCCGCCTCGTTGACGATGGTGTAGCGCAGGTCCGGCGCGGACTCGGCAATGAACTCGGAGACCACCTCCTCTGTCTCGCGGCTGGCCGTTCCGTTGCCGATGACGATGGTATTGATCGCGTACTTCTCGGCCAGGCGCCTGAGCTCGCGCTTGGTGCCCGCAACGTCGTGACGCGGCTTGGTGGGATAGACCACGCCGTGGTCGAGCAGCTTGCCCGTCTCGTCCAGCACCGCCACCTTGCAGCCGGTGCGATAGCCCGGGTCGAGCGAGATGATGCGGGCGCCGCGCACCGGGCGGGCCGAGAGCAGGCTCTCGAGGTTCTTGGCAAAGACCTTGATGGCGTCCGTCTGCGCGCGGACGGTGAGCTTGGC
>CASFQX010000133.1 GCA_949296375.1 uncultured Olsenella sp.
AGTAGCGACCGCACCACAGGTACCACATCCAGTCGAGCGACACCTCGTCGTGCTCGTGCCAGGCGCGGCGCGCGAGGCGGTCGGCGTAGTCGTAGTATGCCTTGCCGGCGAGCAGCTGCCCCTGGTGGTTAACGGGGTGGAAGGTCCCGTCCTCGTTCATGGGGACGCAGGCATGGTAGAGCACGTCGTCGTTGTGGACGAGGTAGGCCGAACCGTGCTCGTAGAGGAAGTTCACATGGGCGTTCAGCTTGTAGGAGCTCCGCACGGCCGAGAGCAGGCTGTCCATCACGCGGATCTCGTCGTCGGAGAGGGCATAGGGGTCGGACCAGTCAACGGTCGGGAAGTCGCTCGTCACGAGCTCGTGCTCCCGCCCTTCGGTGACGCAGGTCCCGCGCGCAGCGTCCACGCGTCCCAGAAGCAGGCGGTCTTCCATGTGCCAGTTGGGGTGGCGCTGGATGGTCTGGCCCTCGAGCTTGAAGAGGATCACCGAGATGGCCTTCTCGAGCGGGCTCATCGTCTCGTCCGCCCGATAGGTTGCCTCGGCGAAGAGGGCGAGCTCGCGCAGGGAGATGCCGTAGGCCCCCTCGAGGATCTTGAGGGAGTCGTAGCGGATGTTGTTGCGGATCACGGCCGCCAGGCACGTGGCCGACCCCGCCGCCGCGCCCATCCAGACGATGTCGTGGTTGCCCCACTGCAGGTCAACGGAGTGGTACTCCATGAGGCGGTCGAGGATCTTGTCGGCGTGGTCGCCGCGGTCGTACACGTCGCCCACCACGTGAAGGTGGTCGACCGCGAGGCGCTTGATGAGTGATGCGAGGCTCACGACGAAGTCGTCGGCGGAGCCGGTGTCGACGATCGTGTCTATGATGCGCCGGTGGTAGCTCCTGCGCTCGTCGCCCTCGCCGGGGGAGGCGTGCAGGAGCTCGTCGATGATGTAGGCGTACTCGGGCGGCATCGCCTTGCGCACCTTGGAGCGGGTGTAGGAGTCGGAGAGGTAGCGCGCCAGTCGAACAAGGCGCATGAGCGTGATCGCGTACCACTCCTCGCTGACGGCGCCCGTGGACTTGAGCCTGCGAAGCTTACGGTGCGGGTAGTAGATGAGCGTGCAGAGGTCCGCCTGCTCGGCCCCCGTGAGCTCAAAGCGGAAGGTCGCGGCAACACGCTCGCGGATGACGCCGGAACAGTTGTTGAGAATGTGCTTGAAGGCGTCGTACTCCCCGTGGACGTCTGAGACAAAGTGCTCCGTTCCCTTGGGCAGGTTGAGTATTGCCTCGAGGTTGATGATCTCGGCATAGGCGGAGCGCACCGTGGGGAACTTCTCGGCAAGAAGCTCGAGGTACTTGCGGTTCAGTACGGAAAGGTCGGACACGTCCACTCCTTCCAGAGGGTGTGCGTGGGATGGTGCAGGCAACTCAAGGGGCGGGCCTAGAGAACCGTGACCTCCGCCTCCTCGCAGTACTTCTTGAAGTGCTCCGTGAGGTTTCCGTCTGAGACGACGTAGTCCACGTCGGCAAGGTCGCAGATCTTGAACGTGCTCCTCTGCCCGAGTTTAGAGGAGTCCATGAGGACGACGGTCTTCTCGGCGTGGGCGATGAGGGCGCGCTTGAGGGCCGCCTCGTCGTCCGAGCCGCAGGCAAAGCCGGTCGAGGACTGGAATGAGGTCACGCCAAGGAAGAGCAGGTCAAAGTTTAGCGAGTTGATGTCCTCGATGCTCTTTGACCCGTTGAGGCTCAGACTGTAGCGGTTGAGGGTCCCACCGATCATGATGGTGCGCGCATGCTCGAGGCGAGCGAGCTCCGCTGCGCACGTCAGGCTGTTCGTGAAGATGAGCGTCCTCACGTCGTCAAGCTCGCGTGCGAGCGCTGTGGTCGTGGAGCCGGAGTCGAGAAAGACCGTGCTGTCGGGCCTCACGAGCTCCTTCGCCTTTCGGGCGATGGCCATCTTTGCCTCGACGTTTCTCGTGTTCCTGTTGAGGAGGAGGTCGTCGGTCCCAACGACGTACTCGACGGAGCGCGCCCCGCCGTGCGTTCGGACGATGCGTCGGGCTTCGTCGAGCGCCTTGAGGTCCGTGCGCAGCGTCATCTCGGAGACATCCGGGAACGTCTTCTTGAGGAGGCCAAACGTCACGCTGCCCTCGGAGGTGACAAATGCCGCGATCGCGTCGCGTCGCTCAACCATGCTGCTCATGAGAACCTCGCCTTCGTCGACTGCAGAAATCTTAGCCAATCGGGGCGTTCGCTGTCCTGCGGGGAGGGGCGATTTTTCCCTCGGGTAACGTCGGGCCCCGCGCGCCTCCTCCGCCCTGGTAAAGGATTCGGTGCGCGAGGCCCTATAGGCTCGGCCGTTTCGGCCGCGACCTATCTAGTTCTCCGCCCAGTGCTCGAGCAGGTAGCGCTCGGCGGCGGGGCACCAGAGGCCCTTGTTCGCCTCGACGATGTCCGCGAGTCCGGCAAAGCGCTCGTCCTCGGCGGCCTTGGCTCGCAGATCCTCGAGAGCGACGAGCGACATGGAGACGTGCGTGTAGATGAGCTTCTTGCCACCCGGGATCTTGGGCAGGTTGAGCGTGGTCTCCGCCGCGGCGTCGAGGCCTCCGACGTGCGTGACCATGACGGCGGGGTCGATGCGGCCGGCGGCGGTGAGCTCGAGGGACTCGATCTCGTCATCGGTGTTTCCGCCGGTGGTGCCCATCACGTGGTGGGAGCCGTAGTGCACCTCGTAGAAGTTCATCTCGGCCTTGAAGTTCTTGTCGGTGGGTCCGGCAAAGAAGTTGAGGCAGCCGTCACGGCCGAGGATGGCGTCGGAGAGCGTCACGACGGGAGCCACGGGTGCGTAGCAGAGCACGTCGTCGAAGCCGGTGCCACCGGAGACCTCGCGCAGGGCGGCCACGGGGTCGTCGAAGTTGCCGTTGTTGATGAAGACGAGGTCGATGCCCGTATCGGCCTTTACCTCCGCGGGCGGGAAGAGCTCCTCGGCGCGGTCGAGGCGGTCCTGGTTGATGTCTGCCACCATCACGAGAGACGGGCGACGGTCGCAGTGCAGGGCGTAGGTGAGCGCGCCCAGTCCCATGGGGCCCGCGCCCGCCACGATGGCGAGCTTGCCTCCCTCGCGGATGCCCATCTCGTGCGTGTAGACGCCCATCTGCGTGTGGTACGCGGCGTGGAACGCACCGATCGAGCAGCTCATGGGCTCGGCAAGGGAAGCCTGGTAGTAGGCCTCGCCCGTGTACTCGAGCAGGCAGTCGCACTCCATGACCTCGGCCGGCAGGATGCAGTAGGTGGCGTCGCCGCCGCAGAACTCGTAGGAGTAGCCGGGGCTCCACATGGTGCCCTTGTAGTTGAGGGCGGGCTGGATCGTGAACTTCATGCCGGGCTTGAAGCGGTCTGCCCACTTGGCGCCCACCTCCACGATGTCGCCGGCAAACTCGTGGCCCATGATCGCGGGGTGCTCGGCAACGTCTTCATGGACGCGCTTGTGCTCAACGCCAAGGGTGGCGCACTTGTAGGTGGACATGCAGATGCTGTCAGAGACGACCTTGACGAGAACCTCGTCGTCTTTGATCTGGGGAAGCTCAAACTCGTCGATGCGCAGGTCGTTTGCCGCGTGGAGACGCACTGCCTTAGCCTTCATGATTGAATCCCTTCTCTTCTGTGATGTGTCTCTAGAGCTCTTCGAGAGAAACCCGGTCCAAGAGCGAGTCGACGAGCTCGCGCTCCGCCGCCTGCGTTCCGGACTGCATGACGTTTGCTGCGCCCGTTGCCATGGAGAGGCACGCCGTCTCCTCGAGGGTCATGCCGCGCTCCTCGGCAAAGGCGAGGGCGGCGACGACGGAGTCCCCGGCGCCGACGGTCGAGCCGACGGTCACCTTGGGCGAGTGCGCGAGCAGCGTCCTGCCGCTCTCCGCGAACAGCGCCCCAGCGCCTCCCATGGAGACCACGACGCGGGAGACTCCCCGCTCCACGATCGCACGGGCCTCGCTTGCGATCTCGGTGACGTCATTGAGTGCTCTTCCGCAGATGCGGGAGAGTTCGGCGTCGTTTGGCTTGGCGAGGTGGGGGAGAGCCCTCAGGCCGTGGGCGAGGGCGTCGCCGTCGGCGTCGAGAAAGACCTTCGCGCCGGCTTTGGCACACGTGCGCGTCCAGGTCTCGTAGGTGGCGACCGGAGCCCCCTTGGGAAGACTTCCCGAGAGAACGACGATGTCTCCCTCATGGATTTCATTGCTAAGCGAGGCGAGCATCCCGTCGAGAAGTGCGAGCGTGGTTTCGGCGCCCGGCTCGTTGATGTCGGTGTGCGTGTCGAGTACGGGGTCGACGACCTTCGTGTTGGTGCGCGTCTCGCCGTTTGCGGCAAACGCCCAGACGTCGATCCCCATCTCCTCGAGCGCACGCTCGATCTTCTCGCCCACGGAGCCGCCGAGAAGCGCGATGGCGCGACTGCTCCCGCCGAGCTTGGAGATCACCTTGGAGACGTTGATTCCCTTGCCGCCGGGGTCCTCTCTCAACTCGGAGATGCGGTTGACGGAGTCCAGGGCAAATCGGGGGATCGTCACCGTCTTGTCGAGCGCCGGGTTGAGCGTAACGGTGTAGATCATTCGATACTCCTCTCCACTGTTGGAACGAAAGCTCTACTGTCGAAACAAAAGTCAAGAGTCATCATAACAACAGTCAGATGTCTGTCAAACCAAAAGTAAGAATTGTTGAAAATATGCCGTATACCGGCAAATAGGTACCGTTTGACATGAGATTTGGGATTACTCAAGCACCTTTGAAACAAAAGGATAGAATGTGAGACGTTGAAACAAAAGTCACGGCGAGAGCCATATTGTTCAACACGTCGGCCCGTGCGCGGGCCCATAAGAAAGGAGGGGCCAATGTCTGTGCGAGAAGGTCTCTCTAAGTTCGGCAAGTTCCTCAGCAGCATGGTCATGCCAAACATCGGGGCTTTTATCGCCTGGGGCTTTCTGACCGCGCTCTTCATCGAGACGGGCTGGCTCCCCAATGAGGGGTTCGCGAGCATAACCGGTCCGATGCTCAGCTATCTGATCCCCGTTCTCATTGCCGCGCAGGGCGGCTATCTCACTGGCGGCGACCGCGGCCGCATCGCTGGCGCCATCGCGGTCATCGGATGCATCGCCGGTGCCCCGGACACCACGATGCTCATGGGCGCC
Organism: uncultured Olsenella sp.; assembly: GCA_949296375.1. GTDB lineage: Bacteria > Actinomycetota > Coriobacteriia > Coriobacteriales > Atopobiaceae > Thermophilibacter. The sequence goes on from CASFQX010000133.1 coordinate 5,165, forward strand.
ATGGTCATGGGCCCGTTTGCGGGATGGGTCATCAAGACGTTCGACCGTCTCATGGAGGGTCACACCCCGGCGGGCTTTGAGATGCTGGTCGACAACTTCTCCGTGGGCATCATCGGCATGCTGCTCGCCATGCTCGGCTACCTTGCGATCGGTCCGATCATGACGGCGATTCTCGCCGTGCTCATGGGTGGCGTGCAGATCCTCATGCAGTACGCCCTCATGCCACTGCTCGCCATCTTCATAGAGCCCGCCAAGGTGCTCTTCCTCAACAATGCCATCAACCACGGCATCTTCACGCCCATCGGCATCGCCCAGGCGGAGGAGACTGGTCGCTCCATCATGTACATGCTCGAGGCCAACCCCGGCCCCGGCCTCGGCGTCCTTCTCGCGTACTGCTTCTTCTGCAGGGACAAGAAGACCCGTCAGTCCGCCCCCGGCGCCGTGATCATCCACTTCTTTGGCGGTATCCATGAGATCTACTTCCCCTACGTCCTCATGAACCCCAAGGTCATCATTGCCCCCATCGTGGGCAACATGGCCGCCATCGCGTGGTTCAGCCTCACAGGCGCTGGCCTCACCTCCGCAGCATCCCCTGGCTCGATCATCGCGTTCCTGTCGATGTCCCCGTCTGACTGCGTGGTCACCAACCTCATTGGCGTCATAATCGCAGCAGGCGTATCGTTCGCGATCGCCATCCCGCTCGTCCGCTCCATGGCGACCGCCGACATCGACCAGGCGAGCGAGCAGATGCGTGAGATGAAGGGGACGGCCGAGGCCGCCGTCATCTCCGACACCCAGGGCGGCAAGATCGTCTTTGCCTGCGACGCTGGCATGGGCTCTTCCGCGATGGGTGCCACGCGCTTCCGCAACCGCATCAAGGTCGAGCGGCCCGACCTCACCGTCGAGCACTCGAGTGTGGACACCGTACCTGCCGACGCGGACATCGTGGTCTGCCAGCGCGTGCTCTCCGAGCGTGCCCGCAAGAGCGCTCCCTCGGCGCAGATCGTGACTATCGACAACTTCCTTGACGACCCGGCGCTCGACGCGCTCTACAGGGCGCTCACCCAGATCAGCCACGCCTCCGAGCTCATCGAGACCACGCCGGCCCCTGCCCCCGAGCCCGCCGAGGAGGATCGTCCGAGCCTCAGCATCTCCGCTGCCGACATCCAGCTCGGACTCTCGCCCGTCGGGCGCGAGCAGTGCATCCGCGACTCGGGCGCCTTTCTCGTGGAGCGTGGCTGCGTGAGCGAGCCCTATGTTGACGCGATGGTCGAGCGCGACCGTCTCACGAGCGTCTACATCGGCATGGGCATCGCGATCCCGCACGGCACCAACGAGGCCAAGGAGGCTGTCGAGAAGACCGGCGTCGTCCTCCAGCAGTACCCAGATGGCGTGGACTTTGACGGCGAGAAGGCCAACCTCGTCTTTGGCATCGCCGGTAAGGGCGAGGAGCACCTCGAGGTTCTCGCCAACATCTGCCGCATCCTCGAGGACGAGTCCGTCCTGGAGAAGATGAAGACAACCGACGATATCCAATGGGTTGTCAGCGTCCTTTCAGGCGCTCGCTAGCAAAAACCCCGCGCTCGCCCGAGAAGGCCCGAGCGGGCGCGGGGAATGATATACTCACTTAGAATGCGTAGCACACATATGTGGCCTAAACGAACGCGCTTTCTACTGTCCTTTGTACGACCGGCCGGCGAGTAACGTCGTCGTACGGTCCGAGTAATAGGAGGAACGCATGGCAGACAACGTTACGACCACGATCGACAGCGTCGAGGCGCTGCAAGCACGCATCAAGGAGATGCGCGCCGCGCAGGCCGAGTTCGCTAAGTTCACCCAGGAGCAGGTGGACAAGATCTTCTATGAGGCCGCCATGGCAGCCAACAAGGCCCGCATCCCGCTGGCCAAGATGGCCGTCGAGGAGACCGGCTACGGCATCATGGAGGACAAGGTCATCAAGAACCACTATGCCTCCGAGTACATCTACAACAAGTACAAGGACATGAAGACGTGCGACGTCATCTCCGATGACCCCGCCTTCGGCTACAAGCAGGTTGCTGAGCCGCTCGGCCTCGTCGCCGCCGTCATCCCGACGACCAACCCCACGTCGACGGCCATCTTCAAGTGCCTCATCTGCCTGAAGACCCGCAACGCCATCCTCATCTCGCCGCACCCGCGCGCCAAGGAGTGCACGGCCGAGGCCGCCCGCATCGTGCGTGACGCCGCCGTCAAGGCCGGCGCCCCCGAGGGCATCATCGACTGGATCGACGTCCCGTCCCTCGACATGACCGCTGAGCTCATGCGCTCCGCGGACATCATCCTCGCCACCGGTGGCCCGGGCATGGTCAACGCCGCCTACTCCTCCGGCAAGCCCGCCCTCGGCGTCGGCCCGGGCAACAACCCCGCCATCATCGACGACACCGCTGACGTCGAGCTCTCCGTGAACTCCATCATTCACTCCAAGACCTTCGACAACGGCATGATCTGCGCCACCGAGCAGAACGTCATCGTTCTCGACGGCATCTATGACAAGGTGAAGGCCGAGTTCCAGAAGCGTGGCTGCTACTTCCTCCAGGGCGACGAGATCGCCAAGGTCGGCAACACCGTCATCGTCAACGGCGGCGTCAACGCCAAGATGGTCGGCCAGCCCGCCCCCAAGATCGCCGAGACCGCCGGCGTCACCGTCCCCGCCAGCACCAAGGTGCTCATCGGCGAGGTCGAGTCCGTCGAGCCCTCCGAGCCGTGGGCGCACGAGAAGCTGACCACCATCCTCGGCATGTATCGCGCCTCCGACTGGGAGGACGCGCTCTCCAAGGCTGAGCGCCTCATCGCCGACGGTGGCTACGGTCACACGAGCTCGCTGTTCATCGACACGCGCGAGACCGAGAAGATGGCCGAGCACGCCAAGCGCATGAAGACCTGCCGCATCCTCATCAACACCCCGGCTGCCCAGGGCGGCATCGGTGACATCTACAACTTCAAGATGCCGCCGTCGCTGACCCTTGGCTGCGGCTCCTGGGGCGGCAACTCCGTCTCCGGCAACGTTGGCCCCCAGCACCTGCTCAACATCAAGTCCGTCGCAGAGAGGCGTGAGAACATGCTGTGGTTCCGAGTTCCCGAGAAGGTCTTCTTCAAGAAGGGCTGCATGCCCGTCGCGCTCCGCGAGCTCTCCGAGGTCTACGGCAAG
>CASFQX010000134.1 GCA_949296375.1 uncultured Olsenella sp.
ACGAGCTCCAGCCGTCCGGCCTCGAGCTCACCCTCACCTACTCCGACGACTCCACCAAGACGGTTGCCTACGTGGGCGCCGCGGACGAGTTTGCCTTCAGCCCCACGGCCTTCTCGGCCGCCGGGGCCATTGAGGTCACCGTCACCTACGCGGGCATGACCACCACCTTCGAGGTCACGGTCTCCGAGCCTAAGCCCACGCCCGACCCCGTTGAGGAAGCGCGCAAGAACCTCCAGGAGGTCATCGAGAACAACAACGGCCTCGCCGAGGACGACTACACGGCCGAGTCCTGGGCAGCCTACGCCGAGGCGCTTGCCAACGCGCAGGCCGCGCTCGACGACGAGGGCGCCACGGCCGACGAGCTGAACACGGCGGCCGACGAGCTGCTCGCCGCCGTCGCAGGTCTCAAGGACGCCGAGCCCGATCCCGGCACCGACCCGGATCCTGACGAGCCCGGCACCGACCCGGACCCTGACGAGCCCGGCACCGACCCGGACCCTGACGAGCCCGGCACCGACCCGGACCCTGACGAGCCCGGCACCGACCCGGACCCTGACGAGCCCGGCACCGACCCTGGCGACGACCAGAAGCCGTCCGACGACCAGAAGCCGTCCGACGACCAGAAGCCTGGCACCGGCGGCAGCGCGGGAGTACCCGCCACGAGCGACCCGTCCTACGGCGTTGCGCTTCTCGCCTCCATGGGAGCGGCCCTCTCCGGCGTGGGCGCCGTCCTCGTGACGCGTCGCCGCCAGTAGGCAGCTTCTAAGCCACACGGCCAGCGGGCCCGGACGCAAACCGCGTCCGGGCCCGCTTCTTGTGCCGCGCCGCGGCGTCGCTTGACGAAACGGGGCTCGTCTCTGCCCGGGGCTTTTCTCGCTTGACGGAACGGGGCTCGTCTCAGGATTTGTGTCGCCTTAGGCTGAGACGAGCCTCGTTTCGTCAAGAATTCCCGTACCCAAGCTGAGACGAGCCCCGTTCCGTCAAGCCGCCCCCGCACCCAAACTGAGACGAGCCCTGCCCCAACACACTCCTTACACGACGCCCCGCGCTTCTCGCCGACGCATGGGCTACAATACTCACGACTCATCCACCTAGGAGAAAGGTCCGCATGAAACCTCGACCTCACAGTCGATGACCTGCGGCGTGCTCACACGAGCGAGCGCGCCCACGCGACGCACGTAAGGAGCACGAATGATCTACCTGTCCCAACTCCTGGGCAACCCCGTTATTGACGCCGACGGCGAGAAGGTCGGCACGGTCTCTGACCTCGGCATCGCCACGGGCGAGGTCTTCCCCCGCATCACGAGCCTGGCCTTCATGGGCCCCGGCCGCACGCCGATCATGATCTCCTGGCGCAAGTTCGTGGACACCTACGACGAGAATGAGGTCCACCTCAAGGTCACCGCCACCGACCTTCGTTTCTCGTACCTGCAGCCAGACGAGGTTCTTCTCGCCCGCGACATCCTGAACAAGCAGATCGTGGACACCCACGGCATGCGCGTCGTCCGCGTGAACGACCTCAAGCTCTCGGACACCAGCTCCACCCAGCTGCGCCTGCTGGGCGCCGAGGTGGGCGCGCGCGGCCTGCTGCGCAGCCTGCACCCCGCCCTCGAGCGTGTGGCGCTGCGCCTGGCCAAGACCTTTGGCCACCCCATGCCCGAGAAGATCATCGCGTGGAGCTACATGGACCTGGTGGAGCGAGACCTCTCCAACGTCAAGCTCTCCGTGTCCCACAAGACGCTCGACGACATGCACCCCGCCGACATCGCAGACATCATCGAGCGGCTGGACCCGCGCCTGCGTGGCCAGGTCTTCGCGCAGCTCGACGACGAGCAGCGCGCCGGCGCGATGGCGGAGTTCGACGACGACGCGATGGCCGCCGAGCTCATGGGCAACCTCACCGAGACCGACGCATCGCGCATGCTCTCCGAGATGGACCCGGACGACGCCGCCGAGCTGGTCTCCGAGCTGGACTACGACAAGGCCGAGAAGCTCCTGCGCCTGATGGGCGTCCAGGAGCAGCGAGCCATCCGCCAGCTGCTGGGCTACCGCGAGAACACCGCCGGCCGCATCATGACCTCCGAGGTGGCCACGGTCTCCGAGGACGGCACCGTGGCAGACGCCGTTGCCATGCTGCGCGGGCTGGACGAGGACTTCGAATCTGTGCGCTACGTCTACCTCGTTGACGAGAAGCACAAGCTCACGGGCGTTGTCACGCTGAACGCGCTCATTGCGGGCGAGCCCGAGACCCGCCTCTCCGAGATCGCCACCGAGGACCTGGTGACCGCGAGCCCCGAGGACGACCAGGAGGACGTTGCCGAGGACATTGCCAAGTACAACCTGCTGGCCATGCCCGTCGTGAACGACGAGGGGCGCCTGCTGGGCATCGTCACCGTCGACGACGCGCTGGACGTCCTGGAGGAGGAGCACGCAGAGGACCTGCGTGTTGCCGGCGGCTCCGCGGACGCCGAGGACTCCGGGCACGCGAGCGCGCTCATCTGGCTCGTGCGACGCAACGCGTGGGTTGGCCTGTGGGCGCTCGGCGTGCTGGCGCTGGCGCTTGGCGTGGCCGGACGCCTGGCCCTGCACGAGACGCTGGCCATCGCCATTCCGCTCGCGGTCGCGCTCGTGCTGGCGGACGACTCCATCTCCTACGTCACCAACTTCTTCCTCGAGCACGACCCCGACGACGAGGACTCCCCATCGCTCATCGGCTTCACGTTCCGCGGCCTGGGCATCGGCCTCGCGCTGGCGGCGCTCGTGGCGCTTATCGTGGTTGCCCTCATGAACGTCATTGCCTCGCCCGCGGTTCCCACGTCCGGGCCGTTTGAGGGCAGCGTGGGGGACGCCCTGGTTACGGGCGGCTTTGCTGCGGCGGCCAGCATCTTTGTCTCGTTCGCGCTTACCCCCATCTACCTGCGCGTTCTCCGTCTCCGTGACGAGGCCAACAAGGAGACCTCGGGCTTTACCCTTTCCGTGATCGCCATGGTTGTTGCCGTGGCAGTCTTTGTTGCGGCGGCCCTTCTCCTCGCCGGCCCCGGCGGCATGGTAGGCGCCGGGTGGTAGCCATGCCCAAGACGGACGAGAAGAACATCGAGGCCGCAAGGCCCGTACGCACCCGGCTGGAGCCGCGCCGCATCCTCGCGGCGATGGGTCCGGGCCTCGTGGCGGCGCTTGCGGGCGCGGACGCCGGCGGCGTGGCAACCTACTCCAACGCCGGTGCCCTCTTCGGCTTCATGCAGCTCTGGACCGTGCCGGTGATGTGCTTCCTGCTGATCGTGGCGCAGGAGACCGCGGCCCGCATGGGGTGCGTCACGGGCAAGGGACTTGCTTCGCTCATCCGCGAGCAGTTTGGCGTGCGCCTCTCCGCCCTCGCCATGCTCGCGCTTCTCGTCTCAAACACCACGGTCACGCTCTCCGAGTTTGCCGGCATCGCCTCCGCTCTCGCGCTCTTTGGCGTGCCGGTCTACGTGAGCGTGCCCGTTGCGGCGCTCGCCATCTGGTTGCTCACGATGAGCGGGTCGTATCGCCGCATAGAGAAGGTGCTTCTCGCCATCGCATGCGTCTTCATCACCTACATCGTTGCTGGCGTGATGGTGGGCCCCAACTGGGGAGACGCCCTCTTCCATACCGTCGTGCCGCAGGTGGAGGCCACGCCGCAGTATCTGTCGCTGCTGGTGGCGAGCGTGGGCACCGCCATAGCGCCGTGGATGCTCTTCTTGGCCCAGTCCAACGTGGTCGAGAAGAACGCGCACGCCGAGGACCTGCCCTACCAGCGCATCGACACCGTGACGGGCGCCGTGGCGGCAAGTGTCATCTCCTGGTTCATCATCCTCACCACCGGCGCCGTGCTGCACCCCGCCGGCGTTGTGGTGAGCGGCGCCGAGGACGCGGCGGCCGCGCTCGCGCCGCTCGTGGGCGACTACGCCGAGCTCCTCTTTGGCGCAGGCCTGGTGGGGGCGTCCTTCCTCGCCGCCTGCGTGCTCCCCGGCATCACGTCGAGCGCCGTCTGCGAGGCCTTTGGCTGGGAGCGAGGCGCAGACCGCAGCTGGGCCGAGGCGCCGGCGTACCGCGGCATCATCACCGCGGTCATCGTCATCTCGGCCGTGGTCGTGATGCTGCCGGGCGTAAACCTCTTTGGCATCATGATGATCGCCCAGGTCATCAACGGCGTGCTGCTGCCCGTTCTTCTCGTCTTCATGGTGCTCATCGCGAGCGACAAGCACGTGATGGGCCGCCACGTCAACGGCCGCGGCTGGAACGCGCTCACGTGGTTCACGATCGTGGCCGTGACGGTGCTCACAATCATCATGTTTGTCATGCAGGCCATGGGGCTGTAGGCGAGGGCTTCGCAAAACCTGACTTTTGCACGAGCGCACCGCCCTTCTCGCCTGGCGAGAAACACGGCGCAACCCGTTTGGCTGCGCGTATACGAAGTCAAATCACCTTGGAACCCGGACCGCTCGTGCAAAAGTCAGGTTTATCGAATCCCGGTACAATAGCCCCATGGACTCCGAGAAGATCAGAGGCTGGCTTGAGGCGCGGCGCGTCCAGCTCGTGGGCACGCTGCCCGTCATCGTGTTCTTCATCGCCCTGTTCTGGATCGTGCAGCTCGGCTTTGGTGACCAGTACCTGCTTGCCGTCTCCCCGTTCACCACGCTCTTTGAGACGCGCCTCAAGAAGTACAACCCGCCGAGCCAGTACGCCCGCTTCTTCCTGGTGAGCGCCCTCGCTCTCGCAGGCGCGCGGCTCGCGGTCACCAACCTCGCCCTATGCGTGGTCGTGAACCTGGCGATGCCCTTTGCGCTCGTATTCATGCGCTCGTCCCAGCTCAACCCGCGTCGGTACTTCCCCTACACGATGCTCTTTGCCTTCCTGCAGCTGCGTCCCACCAACCTCGAGAGCAACCTCGCGACGCAGGCCGCGGTGCTCGTGGCATGCTGCGCCACGCTGAGCGTGGGGCTGCTGCTGGCGGGTCTGCTGCGTCGCCGCGCACGCGAGGCGCGCGCTCGCCTGCACGAGTGCGTACTCCGCCTTGCCGGCGCCCTCGACCGCGCATCGGAGCACGGCGTCGACGAGGCACTGCGCTCCGAGCTGCTCGACCTGCGCCGAGACTTTGCCGCGCTCGCCTACTCCGCGCGCGAGGACTCCACCGCCCCGCCGCGCACGAGGAACCTCCTCGACATGCTTGCCACGCTCGCGCAACGCACCGCGTACCTGACCGGAAACCCAGACTGGGAGGACGCCCACCGCAGCAGACACGCAACCCTTCTTGCCCAGCTCTCCGCGCTCACGCGCGAGCTCGACACCGTCATTGACGCCCGTGCGAACAAGGCTCACCGCGCCACGCTCGCCAGGCGCACCGAGGCCCTTCTCGCCAACCTCTCCGTGGACGAGCCGCGCTTCCGCATCTTCTGCCAGAGCTACCTCAACATGCTGCTGCTCATCCTACGCACCGCCAGCGACCGCCGCCAGCGCGTCTGGCACATGTCCGCCGCCCACGCCGCGCGCACCGTGCTCTACCGCAAGCGTCCCACGCTCGACTCCTTTGAGATGCGCTTCTCGGTGCGCTGCGGCATCGTACTGGCCGTGAGCTGCAGCGTCAACCTACTGTTTCCCGTCGACCACCTCTATTGGTACGTACTCCACGCCTACCTGCTGCTGCAGCCCTTCCCCAACGAGAGCTCGCGCCGCATGCGCACCCGCATGGCAGGCACGGCGCTGGGCTGCGTGTTCGTGCACGCGGTGGCGCTCCTCAACCTTGGCTGGGCCGGTGTGATGGTCTTGGGCATGGTGCTCGTGGCGCCGCTCTACGCCGCGCGACCGGGCACTGTGACCTCGGCGTTCTTTGCCACCGCCTACGCGGTGACGATGGCCTCGGTCTCCATCGACGACGGCTACGCAACCATGATGCGCCTGGCCTCGCTCGCACTGGCGGTGGTCACCGTGGCGCTGGTCAACCGCTTCGTGCTTCCCACCTCGGACCGTCGCCTCTTTGCTGCCGACGTGCGCCAGCTCTTCTCGATGGTCCGACGCGGCTGGGGCCTCGTGCGCACGACGCTCGACGAGCGTGTGGACACCGTCGTCTCCTCGGAGCGACTGCTGCACTTCCAGATGGTGCACACCCAGGCCGTTGAGCTTCTGGGCGCCATCTCCGAGACTGGCGAGAAGAACGCGGAGATTGCCGAGGTGGCGCGCTACAAGGACGCCGCCGAACGCATGCTTTTCTGCCTGTGGGAGATTGGCTGCGAGCTTGAGCAGCTGGAGCTCCTGGTGCGCCTGGGCGCCGTGCGGGACGGCGAGCGCGAGGCGTTTGTCGCCATCGCAAAGCTCGCCGAGATGAACTGCGACCCCGAGCGGTTTGGCACGAGCGTGAACGTGGTCACGCCCCTGATCATGGACCTGGAGAGCGAGGACCTACGCTACGTCCTGCGGCAGTACGTGGACCGCGCGCGGGAGCTGCGACGCGCCGTGGACGAGGCGCGCGGCGCGCTCGTGGAGCGGCCCCGCTACCTGGACGAGGTCCGCCATCTGTGAGCCGAGTGCGGCCCCCGACTAGCAGTTGCCAACGAAGACATGGGCTAGATGGCGGCGGGCAACGTCGGCTAGGCGTCGCACGGTCGCCACGGGCGTGGGCGCCGTTTCCATCATGCGCCAGCACGGGAAGAAGCGCGTGACGTGATAGACGATCTCCTCGCGCCCGCGGCCGCCGTCGAGGCCGGCCAGCCACGCGGCGATGGCGTTGACCTCGCCCTCTGAGTCGTTCATCCCCGGGACCACGAGCGTCGTCACCTCGAGGTGGCAGCCTGGCTCGGCTGCAAGTCGCTCGATCGTGGCGCGAACGGCGTCGAGCGAGCCCTCCGCGCCGCCGCACGCCTCGTAGAAGGCGGGCGAGAAGCCCTTGAGGTCGATGTTCGCCGCGTCGAGCAGGGGTGCCAGCTCGTCGATGACGCCCGGGCACGCGCACCCGTTTGAAACGAGCGCGGTCACGAGATCCCGCTCGCGGGCCGCCAGCGCGGAGTCGCGCACAAACTCCCAAGAAACGAGCGGCTCGTTGTAGGTGTGCGCGATCCCGATGACGCGCGGGTCCCGGCGGCGTGCCTCCTCGGCGAGCGCAGCAAGCTCCTCGGGCCGCAGGCTTTGCCAGGGCACGTCGCCCTCGCCGGCCTGGGAGATGCGGTGGTTCTGACAGAACGGACAGGTGAGGTTGCAGCCGTAGCCGCCAACGGAGAGCAGGTAGGAGCCGGGGTGAAACCGCGCGAGGGGCTTCTTCTCAACGGGGTCGAGCGCCAGGGACGTCACGCGGCCGTAGCCCTCCGGCACGCTGCGTCCGCCCACGTTGCGTCGCGCGCGGCAGCACCCGAGTGCGCCCGGCACCAGACGACAATGCCGCGGGCAGACCGGGCAGACAACGGCGTCAGCCACGCTGGGAGCGCCGCCCGTGCTCACAGGTGGCGCACCACCTCAAAGCGCTCCAGCCGCACGCCCTTCTCGGCAAGCGATATGCCTCCCTTGCGAGCCGCGATACGCAGCTGCTCCTCCACGGTGTCCACGCCGTCGAGCGCGGGCAGGAGCAGGCCGCGCCGTCCGTCCAGCGTGCTCACGATCACGCCGTACCGAGTTGGGTCCAACTCCGCGCGGTCCTCCACGACCTCCGGCTCGCCCAGGACGTCCACGTCGTAGACGAGCTCCGCGAGCTCCTCCTCGCGCACGGGCGAGAAGCGCGGGTCGTGAAGGCCGGCGCTCACCGCGTTGGCAACGATCTCCTCTGCCAGGCTCGCGCGCGTTGGAGCGATCGTGCCGATGCAGCCTCGCAGGCGGCCGTCCTTCTTGATCGAGACAAAGGCGCCGGCACGACGCGACGAGAGCTCCGCGGGGAGGTCTGCCGGCAAGGGGAGACGCCGTCCCGTGCGCACGCGGTGCTCGAGCGAGGCGCGGGCGAGACGAACGTAGGGGTCCTCGGCGGCACGCGTGCGCTCGAGCAGATCGGCGTGCCATGCGAGGTAGGCATCCTCGTAGCATCGCGAGGGGTCCGAGCCCTCCGGACCCTCGGGCGTGAACGCGGCCACGCCGTAGCCCACGCCGAAGGGTGCCTCGTGCGAGAGCAGCTCCGCGCGCACGGGCGTGCCGTCCAAGGCGCCGGCCATGATCTGGAAGGAGCGTAGGCCGCACTCGGCGGCGCGCTCACACATGCCGGGATCCATCGTGAGCAGGCGCAGGAAGTCAGCGGCGGACAGCGCCTCGCAGACCACCTCGTCGAAGACCGGGCCGTCGGGGGCAAACCCATACGGACCCTCCGCCGAGAGCTTGTGCGAGAGGTCCCCGGAGGCCACGTACACCACGCGCCTTTCCAGGCGGGCAGCAACCTGCTGCACCAGGCGCCCAAGCCGGTAGTGCTCGAGCGGCGAGAAGCCCGCAAGCCCCATGCGGACTACGTCAAAAGCCTGGTAGCGAGCTTGGATGAAGTGAAGCGGCACCAGCACGCCCCAGTCGAGCGCAGGGTCCTTCTCGCCGCGCGTCCCTGCGGAAATGCCGGCGTCCGCCGCTGCGCGGCAGAGCTCGGAGACAAACCGCTCGTCATAGCTCACCTCGGAGCCGTCGGCGCGGTCGCCAAAGTCACGGAAGTCCCCTCGAGCCGCAGCTCCCGGAGAGATGTGCAGGTAGTCGAGATAGGAGGTGGTATGCGGGCTAGAGATCACCAGCGTGTCCGGGGCAAGCTCGGCGATGCGTCGGGCGACCTCGTCATACGCGGCCACGGTCTGCGCGATGTCCCTCTCGCGGCCGTGGCCCACGCCCGGCACAGCAAGTGGCGGATGGGGAACGACAAACGCTGCAACAACAGGCATGGCAACCCCTCTTCCCAGGACTTTTGCACGAGTGCCTGGTACTTCTCGCCTGGCGAGAAGCACGACGCGCCCGGCTGACCTGCTCACATGCAGTCATCAACCATTCTGGCACTTGGTGCGTTCGTGCAAAAGTCGGGTTTTACGGGTTTTGCGGCTTGGCGGGATTCGCGCCGCCTAGGCCTCGTAGGCCTCCGGGCCCTCGGACTTGAGCTCTCGGCCCATGAGCAGGCCGGTTGCGTCCTCGGGCTTGATCTTGCCGGAGACTACCATGTCCACCATCTCGCAGATGGGCATCTCAACGCCGCAGTGGTGCGAGAGCTCGAGCACGGCGGGCAGGGCATTCAGGCCCTCCACGACGGCGCCGATCTGGGCCACGGCCTCGTTGACGGGCACGCCCGAGCCAATGAGCTTGCCGCAGCGCAGGTTGCGGCTGTGAAGGCTGCCTGCCGTGACCACCAGGTCGCCGGCGCACGCCAGCCCGAAGAAGGTTTCCTGGTCGCAGCCGAGCGCGGTTCCCAGGCGGCGAATCTCGGCCAGGCCGCGCGTGATGAGGGCGGCGGAGGAGTTGTCGCCAAAGCCCAGGCCGCGGGCGATGCCACAGGCGAGGGCGATCACATTCTTGATGGCGCCGCAGAGCTCCACACCGTGAACGTCTGCGCTGGTGTAGACGCGCAGCACGTCGTTTGAGAAGAGCTCCTGGACAAGGCGGGCGGCCTCGTCGTCATGGCTCGCGGCCACGATGGCCGTTGGCATGTCGAAGGCAACCTCCTCGGCGTGGCTGGGGCCGGAGAGCGCCACGGTCACGGGCGTAACGTCCGTGTGCGCCTTGGCCACCTCGCCGGCGATGACCTCGGTCATCGTGTCGAGCGTGCCCTCCTCGAGACCCTTCGTGGCGCAGACGAGAACGGCGTCTGGGCGCACGTAGGTCGCAGCCTGCGACGCCATGCTGCGAACGAAGCGGGAGGACGTCACAAAGACCACGACGTCCTTCTCGGCAACTGCCTCCTCGACGCTCGTGGTGAGCGCGATCTGGACGGGAAGCTCGGGGTCGCCGGGCAGCGGAATGGTGCGCGTGGCGCTCAGGCGCTCGACAACCTGCTCGGACTCGGACCACACGATGACGTCGTGACCTTCGCGCGAGAAGAGCCGCGCGAGCGCGAGGCCCCATGCGCCGCTTCCCAGCACGCCCACCTTGGCGTGACGCTGAACCTTCTCGCCCACGATTACCTCCACCTTGCCTTGGGCTAAAAGTGCCCGCCCCCTTTCCCGTGTGTGGGAGGGGCGGGCACCCATTGTCACATCTACTTGCTGGCCTTGTTGAACTCGTCCTTGAAGTCGCCGAACATCTTGCCAAAGGCGCCGAGCTGCTTGCCGGCGGCGCGGGCGACCTTGTCGCTGGTGGCCGAGGGCTTCTTGGAGGCAGCCGACTTGGTCGCGGATTTCTTCGCAGTAGCCGGCTTCTTCGAAGCAGCGGGCTTCTTCGCGGCGGGGGCATAGGTCTTTACCGGCGCCTTCTTGGGGGTGCTCGCAGCAGGCGTGCTCTTCTCGGCAATCCGCTCGACGGGCTTCTCCACGCGAACGTCCGCCGCCGGAACGGCGGGCCGCGAGTCTCGGTCCTTGGGGCGAGACTCCTCCTCTGCTGCCTCGGACATGGCGCGCTTTGCCTTTCCGAGCGCACGTCCGAGCGCAAACGAGCCCTTGTCCACGGCCTCGCCCGCCGCGGCGCCAACCTTCTTACCAACCTTGGAGGCACCCGCCTTGGCGCGGGCGTATCCCTCGCCCGCCGCCCCGGCTAGGCCGCCGTCGAGCGAGACGCGGGCTCCCTGGGTGTCCACGACCATGAAGCCGTTGGAGTAGCCGCGCACCATCTCCGGCTCGATCACAAACGAGCCGATGAGCGCCTTGGCCATGCCACCGTCATCGGTGAAGAAGCGCGTGACCCGACCAGTCTTCTCGTCATACTCGGCGTCCGAGACGTAGCCGAGGGGCTTGCCGTCCGTGGTCTTGGCGTCCATGCCAGCCCACATGATGCAGTTGTCCCAGTCCAGGGAGAGGCGGCGCAGCGCAGCGTCATCCAGGCCATCCTTTGGCCGGGACACCAACATGTTCTTCTCGTCAAAGCGCTCCAGCGCATCGAGGGAGACAAACGCGTCGCCACGCTTGATCATGCCAACAACGTCCGGCCGCTTGATGACAAAGCCAACCACTCGCTTGCCGTCGGGCGAGAACACCGCCGCGCGAAGGCGGCCGAACTTCTGGTATTTGTCCGTGACAGCACCGTCCTTGTCCTTCTTTGTCTTCTTGAGGAGAAGGACGGGCTTGCCGGTCAGGGCGCTGATTCTTGGCACGCGCTAGGCCTCGGCGTTCTCGGCGGCCTCGTCGATGTCGTCGTCAACGACCTCGATGTGGACGTTCTCCGCGGGCTTCTCGCCGGTGGACGCGTCGCCAGCCATGGCGTTCACGCGATCGACAACCGCGCTGGCGGCATCCTTGACCTGGTTGGAGGCGCCGGCAACGGCGTCGGAGAGCGACTCGCGAAGCTGGTCCATGCGCTCGCGGGCGAGGTCGACCTTGGCGCGGAGCTCATCGGCCTTGGCGTCAACGGCGGGGCGAACGGAGTTGATCTTGTCGTTCACGACGCTGGCGCCGCGCTCGTAGGTATCAACCGCGGAGTCCCAGGCGTCGTTCATGGCGTCGGCCGCCATGGCGCGGCTCTCGGCCCCGGAGCGAGGGGCGAGCATGATGCCCGCGACAACGCCGGCGGCGGCGCCGACGATGCTGCCAAAGATGAAGCCAACCGTCTTCTTGTTCATGAGTACCTCCTGTCGATGCGACCGTACAGGTAGCGCGGGCGGCGCGCCTTAACGGGCGTTAACGGACGAGATGCGGACGCGGGACGTCACCCATGTCCCAGTCATCGGTCTTGGGCGTGGGGGCAGCCTCGGCACTGGGCTCGGGGGAGTCCTCGCTGGAGAGGTCCCCGGTCTGCTCGGCCTCCGCCGCGCGGTCCTCCTCGAGCTGCTCCGCGTCCTCGACGGCCTGGTTGTCGAAGACGTAGTCCACCTCGAGCTCGGCAACCTCCTCGACGGGCTCCGTCTCGGCAAGCTCCTCGGCAGCAGCCGCGGCCTGCGCGCGAGCCTCCTCCTCGGAGGCGCAGAGGTCCTCGACGAGCGAAACGAGTCCGCCCACGGTGGCCTCGACGTCGGGCTTGGGCTCACCGCCGCCGGAGAACGCCCACTGAAGGATCCAAGCGGCGCTGGAAAGGGCACCGGCAACCAGCACGTCATCGGGGCAGCCGAGGGTAATCTCGTAGACGCGCTCGGCCACCTCCTGGGTCTGGCCGCGGGCAACGTCGCCGGCGATGTTGGACTGCGCGAGCAGCTCAACGCTCACGTGCTCCAGCAGGTGAGCGAGCTCGGTGTCATAGATCACCTCGCCAAACGTGGGCGCGGCGTCACCGAGGCAAACGTGGTCGGAGAGCCCCGGCATGATTCCGAGGATGAGGTCGACCGCATCGGGATCCTCGCTGGTCTTGAGCGGCGCGCTGGGCGCGAGCTCCACCTTTGCGGTAAGGGCGCGGGGCCCCACGGTGACCTTCTTAAACTCGAACATCTGAGCCATCGGATGCTCCCTCTCAATCAGCTGCGCCGCAAGATGACGGCGCCTCCTGTCATTGTAATAAAAAGTCTACCCGCAGGCCTACTCCTTGGCCGCAGACGCGTCCTTCTCCTCGTTGTCCTCGCTACCCTCTTCCTCCGCTGAAGGCTCGGGAGCAATCACGCGGAGCATCGAGAGGCGACGGCCGCGCATAGACTGCACGCGGAACTGGTAACCGTCCTTCTCGAAGACGTCGCCGGGATGCGGAAGCTTGTCGGCCTGGTCCAGGACAAAGCCGGCAATGGTCTCAAACTCCTCGGAGTCCTCGACGGGCCAGCCGAGCTCGATGGCGTCATCGATGGAGAAACGGCCGTCCACGAGCCACTCGCGCTCGGAGAGCTGGGTGAGGTACTTGTTGTCGGGGTCGAACTCATCCTCGATCTCGCCGACGACCTCCTCGACGATGTCCTCGATCGTGATGACGCCGGCAGTGCCGCCGTACTCGTCCACAACGATGACCATCTGGTCGTGGCTGGACTGCATCTCGGAGAGAAGCGGGATGATGTCCTTGGTGTCGGGGATGAAGCTGGCGGTGCGGGCGTGACGGGAGACCGGATCGCTCGCACGGCCGTCATCGAGGATGGGGCTGATGATGTCCTTGATGTGCGCAACGCCCACGATGCGGTCCACGGAGTCGTGGTAGACGGGGATGCGCGAGTAGCCGGTGCGGCGCATGATCGTCAGCACCTCGGAGAGGGTAGCGGTGTCCTCAACGGCGGTCATGTCCACGCGCGGGACCATGACCTCGCGGGCGATGGTGTCGCCGAGCTCGATGACCTCGTGGATCATCGACTTCTCCTCGTCGGAGAGCTCATCGGCGTCGGCCACCATGTACTTGATCTCCTCCTCGGAGACGCTGTCGCGCTCGTCGGCGGACTTGATGCCCAGCAGGGCCGAGAGGCCGTTCGCGGACTTGGCGGTGAGCCAGACGAGCGGTCGGGCAACGTGCATGAAACCGCGGATGGGGCCGGCAACGGACTTTGCCGTGCGCTCGGCGTTAGAGAGCGCGATGCGCTTGGGCACGAGCTCGCCCACGACGATGGAGAGGTAGGAGACGGCGAGGGTGATGAGCACTGGTGCGAGGGGGACGGCGATGCCCTCGGGCATGCCGAGGCTCATGAACCAGTTTCCGAGCGGGTCGGAGAGGCTCGTGCTCGCAAACGCCGAGGAGGCAAAGCCCACGAGCGTGATGGCAACCTGAATGGTGGCGAGGAACTGCTCGGAGTTGGAGCCGAGGTCGAGGGCGGCGCGCGCCTTGCGGTCACCCTCCTCAGCCTCGGGCTCGAGAACCGCCCTCTTGGCGCTCACCACCGCCAGCTCGGACATTGAGAAGTAACCGTTGGCCAGGGTGAGCAGAAACGTGACCACAATAGATATCGCTACGTCCATGCGCTTGAGCGCAACCTCCTTGGTCGGGTGACAGGTGCATGCCGTTGGCAGGAACGACGGATCCGTCGGCACAGTGGATTGATTTTAGCAGGTCTAGCACCTGTACGCACATGATGACACCGAAGGCTTAACCCCGTGCGTCACTCGCTCCTGCGCAGTCAGGCCCTTGGTGCGAAAAAATGGACTATGGGTGCGCAATCAGCGCCTTGGTGCGAAGGTGTTCGTCGCAGCCGTCGGGTTTGAGATCTTCGCCAACAGGCATTATGGGGTCTTGGTAGACTCCTGCCCTCTCAAAACCGGCTCGAAGCGCCAAAACGCTTTCGCACCAAGGCGCTGATTGCGCACACGAACGCCATTTTTTCGCACCAAGGGCCTGATTGCGCACCAGGGGCCTTCGGCAGAGGCGCTCACATGACAACGCCTCTGTACGGATGCTCGCGCTCCCAATCGGCCACCTCGCCGCTCACGGGCCCAAACAGCTCCTGCCGCAGCTCACGTCTCTTTGCGAGCATGGCCTCAGACGCAGGTCTGCGACGCAGGCCCAGCGTTTTCGCGAGCTCCGTCATGAAGCTGTTGAGCGAGTCGTTAGTTGCAAGAACGTCGTTCATGAGTCTCACGACGCGATATCCCTCGCTTTCAAAGGCGCGACGGCGGCGTTCGTCCCTGCCTATGGCCGTGGGCGAGATGTGATACTGATTGCTTTCGTACTCCATGATCACTTTCCCGTTTGGCCAGTAGAAGTCCGGCATGAGCACATCAGAGCCGACGATGGCCTCAAGATGCTCGGAGAGCTTGATATGTTGGTTCATCACAAAGCCGGGCAGGGAGAACCCTCCCATGGAACGCGGCATCATGAGCGCGATGGCAACATCAGTCTCTCGAGGGGAGTTGGAATTGGGCACGACGAGGTCCAGGGCTCGACACGCCCTCGTTGCCCCTCGGACGCGCAATGCCCGCCCCGAGGTGGCATATCCCTTCAGCTCGCCAAGATCAACGAGCGGGCGCAGGCCCTTGACGAGCTCGCCCGTGGCACCAAACCCGTATGTCCCCGCCATCTCGTAGGCGATGCGAGCTAGGTCGATGAGCGACGTCTTATGCGCAAGCTGCACTAACACGACAGGCATCCTGCAGATTGCCACATCCTCATCGATGCGGAAGAGGTGCCTTGGCGTCATGGGGGCCGCAAATGAGTGTGGGCTCACAAGCGGGCTCTTAACCCTCGCCGAGCTGCTCGGGGCAACCACGTCTATCGGAGCCTCGACGCCAAGAAGCCCGATGATCCGCCGGGCGATTGAGGTCGTGGTCTGCGGGAGTCGTCCGTACGTCCGCCCCTCACCCTCAAGCTCCTGAAGCTCGGAAGAGGTCGCTCTGGTTTCGCGCCAGAACTCCAGTGCCGTATCGTAACCCACAATCAGCTGGTGTTTAGCCATATCGTTCCTATTTCGTGATGAACATATCGTATTACTATAATTGATTGTTCATATAGAAGTAGCCGCAAATACAAAACCGCCCGGTCGCACAAGGCGCCCGGGCGGCTCTTCTCACCTGTTGTTGCGGCCTACGCCATAAGCTCCTTCACGGCGTCCTTGGCGGCGGCGAGCTGCTCCTCGCTGGGAATCCAGTTGACGGCGAGCGTCTTCACCGGCATCTGGAACCCAGCGGCCTCGAGCTCCTTGGACACGTTGTTGGGGCCGAGCGGCGCCCAGCCATAGGAGCCAAACGCCAGGCCCACGCGGTTCTCGTTCTTGGGCGAGAGCCCCTTCATGTACGTGAGGAAACCGGCCACCGTGGGCAGCATCTGGCTGTTGAGCGTCGGCGAGCCCACGCACACGTACTTGCAGTCCAAAAACACGTCCATGACGTTGGAGATGTGGTTCTCCTTGAGATCCATGAGCTGCGCAGGAACGCCGGCGGCCAGGAAGCCGTCCACCAGCGCGCGGGCAATCTTCTCCGTGGAGTGCCACATGGAGTCGTAGACCACCACTGCACGCTCGCGGACGGCGCCGGAGACAAAGTCCTCCTCGTAGGCGCGCAGGATGTCCTCCACGTGGGAGCGCCAGATGACGCCGTGCGCCGGGCAGATCATGTCGAGCGCGTCCGGGCCGAGCCCGCGCACCGCCTTCACGGCCGCCGCGGCCTGCGTGCGATACGGCTGAACGATGTTGGCGTAGTACTTGCGCGCCTGATGCATGACCTCGCACATGTCGTTCTCGTCGTCAAAGCGGCTGGAGCTGGCAAAGTGCTGGCCAAAGGCGTCGTTGGAGAAGAGGATCTTGTCGTAGGCGTCGTAGGTGACCATGTTGTCCGGCCAGTGGACCATCGGGGTCTGCACAAAGGCCAGAGTGCGCTTGCCAATGCAGAGGGTGTCACCGGTCTTTACGCCGTTGTAACCCAGGTCGCCAAAGTGCGCGGTCATGTTCTTCACGCCCTGCGGCGCGGAGCAGTAGATCTGGCAGTTGGGTGCCAGGCGCTTGATCGTGGGAGTGTTGCCGGAGTGGTCCATCTCCACGTGGTTGGCGACGAGCACGTCAATCTTGGACGGGTCGATCACCGAGGAGATGCGCTCGAGCAGCTCGTCGGTGAAGGTGACCTTAGCGGTGTCGATCAGCGTGACCTTCTCGTCTAGGATGAGGTAGGCGTTGTAGGTGATGCCGGCCTCGGTGGTGTAACCGTGGAACTCGCGCGCGTTCCAGTCGAGCGCACCAACCCAATAGACGTCCGGCTTGATCTGAACTGCAGAGAGCATGGTTCCTCCTCGGACCCGTGGTGAAAGTGATAGCCGCTAAGGTGCATTTTACCCCGCGAGGTCAGTCGGCAACGGACGGCAAGAAAAACGGGCGGCCGGTCACCTGGACCGACCGCCCGCAGGGGGGGGTCACGAAACGTGGAAAAGGGACTGCCCCTTTTCCACACTACTTCTCGCCGGCGGCGCGACGGGCGGCGTACTCGTCGGCCAGGCGCTGCTGGATGTCGTGCGGGACCTGCTCATATCCGCTGATCTCCAGCTCAAACTCGCCGGTGCCGCGCGAGAGCGAGCGCAGGCGGGTGGCGTAGTCGGTGACCTCGGCGTACGGAATCGTGGCCACGACGGTGGTCTCGCCGGCCTGGGCGCCGGTGCCGGCCTCCATGCCCTCGACGCGGCCGCGGGAGGCGGAGACGTCGCCCATCACGGAGCCGGCGTAGCTCTCGGGCACGGTGATGCGCAGGTGCGCCATGGGCTCGAGCAGCACGGGCTCGGCCTGCGCGACGGCCTTCTGGAAGCCGATGCGCGCGGCGGTCTTGAACGCCATCTCGTTGGAGTCAACCGGGTGGTAGGAGCCCTCGTAAACGGCGCACTTGACGTCGATCATCGGGTAGCCGGCGAGCACGCCCTCGCGCATGGTCTCCTGGACGCCCTTGTCGATGGCCGGGATGAAGCCGCGCGGGATGTGGCCGCCCACGACCTCGTCCGCAAACTCGTAGCCGGCGCCCGGGTTGGGCTCGATGCGCAGCCAGCAGTCGCCGTACTGGCCGGCGCCGCCGGTCTGCTTCTTGTGGCGGCCCTGGGCAGATGCCACACGACGGATGGTCTCGCGATACGGAATCTTGAGCGCCACGGTGTGGGCAGTGATGCCCGCGCGATCCTCAAGACGGTCGAGAAGGACGCTGACCTGCGCCTCGCCAATGGCGGAGATGACAGTCTGGCCGGTGTCCTCGTCGCGCTCCACCTTGAGGGTGGGGTCGGCGTCCGCGGACTTCTCGAGGAAGGCGTAGAGCTTACCCTCGGTGCCGCGCGCGTCGGGCTCGATGGCGATGCGGTAGAGCGAGTTGGGGAAGCGGAACTCGGCGGCCTCGACCTTGCCAGTCACGGACAGCGTGTCGCCGGTCATGGCCTCGAGCTTGGGCACCACGACGATGTCGCCCGCTGCGGCGGACTGGACGTCAGTGGTCTCGCGGCCGCACATCTGATAGAGGTGGCCGAGGCGCTCGGTCTTGCGCGTGCGCGCGTTGGTGAGCTCGATGCCCGGCGTGATGGTACCGGCCAGCACCTTGAGGAAGGAGAGGCGGCCGTTCTGCGGGTCGTTGAGGGACTTGAACGCAAAGACCACGGGACGCTCGTCGTCCTCGGAGATGTCGAGCTGCTCGCCGTTGACCAGCGGGATACGGCCAAAGTCGGCCATCGTGGGGAACCACGCCACGGCGGCGTCCATGAAGGAGATGACGCCCTCCTCGCGCACGCAGCTGCCGGAGAAGACGGGGACAAAGACGCGCTCGCGGATGGCCTTGGCGAGAAGCCCCTCGAGCTCGTCCTGTGTGACCTCCTCGCCCTCGAGGTACTTCATCATGATCTCGTCGTCGGCCTCGACCACGAGCTCGGTGAGCTGGGCACGCGCGGCGTCGGCGGCGTCCTGGTACTCGGCGGGGACATCCTCCACGACCGGCTTGCCACCCTCGAGGTGGCGCGCCTTCATGTGGACGACGTCGATGATGCCGGAGAAGGCCTCGCCGGAGCCCATCGGGATGGTGACGGCACCCAGGTTGGCGCCAAAGCGGTCCTGCAACGCGGCCATGGCCACGTCAAAGTCTGCGTCGGGACGGTCGAGGCGGTTGATGAACAGCGCACGAGATAGGCTGAGCTCCTCGGCGGCATACCACAGGCGAGTGGTGATGGTGCCCGGGCCGCTTGCGGCGTCCACGACAAAGACGGCCGTCTCGCACGCGCTCATCGCGGCGTAGGCGTCGCCCACGAAGTCGGGGTAGCACGGAGCGTCGAGCACGTTCAGGCGCGTACCCTCCCAGGTGATCGGGGCAATGGAGGTGGAGATGGAGAAGCCGCGCTCGCCCTCCTCGCCGTCGTAGTCAAGCGTGGGCTTGGTGCCGGCGTGGCCGCCGAGACGGGTGGTACGCCCCGTCAGGTGGAGCATGGCCTCGGCCAGCATGGTCTTGCCCACGCCACCTTGGCCCACAAGGACCACGTTCTTGACCTTCTCGCTTCCCTTAGCTGCCATGATGCCTCCCTTGAACGGGGTGTGTGCACGATGTCATTCACCTTACCCACGTTTTTGGGAGGCGTTGCGCACATATCGGGCAGCGGGCGAGAAGTACGGTGGGGGCGGAGGCAAACGTGACGAGGAGTTAAGCCTCCTCGTCACGCTTCTCCTTCTTGGGCAGGCGGCCTGCGCGGCGCAGGGCGTCGCGCAGGATCCACTCGACCTGACCGTTCGCGCTGCGCATCTCGTCGGCGGCCCAGCGCTCCACCGCGACCCAGACCTCTGGGTCTATGCGCAGGGGATATTGCTTGCGGGCGGCCACGTCGCCAGCCTACTGGTAGAGGGAGCCGGTGTTGAGGACGGGCTGGGCCTCGGACTCGCCGCAGAGGACGACCATCAGGTTGGACGCCATCACGGCCTTGCGGTCGTCGTCGAACTCGACCACGCCGCCGTCGGAGAGCTCCTTGAGCGCCATGTCCACCATGGAGACCGCGCCCTCCACGATCTTCTTACGCGCGGCGATGATGGCCTCGGCCTGCTGGCGGCGCAGCATGGCCTGGGCGATCTCCGGCGCGTAGGCCAGGTGCGTGAGGCGCGCGTCGTCCACGGAGACGCCGGCCGGGGCGAGACGACGGTCGAGCTCGTCGCGCAGGCTCTGGGAGACCTCCTCGATGTTGGAGCGCAGCGTGATGGACTGGTTGGAGGCGTCGTCGTCCTCCATGTGGTCGTAGGCGTAGATGCTCGCCACGTGACGCAGGGCCGTCTCGGTCTGCATGGCCACGTAGCTGGGGTAGTTGTCCACGTCGAAGAGGGCCTTGGCGGTATCGGCCACGTGCCAGACCACGACGGTTGCGATCTCGATGGGGTTGCCCATCTTGTCGTTGACCTTGAGGCGGTCTCCGTTGAGCGTGCGGGCGCGCAGGGACACCTTGGTGGAGAGCGCCTTGCTGGCCGCGGCAGCCTTCAGAGACGGGGTTCCCTCCTCCAGGCTGACGTCGATGGAGGCGCCGGTGCCGTCCGAGCCGAGGCTGCGGGAGTAGAAGGGGTTGGCCCAGTAGAAGCCGGAGTCGTGCACGGTGCCCACGTAGTTGCCAAAGAGCACGAGCACGCGGGCCTGGCCCGGCTGCAGCGAGAAGAACCCGCAGTTGAGGATGATGGCCACGAGCAGCAGCACGATGCCACCGGCGAGCAGCGCCGGACCCGTGACGGGCGCGGGGGCGCCGGCTTCCTCGGCGGTGGCCAGGATGATGATGCCCTGGATCATGCCCCAGATGGAGGCGGCGTAGGCGGCGAGGGTGACGAAGAGCATGGGCCAGCCGGAAGCGGCGCGGGCGGTCTTCTCTGCGGTCATGGTGGTTCCTTTCCACGGCGCTGCGGTCCCGGATGGACTGCGATGCGCTGAGGTCATTGTGATATCACATTGGTTTCTTTTCAAGAGGGGGCCGCAAGCGCGCGGCGTTTGTCGGCAAACGGCAGGTATACTGGGTGCCATGGGATACAGGACCTACACCTGCCGGATTGCGCGTGACTGCGGGGGCTGCGAGTGGCTCGCGGTGCCCTACCCCATACAGCTCCGTCGCAAGCAGGAGCAGGTCGAGGAGCTGCTGGGAGGCATGGCGAGCGAGGACGGCGCCACCGTCGATCCCATTCGCGGTATGGACGAGCCCACGCGCTACCGCCACAAGGCTGCCACCCCGTTCGCACATGCACGCGGCGGGCGAGTTCGCTGCGGGTTCTATGCCGCGGGCACGCACCGCATCGTCCCCTGCGACGAGTGCCTCGTTGAGGACCCGCGCGCCCGGCGCATCCTCAACTCCGTCGCCCGCACCGCCGAGCACCTGCACATCCCACCCTACGACGAGGACCGTGGAGTTGGCGTGCTGCGCCACGCCGTCGTTCGATGCGGCTGGAAGACGGACGACGTCATGCTCGTCCTCGTCACGCGCGTGGACGAGCTTCGTTCCGTGGATCGTCTCGTAAACGAGCTACGCGCCGCCTGCCCTGAGGTCACAACCATCGTCCAGAACGTGAACGACCGCCGGACCAACGCAATCCTGGGACGACGCAACCGCACCCTCTTTGGCCCCGGCATCATGCATGACGAGCTGCTGGGGTGCACCTTTGAGATTGGCCCCACGAGCTTCTACCAGACCAACCCTGAACAGACCGAAGTGCTCTACGAGCTTGCCCTCGAGGGCGTGGGCCCCGCCTCGGGCGTGCTGGACGCCTACTGCGGCACGGGCACGATTGGCATCTGCGCAGCTGCCAGAAGCGAGGCGCTGCGGGTCACGGGCATAGAGCAAGTGAAGGGCGCTGTGGCGTGCGCTCAGCGCAACGCCGCGGCAAACAACGTCGAGAACCGCTGTCGCTTTGAGGCGGCCGACGCCACCGCCTGGATGGCTCGCGAGGGACGCAATCAGCACTTCGACGCCATCATCATGGACCCGCCCCGTGCGGGCAGCACGCCGGAGTTCCTAAGCGGCGCGGCGAACCTCGCCCCCGAGCGCATCGTCTACGTGAGCTGCAACATCGTCACCCAGGCACGCGACCTGGGCATCCTGCGCGAGCGCGGCTACCACATCGAGCGCGTGAGCCCGGTAGACATGTTCCCGCACACCAAGCACGTCGAGTCGGTCGTCACCCTCAAGCGGCGCTAGCCCAACCAAAAAACGTGGAAAAGGGACAGTCCCTTTTCCACGTTTCTTTGTCACGTTTACGCCGGGTCAACCGCCACGGTGAGGTTCTCGCGCACGTGAACGCGTCCGGTGGCGAGAAGCCCCACCACCTCGGGATACAGCTCGTGCTCGATCTCGTGGATGTGCTCCTCGAGCTCCTCGACCGTCCAGCCCTCCTCAACCGCGAGCGCGCGCTGGGCGATGATGGGACCGGCGTCGTAGTCCGCGTTGGCAAAGTGCACTGTCACGCCCGTAACCTTCACGCCGCGCTCGTAGGCATCGGCAATCGCGTGAGCGCCGGGGAAGCTCGGCAGCAGCGCCGGGTGCAGGTTCACCACGCGATTGGGGAACGCCGCCAGGATGGGGTCGTGCACCTTGCGCATATAGCCGGCCATGATGACGTAGTCCACGCCGCGACGCGAGAGCTCGGACGCAATGATCTCGTCCGCCTGCTCCGGGTCGGCATAGACCTCCTTGGACATCGTAAGCGTCTGTAGCCCCGCCGCCTCGGCGCGCTTGAGCCCATACGCGCTCGGCCGCGAGCTAACCACGAGCTCGATGGACGCGTCCAGCGTGCCGTCCGCGATGCGGTCGATAATCGCCTGCAGGTTGGTGCCGCTGCCGGAGATGAGAACGCCCAGCTTAATGCTCATCGTCGTACACGACCTTCCCCTTCTGGCCCGCCTCGCCCGCAATCACGCGGCCGACCTCAAACGGCTCAAGACCCTGCGCGACCAGCGCCTCGCAGACGTCGTCCTCGTCGTCCGGCGAGCAGATGATGGCCATGCCCACGCCCATGTTGAACGTGCGATACGCCTCCTCCAGCGTGAGGCCGGCCTCGCGGATCATGTAGCCAATCACGGGCGGCACGTCCCAGGCAGGTCCCGCCTCGCCGCCGCGATACACCAGCGCGTCAAGTCCCTCGGGCATGGCCCGGTCAAGGTTCTCGGTGATGCCGCCGCCGGTGATGTGCGCCATCGCGTGAATGGGCGCACCCGCGCGCAGCGCCGCCAGCAGCTGGCCCGCATAGATCTTGGTCGGACGCATCACGGCGTCGGCGAGCGACTCGCCGCCAAGCTCCTCGAGCGGCGTCTCGAGCTCCTCGACCGTGCGGCCCTCGATGGCAACCTTGCGCACCAGCGAGTACCCGTTGGAATGGATGCCCGAGCTCGCAAGGCCGAGAATAACGTCGCCCTCGCGCACGAGCTCCGGGCCGAGCAGCTTGGGACGGTCCACGACGCCCACCACAAAGCCGGCGAGGTCATAGTCGTCGGCCGCCATTACGCCGGGGTGCTCGGCCATCTCGCCGCCCACAAGCGCGCAGCCGGACTTGCGGCAGCCCTCGGCGATGCCGCCCACGATCTTGGCCACGTGCTCGGCGCGCAGCTTGCCAATGGCCACATAATCCAGGAAGAACAACGGCTCGGCGCCCATTGGGACGATGTCGTCCACGCACATGGCCACAAGGTCCTCGCCCACCGTCTCGTGACGGTCGAGCAGCTGCGCGATCGCAAGCTTGGTGCCCACTCCGTCGGTGCCGGAGACCAGGATCGGGTCCTCCATGCCCTTGAGCGCTGCGGCCGAGAAGCACGATCCAAAGCCGCCCAGGCCACCGATGACCTCGGGTCGGCTGGTGGTCGCCACGGCGGCCTTGATCGCGTCCACGGCGCGGGCGCCCTCGGCGGTGTCGACGCCGGCGTCCGCGTAGCTCACGTGCTTGGTGTTCTCGGCCATCTCGGTCCTTTCTGCCAGACTTGCCAAAAAGGGGTCTGACCCCTTTTTGGCACCTTTCGTCATTCTACGGGAACCTGGACGAGCGGCGTGCGGGAGA
>CASFQX010000135.1 GCA_949296375.1 uncultured Olsenella sp.
CAACGCCCGCGAGCTCACGGTCCTTCTCGGCAAGGCTCTCGTAGCGCCCGATAATCGCCTCGTCGATGAGGTTGCGCAGGCCCGTCTGGAAATGGCTCACGAGATACGCGTGGCGCAGGACGCGGTCGTCCGGGCGCCCCTCCACGTTGATGTGCCGCTCGAGGATCACGCGGTCCTCGGTGAGCGTGCCCGTCTTGTCGCAGCACAGCACGTCCATGGCCCCCAGGTTCTGGATGGCGGCGAGGTCCTTGACGATGACCTCGTGCCGGGCCATCTCGCGAGCGCCCCGGGCGAGGCAGGTGGTCACGATCACGGGAAGCATCTGCGGCGTGATGCCCACGGCAACGGACACCGAGAAGAGCAGCGCGGAGAGCCAGTCGCCCTTGGTGAGGCCGTTGAGCAGAAACACGATGGGGCACATCACCAGCATGAACGCAACGAGCACGCGGGAGACCGAGGCAACGCCGGCGTCAAAGCTCGTCTGGGCGGGACGCTCCCGGCAGGCGCCCATGACGCGCCCCACGTACGTGTCGTCGCCGGTTGCGACCACGACGGCACGCGCGGACCCCGAGACCACGCTCGTGCCGGTGAAGACGATGTTTCCGCAGTCACCCACGATGAGCGCGCAGCCGCGCGCGGCAGCGGGGCGCGGGTCGGCGGTCTTCTCTACGGGCTCGCTCTCTCCGGTGAGCGCCGACTGGTTGAGGAAGAGGTCCTTCGCCTCGATGACACGGGCGTCCGCGGGCACGAGGTCGCCCGCGGCAAGGCGCACGACGTCGCCTATGACGAGCTCCGAGAAGGGCACCTCGCGCTCGGGCTCCCCTGCCCGCACCACACAGCACGTGGTGGTCACCAGCTTGCGAAGAGACTCCGCCGCGGCCAGGCCCCGGTCCTCCTGGACAAAGCGCAGCACCCCCGATATGACAACCATGATCGCGATAATGACGCAGGTAGAGGGGTCCTCGTCACCCGGAGCGGCAAGGATGACGTTGGTGTAGAGCGAGACGGCGGCAAGCGCCGCGAGGATGAGCGTGAAGGGGCTCACAAAGCTCGCCGCGAGGCGAAGCGCAAGCGGCAGGCGACGGCGCTCGGTTGGCGAGTTGGGGCCGTTCCGCTCAAGGCGGCGCGCGGCCTCGGCAGAGGTGATTCCGTCTGCCGAGCTGCCGAGGCTGGCGAGAAGATCGTGCTTCTCGGCGCGGGCAGCCTGCTCGAGGGCGGAGCCCAGCTCGCCGCGGCGAGCGACCACGCTCTTCTCGGCTCCTTTGCTTGTGGCCGTCTTGATGTTCTTGTCGCTCTTTGTGATTGTGTTCTTGATGTTGTGAATAAGCTTGGTCTTAGGCATCCTGC
Source organism: uncultured Olsenella sp. (assembly GCA_949296375.1). Taxonomy (GTDB): domain Bacteria; phylum Actinomycetota; class Coriobacteriia; order Coriobacteriales; family Atopobiaceae; genus Thermophilibacter. The sequence continues at coordinate 1,348 of CASFQX010000135.1, forward strand.
GTACCTCCCAATACCTTAGGTTCCGGCTGGTCGAGGGGATGCCCGCGGGCGGGCCGCAACCGGGCTTGCGCCCGGCGCGGGTAGGTTGTGGTTAGGCTGCTTGCTAGGCGATCAAGGCAGACGCCTCGATGACCGCCGCACGAGGTTGGTGCGACCCGGCACCGCAGGCATCGCTACTTCGGTCGTTCATGGTCGCACCTCCTTCTGTCTGCGCATGACGCGCCCCTATGCCTGCGACTATGGCATATGCGAGCCCCGGGGGCAAGGTGCCTCAAGAAACCCTCCACGAGTCTGCACCGCAAAGGCCAGATGAGTGAAAGTCACGCTTTTGAGGCTCAAAGCGTGATTTTCACGTGACTTTGATAACCAGATGAGTAATAGTCACGCTTTTGGCGCACAAAGCGTGACTATTACTCAGTTAGCGCGAGAAGAGCGCTGCGGCGGGGCGATACGGGCGCAGGCGCGCGGAGGCGACGTTTTTCTCGATAATTCTGTTGCCGTACTGGCCGTCTTCTCCTCCAGAGCATCACCTTGCGAAAACGTCACTCAACCACAAGGCATGTCGATGGTCGACCGCTCCCCCTGAGCTCACAATGGTCACGCAACACCGAGAAGAACGGACGACATGAACCTCATAAGACGCTTCCTCTCCGGCTACACGGAGAACTTCCTGCTGGCCGTAACGCTCTGGCCGCTCGCCTCACTGGCGCTCACCCTGCCGATTCTTGCCTGGCTCTATCACCGCGACGGGCGCCTGCGCTTCGGCTCGGCCGTCTCGACCTACCTCGCGGTTCTCTACGTGCTGGGACTGGGGTGCTTCACGCTGTACCCGCTGCCGAACGGCGACTCGGGCCTCGGCATCACCTACGGCGTCCCCTGGCAGCTCGACCCGCTCGCGTTTGTGGGGGACTTCCGACGCGAGGGCGTGAGCGCGCTGCCGCAGATTGTCTTCAACGTGGTGCTCTTCATGCCGTTTGGCTTCATCGCAGGACGCCTGCTGCGCTGGGGCTTCTGGCGATCTGTCGCCGCGGGCTTGCTCGTCTCGTTCTGCGTCGAGGCAGCACAGGGCACGGGGCTCTTTGGCATCTACCCGTATGCCTACCGCACGGCTGACGTCGACGACCTCATCTACAACACCTCGGGGGCCGCGCTCGGCTGGGCCTGCTCCGCCGCGCTCGCGCGAGTGCTGCCGCCCGGCGCGCTCGCCGAGGAGGGCGAGGTCACGCACGAGCCTGGCTTCGTGCGTCGCTGCGTGGCATTCTGGCTGGACACGCTGCTCACCACGCTCGTCTCCACCGTGATCGCCGGTATCGTCATCCTCATTCTGCACAACGTGCCCGGCGGCGAGCGCTGGGTCGACGATCCGTGGGCGCTCTGGGCCGAATGTCTGGCGTTCGTCCTCGTGGAGCTCGTGCGACCCGCACTACACGGAGGCTCCACGCCCGGAGGTGCGTTCGTGCGCATGAGCTGCGAGACCCGCGAGCGCACGGGAGCAAGGCGTGCGGTGTTCTACCTCGCACGCCTCGTGGTGCTTGGCGGCGCGTACCTCTTCGTCCCGCTGGCGTGGCCCGCACTCGTGCTTTTCTACCTCATCGCCCGGCGCATGCCGTACGACTTCATCTAGCGCGGCGCGAGCGGGCGGCTACGTGGGCCGCTATCGCGCGGGGCCTCCCTCGGCCAGGTCCCTGAGCGCCCCTCCGGCGACGCGATACACCGTCCAGTCGCTCATGGGCTCCGCTCCCATCGAGAGGTAGAAGTCGATGCTCGGGCGGTTCCAGTCGAGACACCACCACTCGAGGCGCCCGCACCCTCGCTCGAGGGCGATCTGGGCGAGCCTGCTCAGCAGGGCCCTGCCAAAGCCCCTCCCGCGCCACTCCGGCCGGACGTACAGGTCCTCCAGGTAGACGCCCGACCGCCCGAGAAAGGTCGAGAAGTTGTGGAAGTACAGGGCAAAGCCAACCTCGACGTCTCCGTCGAGCGCGAAGATCACCTCGGCCCCGTGACGGTCGAAGAGCCAGGCCTCCAGCGTGGCCTCGTCCGCCACGACCTCGTCGAGCATCCCCTCGTACTCGGCAAGCTCGCTTATGAACGCCAGAATCAGCGGAACGTCGGCGCGCACGGCGCTCCTGAAGCCAACCTGTCCTCCCAAGGTCATCACCTCATTCCTAGTTCGAGAAAAACGCGGCGTCGGCGGGGCGGTATGGTCGCAGACGCGCCGCGTCCGCGACCGTGTGCGCCGCGGCGGGGACGTCCCGCCACTTGACCGTGTGACCCGCACCGTGGCTGCAGAAGACGGAGTCGGGCGTGTTGGGGAGGTCGGCCTCGGGGTCGTAGGCCGCGGCGGCGATGACCTCGTCGGCGTTGTGGCACTGCCGGTAGCCCGCGAGCTCGAGCGAGAGGCGTCCGCGACCGCCCGTATAGCGGGCGACCTCGAGCGCGTACTCCCCCACCTCGGAAGCCGGCACCTCGCCCGTAATCGTGGCAGCGTCGCCCGACGTCGCCGGCGTCTCGAAATCCGCCGCCATGCGCGTGAGGTCGGTGAGCGCGCGGCCCACGCGGTCGGCCGGCACCGTCAGACGGAAGCGGTACCACGGCTCCAAGAGCTGGCACTCGCCGCGCTCGCGCGCGCCCATGAGCGCCTGGCGAACGGCACGGTACGTGGCCTGGCGGAAGTCGCCGCCCTCGGTGTGCTTGGCGTGCGCGCGGCCGGCGAGCAGCGTGATGCGCACGTCCGTGAGCGGCGCACCCGTAAGCACGCCCAGGTGGTCGCGCTCCATGGCGTTGGTGAGGATGAGGCGCTGCCAGTTGAGGTCGAGGTCGTCCGTGGAGCAGCGCGTGCCAAACTCCACGCCGGTTCCGCGCGGCAGCGGCTCCACGAGGAGGCGCGCCTCGGCGTAGTGGCGCAGCGGCTCGAAGTGGCCCACGCCCTCGGATGGTGCGGTCACGGCCTCCTTGTAGAGGATGCCGCCAGGCCCAAAGGTCACCGCAAAGCCGTAGCGCTCACGCAGGAGCTCGGCGATCACATCCTGCTGAACCTCGCCCATGAGCTGGACGTGCGCCTCCTGCAGCTGCTCCTGCCAGGTGACGCCGAGCATCGGGTCCTCGTCGGCAAGCTCGCGAAGGGCGCGCACCAGAGCGGAGACGTCCGCGCCCGGCTCGGGAATCACCTGGTAGGACAGGACGGGCGCGAGCAGCGGGCGCGCTGCTTGCGGCTCCGCGCCGAGGGCGCTGCCGGGCACCACATAGCTTAGCCCGGTGACGGCGCAGATGCTGCCGGCCGGGACCTCCGTCACGGTCTCAAAGCTCGCACCTTGGTAGAGGCGCACCTCGTTGATTTTCTCGGCCCACGGCTCGCCACGACGGTCTACACCTGTGACCTGCGTCTTCGCACGCAGCGTGCCGCCCGTGACCTTAACCCACGCAAGTCGCTCGCCGCGCGAACCGCGGCTCACGCGATATACGCGCGCCGAAAACGCATCCGGCCAGGAGCGCTCGACGAGAAGGGCGCACATACCGTCAAGCAACTCGCGCACGCCGTCGTCGCGCAGCGCCGCGCCAAAGAACACCGGGAAGAGGGCACGCGTGGCCACCAGACGCCGCAGCGTGTCCGGCACGAGCGCACCGGTCTCCAGGTACTCCTCGAGCGCCGCCTCATCCGTCGAGGCGGCGTCTTCCATCGCATTCGCATCGCCCGCGAGCAGCGCGGACGCGTCCACGCAGCCCGGCGAGAGCCGCAAAGATAGCTCGGCGAGAAGTTCTTCTCGCCCGGGGTTCTCCAGGTCGCACCTGTTAACAAAGACGAAGGCGGGGAGCTCGTGGCGCGCGAGCAGGTCCCAGAGGGTCTCGGTGTGGCCCTGCACGCCGTCGTTTGCGCCCACCACCAGGATGGCGTAGTCGAGCGCGGCGAGCGTGCGCTCGGCTTCCGCGGAGAAGTCCACGTGGCCGGGTGCGTCCACGAGCATGAGGTGGGCGCCGTTTTCCTCGTGGGCGCTCGCCCAGTCAAGCGACGCGCTTGATGAGAAGATCGTGATGCCGCGGTCGCGCTCCATGGTGTCGGTGTCCAGGTGGGAGCTGCCGCTGTCCACGCGACCGGGGTTGCGGATGGCGCCCGCTGCAGCAAGCATGGCCTCCGCGAGCGTGGTCTTGCCCGCGTCGACGTGCGCCAGGAGCCCAATAACCGCCTGCCTCACCCGTGTCCCCCTCCATTTTTCCAGTTTCCCACCTGAGAAATCATACGACAGGGGTGAAACAATCCACTTCTAGGTGTTTTTTCTGAACTCCTTTGAGTAGAAAGCTTCGTTCGTTTTGAGAAACCGCAGCTAGAGGACTTGCGTCGAATCGGACTACTATAAGCGGATTCGAAATAACACCTAGAAACGGATTTGTCAGCTGGCACGCCCGAAACTTGACGCTCAAACGCGAGCGCGGGATACTGGCGACGTCGGCCGAGCGAGGAATGGGCCTCGCAGCGCGGGTGGCGCCGCCATCGGAGCGACGGAGAGCAGGAGAGCCGTGCGCATTCGCTAGACATCCTCGACCAAGAAACCCCGATGTGGAGAAGGGACAGTCCCTTTTCCACGGAGAAGAGATGTCTATGCAGCTTGTGCTCTCCGGCGTTCGCTACGCCTATCCCGCGGCCCGCGAGGCCGTGCTCAACAACGTCACCATCACCTTCCCCGTTGGCTGGACCGCGCTTCTGGGTGACAACGGCTGCGGCAAGACTACGCTGGCCAAAATCGCGTGCGGCCTCATCGCTCCAGACGCGGGCTCCGTCACGCGCGGCCTGGTCTGCGCCTACGTGGCGCAGGACGCCGACGAGCCGCCCGAGGGGCTCGCGGACTTCGCGCTGGACTACGGCCGCGAGGCCCGCGAGCTGCGCGAGGCCTTCCGCATCGAGGACGACATGCCCTGGCGCTTTGACGAGCTCTCCTTCGGCGAGCGCAAGAAGCTGCAGGTGGCGGTCGCCCTCTGGGGTCGTCCGGACGTGCTCGTGGCGGACGAGCCCACCAACCACCTGGATGCGTACGCCCGCGAGGAGCTGGGCGCGGCGCTCGAGCGCTTCCGCGGCATCGGAATCCTCGTGAGCCACGACCGCGAGCTCGTGGACCTTCTCGCCACGCGCTGCGCGTCCTTCGAGGCCGAAGGCATCGTCGTACGGCCGGGCGGCTACAGCGCGGCGCACGGTCAGGCGGAGCTCGAGCGCGCGACGGCAGTTGCGGAGCGGGCAAGCGCCAAGCGCGAGCTGGCCCGCCTCTCCACCGAGAAGGACGCACGGGCCCGCGAGGCCGCCCGCGCCGATGCGCGGCGCAGCAAGCGGAACCTGGACCCGCGTGATCGCGACGCGCGCGGCAAGATCGACCTTGCTATCTTCACCGGTAAGGACGGCCGGGCCGGCCGGCTCTCCTCGCAGATGGACGCTCGGGTGGCAGCCGCGCAGGAGCGCCTTGCCGCCGCACGCGTGACCAAGCGCTACGATGGCGACCTCTGGGTGGACGCCGAGCCCTCGCGCCGCCGCACCGTGCTGCACGTTCCCGGCAGGACCATCCCCTGCGGCCCGGAAGGCACGCTCCAGATCCCCGAGCTCTGGGTAGGGAGCCGCGACCACGTGGGCGTCGTCGGGCCGAACGGCGCCGGCAAGTCAACGCTCCTCGCGCACCTGCGCGTTCTTCTCGCCAAGGCGGTAGATGCCGGGCAGGGCGTGGAGGTGCTTGACATCCCGCAGGAGCTTCCGGCGGAGGCACGCGAGGCCGTGGTCGCGCGCGTGTCCGCGCTGACGCCCACCGACCGCGGGCGCGTGCTCTCCACGGTGGCGCAGCTCAACTCCGACCCGGACCGCATCCTCGAGGGCGGGCGCACGAGCCCCGGCGAGCTCCGCAAGCTCATGCTGGCGGAGGGCATCCTGCGGCACCCCGCGCTCATCGTCATGGACGAGCCCACCAACCACCTGGACCTGCACTCGACCGAGGCCCTCGAGCGCGCGCTCGCCGCCTACCCCGGTGCGCTCGTGCTGGTGAGCCACGATCAGCGGTTCCTCTCGGCGTGCACGAATCGCACCTGGGAGGTCAGGGACGGCCACGTGCGCGAAAAATGATTCAAGGGGGATGCCCCCTTTTGAATCACGGCACAAGCCTCGACTTTTGCACGAGCAAACAGCAAGTCTCGATGATTCGAAGTCGTATACGCACAGGTAGACAAGTCGCACCGTTTTTCTCGCCAACCGAGAGGGACGGTGCGCTCGTGCATAAGTCAGGGCTTTCGCAAGCGGGCGACCCCTACCGGATGACGCCCTTCCAGAGGAGGAAGCTGTAGAGGGTGATGAGCCCCACGCCGCCGAGAAGGGCAACCAACAGCGCAATCAACGTGAGCTCGGGCGCCGCGGAGGCGAGAAAAGCCGATACGAGCGTGACCACGCCCATGATCACGAAGACCGGGCCCGCGAAGCGATGCGTGCGACGCCAGTTCTCCGGGTCCGCGAGCGTCCAGGGCACGCGAACGCCAAAGGTGTAGTTGGGCTCGATGTGCGGCATCGCAACGCCGAGGCACACGAGGAGCAGTCCGAGGAAGCCAAAGACGATGACGTTGACGAACGAGCCACCTGCAGCTGGGAGGACGCCGAGCGCCGAGAGTGGCGTGATCCAGGCCACGACGACCATGAACACGGTGAACGCCGCTGAGAATCCCTGATAGATGCCTTTGAAGCGATTGAAGCTCGCACCACGCGGGTCAAAGAACGGCACCGCAAAGAGCAGCACCAGCATCAAAATCGGCATGATGACGCCCATGAAGATCGTGGAGCCCTTGTCGCCCCAGCCGTCAGCCGCGCCGTCCACGCCCCAATGCGTGGGCACCGTCTCCGGCATCGCCGGCAGCGCCCAGAAGACGTAGGCCGCTGCGCTCGCCAGGCACAGGGCGAGAAGCGCAATCCACAGGACCTTGTCGCGCGTCGTGTAGTCCAAGCCAGCCATGTCAGCCTCCCCAGACTGATGTGATGCGCGATGTTATACCCCTCCCGCGGGCGCTTATCAACCTCGCCGTTTGCCGCCCTTGTGGCGCCACTCGCCAAAGCTCAGCCAGCCGTGATGCCAGAAGAACGCAACCTCGACGGCCACGATCACAACGCACACCAAGATCACCGCGGCATAGCCCCATGGCACGTCGAAGAGCGCCATGTGCGGGAAGTTCATGCCGTACCAACCGGTGACGAAGGTGAGCGGCATCACGATCGTGGTCACCACCGTGAGCCACTGCATGACGTTGTTCTGTCGCACGTCAATGGACTCCTGATAGAGGCTGTGCACCTGCAGGCTGTAGTCCTGTAGCGACTCCAAGCGCGCGGCGAGCCGGCCCAGCAGGCGCGCGAGCGAGCGGAGCCTCGCGCGGTCCGTAGGCGCCACGAGGCCGGAGTCGTCCTCGGCAAGCTCTGCGGCAAGGTCGGACATGCCCTGGTAGAACGTATCAAGCCCGAGCATGCGGCGCGAGTCCGCCATCATCTTGCGCCTGTCGGGGAGCTCACGGCCCTCGAGGACCTGCTGCTCCATCAGCTCATAGTCCTCGTGCATGCGAGAGAGGCGCGCCGGGTGGTCGCGCAAGAGCTCGCGGAGCAGCGCACAGAGCGCCCCGGCAGGCCCCTCGACGCGCGCCCGGTCCTCCACGGCATGGCCGAGTGCCGTGGCGCAGACGTCCCCGTCGTCAATGAGCACCAGCTCGCCAGGGGTGAGGATGAACCCGAAGCGACGGCGCCCGCTCGGCGTGACCACGAGGCCCGCCGCACCGGTGGACGTGCGCTCCAAAAAGGGCATCGCGGCGTGCTCGAGCTGGTCGAGGACCTCGCGCTGCGTGTGGGAGAGGGTGCGCGCCCGCGCTTCCTCCAGGCGCAGGAGGGTGACGACGTGCCCACCGTCCTTCTCGCCAGTTGCGAGATGCCCATTTGCGATGTGCCAAGCCCGTGCCATGGTATGCCTCCGCCCGCCAACGCCGATGCGACCTCGTTGAAGGTTCTACCCTTTGTGGTGTGAGACAATAGCCTCGCAGGCAGCAATCGAAGGAGGCAGCATGGACTGGATCATGGAGCGCGACCGCGTGCAGATGCTGGACGAGGCCTGGAACGTCCTTGCCGAGGTGACCTTCCCCGTGGTGGAGCCCGGCGTCGTTGAGATCAACCACACCTTCGTGGACGAGAGCCTGCGCGGGCAGGGCGTCGCGGGCGAGCTTCTGGGCCGCGCCGTGGCGAGCATCGCTGCAAGCGGCTACTACGCGCGCCCCACGTGCTCGTACGCGGTGAGCTGGTTCGAGAAGCACCCGGAGCACGCAGCGCTTCTCGCCTAGCCACGGCCCGTGTCGCCCCTCGGCAGCCAACGGCAACGCAGAATCAGGTTGAGTCCGTCCGTCAGGACGGGCAGCCGCACGCGCGAGGGGCGCGGGGACGCGCCCTATGCCGGGTAGTCCTCGTCGGCGACGGGTTCGAGCCACTCGTTGCTGCAGTTCTCGCCCGGCGCCTCGAAGGCGATGTGGCTGAACCAGCTGTCGCGCGCGGCGCCGTGCCAGTGCTTCACGCCCTCGGGGATCACCACGACGGTGCCGGGCGTGAGCTCCTGCGGTGGGTTGCCCCACTCCTGGTACCAGCCGCGCCCGTCGGTGCAGACGAGAATCTGCCCGCCGCCCTTGTCGGCGTGGTGGACGTGCCAGTTGTTGCGGCAGCCCGGCTCAAAGGTAACGTTGGCGAGGCCGACGCCACACTCCGCAGCGCTGGTCAGCGGATTGAGGTACGAGTTGCCAACGAAGTACTGGGCGTACGCGTCGTTGGGGTCGCCCAGGCCGAACATGGGCGAGAAGGACGTGCCCTCGCCGGCGTCCGCATCGTCACCGTAGACCTTGAGCGCCACGCGGAAGGCCGCCCAGGCATTGGGCCAGCCGGCGTAGAATGCCTCGTGCGTGAGGATCTCCGCCATCTCGTCGCGCGTGACGCCGTTCTTGCGCGCCGTGGCCATGTGGAACTCAAACGAACTGTCCACCATGCCCTTGGCCACGAGCGTGACCACTGTCACGATCGAGCGCATCTTGAGGCTGAGCCTGTCCTCACGGCTCCAAACCTCGCCAAAGAGCACGTCATCGTTGAGCTCTGCGAACTTGGGGGCCAGCTCGCCCAGCTGATCGCGTCCCGCCGTCTGCTTAACTGCCATTTTTTCTCCCTCCTCGCCCCGGGGCCTTCCTCCCCGGCGCCTTCCTTACTTTGCGTTGGGGTCCGTCGTGCCGGCGAGGGGCTTCTCGCCGGGGCGGGCAAGCGGGCCCACGAGCTCGTGGGCCACGTAGGGCTCCTCGAGGTAGGCCAGCTCCTCGTCCGAGAGCTCCACGTCGAGCGCGGCCACGGCGTCGTCCACGCGCTCGGGGCGCGAGCAGCCCACGATCGGCGCCTCCACCCCGCGCGCCCAGTGCCACGCGAGCGCGACGCGCGACATCGGCACCTCGTGCCGCTCGGCGACCTCGGCCACGCGCGTCACGATCTTCATGTCGTTGTCACGCGCGGCATCGTACTTGTTCACCATCACCTGGTCGGTGCGGCTGCGGACGGAGTCGGAGTCCCAGGTGGGGCGGCAGAGGTGCCCCGACGCGAGCGGGCTGTAGGGCGTGAGCGCCATGCCGTACTGGCGGCACACGGGAATCATCTCGCGCTCGTCCTCGCGATAGAGCAGGTTGTAGTGGCACTGCATGGACGTGAACTTGGTCCAGCCGTTCTTCTCGGCCGCGACCTGCATGTTGTGGAGCTGGTAGGCGTACATCGCGCTCGCGCCGAGCGCGCGGACCTTGCCGGCGCGCACGAGGCGGTCGAGCGCCTCCATGGTCTCCTCGACGGGCGTGTCGTAGTCAAAGCGGTGGATGATGTAGAGGTCGAGGTAGTCCGTGCCCAGGCGGCGCAGCGTGCCCTCGCTCTCGCGCTCGATGGCCGAGGCCGAGAGGCGCCCCTCGTTGAAGTAGACCTTGCTCGCCAGCACCACCTTGTCGCGCTGAACGCCCAGGTCGCGTAGGGCGGCGCCGATGTACTCCTCGCTCGTTCCGTTTGCGTAGCAGTTGGCCGTGTCGATGAAGTTGACGCCCTGCTCGAGCGCGCGGGCGATGACGGCGCGGGTCTCGCTGGGGTCGATGGTCCACTGGTGGTGGTCCGGCGTGGGGACGCCGAAGCTCATGCCTCCCAGACAGATGCGGCTGACCTCGATGTCGGAGTGACCGAGTTTCGCATACTTCATGTCTTCCTCCCTAGTCCGTCTCCGGGATGACCCGGCGTTCGTCCGTCTCGATGAGGGCGTCGAGCCGGCCCTTGAGCGCGCGCAGCGGCTCGAGCGGGCCCTCGACGCGCCCGATGGTGAGCTGGTCACCGTAGCGCATGGAGTTTCTCTCGTCGTCGAAGAAGATCGCGAGCCAGCCGCCAGCCGGGTTGTAGTTGAGGTCTCCGTCCGTCCAGCCTCGGTGGACAAGCCCGGGACCGGCGGGAAGCGAGAAGGGCAGTGCGCCGCAGCATCCCACGGTCGAAGCGCACATACGCAGGGTCAGAGGAAGCCGCTCGACGAGCGCACGGGCTGCGGGAGTGTCGTTGAGCATGGCGTGCACGGCAACGTCGCCCAGGCGCACGACGATTCGCCTCCCCACGGATGCCTCCCCTCGTCAGGTCCCGATCTCCTGACCTCAGTGTGAACCCGAGCGCAAGAGAATACAATTGCTTATACTTTATCTTGCAGTATGAGTTTTCCTTATATATTACGAGTCGATCAGGAGGAACCGTGGAGCTCAGGGCCCTTCGCTACTACCTCGCCATCTGTGAGTGGGGCACCATGTCGCGCGCCGCCGAGGAGCTGCACGTCACGCAGCCGGCGCTCTCGCGCCAGATCGCCGGCCTCGAGCGCGAGCTCGGATGCGAGCTGCTCGAGCGCCGCAGCCGCAGCGTACGGCCCACCGAGAAGGGCCTCTACCTGCGCAGGCGCGCGCAGGAGATCGTGAGCCTGGCAGACCGGACCTCGGCGGACTTCTCGCACGGCGACGACATCGTGGCCGGCGACATCCACATCGGCGCGGGCGAGAGCGCGAGC
>CASFQX010000136.1 GCA_949296375.1 uncultured Olsenella sp.
ACCCCCATCGAGCACCTGCGCGAGCTCTGCGAGAAGTACGGCATTGAGCCGCAGCCCAACTGGGGCGCCGGCAAGCTCCTCTTTGAGCTCTACGACGAGCTGGGCGAGAAGACCATCGTGAATCCCACCTTCGTGTGCGACTACCCCGAGGAAGTCTCCCCGCTCTCCAAGCGCAAGGCAGAGGACCCGCGCCTCACCGACCGCTTTGAGCTGGTCATCGCCGGCCACGAGTACGCCAACGCTTTCTCCGAGCTCAATGACCCCGTGGACCAGGCTGGCCGCTTTGCCGAGCAGGTTGCGGCCAAGGGCATGGGCGACGACGAGGCCATGGGCTACGACTACGATTACGTGCGCGCCCTCGAGTACGGCATGCCGCCGGCGGGCGGCATCGGCTACGGCATCGACCGCATGATCATGCTCTTCTGCGACCAGCCCGCGATCCGCGACGTGCTGCTCTTCCCGGCCATGAAGCCCGAGACTATCACCAAGGCCGACATCGAGGCTCAGGTTGCGGGCGTGGTGACCGATAACGCGGCCGCCTCCGTGGACGCGATCGCCGAGGACTCCGAGAAGGTCTCGGCTGCGGCGGCGGAGGCTCCGGCGGCGCCTGTCGCCGGCATTGACCGCGACGCCGCGCTCGCCCTTCTCGCCGAGCACAACCATGAGGAGTTCCACATCGAGCACGGCGAGACCGTGGGTGGCGTGATGCGTCAGTTTGCGCTCCAGATGGATCCCGAGAACGCCGACTTCTGGGAGGTCGTGGGCATCCTGCACGACCTCGACTGGGAGGAGCACGCCGACGATCCCGTGGGCCACACCGTCTACGCCGCCGAGCTCCTGCGTGCGGCCGGTGCCTCCGAGGAGCTCGTGCGCGCCATTCAGTCGCACAACTCCGACAACAACCCTGAGCTGCCTGCGCCCGATCTCCCCATGGAGAAGGTCCTCTTTGCCGTGGACGAGCTCACGGGCCTCATCGGCGCAGCCGTGATCATGCGCCCGAGCAAGTCCGTCATGGACTTCGAGGTGAAGTCTCTCAAGAAGAAGTTCAAGGACAAGCGCTTCGCCGCCGGCTGCAACCGCGACGTCATCCGCAAGGGCGCCGAGCTCTGCGGCTGGGAGCTCGACGAGCTCTTCTCGCGCACGATCGATGCGATGAAGGCCATCGCCCCCGACCGCGACACGTTTGGGGCGTAGCCGTCCGAGGTTCCTCTCGTCCCATATGAGCCCGACTGATACGCGGCGTCGCTTAGCGTGTTTGCGCAGGCGGCGCCGTGGGTACAAACTAGTACCGTGAGACAACCGTGCGGAAGGACGCACTCCATGTTTGAGAAGTTCACCGACAAGGCGCGCAAGGTGATGAGCCTCGCACAGGACGAGGCGCGCGGACTCGGCCAGATGTACGTGGGCACCGAGCACCTACTGCTCGCCCTCATCAAGGAAGGCGAGGGCGTGGCGGCCCAGGCGCTGGCCAAGCTCGACGTCACCTATGACGAGGCGCTTGCCACCGTGCGCAGCCTCACCGTTCAGGACAACGAGCCGGTGCCGGGCGGGCACATCCCGTTCACGCCGCGCGCCAAGCGCGTGCTCGAGGGCGCGTATCGCGAGATGATGACCCACGGCCAGACCTACATTGCCACGGAGCACCTCTTGCTCGGCATCGTGGCCGAGGGCAACGGCCGCGCGATGGACGCTCTGCGTCAGATGGGCGTCTCGGGCGACGCCGTGCGCAACGCCGTGAACGAACTCGCCGGCAAGAGCCCCGAGGGCGCACCGCGCGAGACCGCCACGGCTGACGTCCGCATGGCTGGCTTCGGCGGCCCGTCCCAGCAGGGCGAGGAGGGCTCCGTGCTGGAGCAGTACGGCCGCAACCTCACCAAGCTCGCTGCGGACGGCAAGCTCGACCCCGTGATCGGCCGCGACCGCGAGATCGAGCGCGTGATGCAGGTCCTCGCACGCCGCCAGAAGAACAACCCGCTCATCCTGGGAGACCCGGGTGTGGGCAAGACCGCCATCGTCGAGGGCCTGGCACAGCTCATCGCATCCGGCAACGTGCCCGACATCCTGCGCGGCAAGCAGGTCTGGACGCTCGACCTCGCGAGCCTCGTCGCCGGCTCCAAGTACCGCGGCGAGTTCGAGGAGCGCATGAAGAAGGTCGTGGCAGAGCTCGAGGCCTCCGACGAGGACATCCTCTTCATCGACGAGGTTCACACCGTGATTGGCGCGGGCTCCGCCGAGGGCTCGATTGACGCCGCCTCCATCCTGAAGCCGCCCCTCTCGCGCGGCGAGATCCAGGTCATCGGCGCCACCACGGCCGAGGAGCACCGCAAGCACGTGGAGAAGGACTCCGCCTTCGAGCGCCGCTTCCAGCCGGTCAACATCGGCGAGCCCAGCCCCGAGGACACCATCAAGATCATCGAGGGCCTGAAGGACCGCTACGAGCAGCATCACCACGTCCATTACACCGACGCTGCGATTCTCGCCGCCGTCACGCTCTCCAGCCGTTACGTGCAGGACCGCTTCCTGCCGGACAAGGCCATCGACGTGCTCGACGAGGCGGGCGCCCGCACGCGCGTGCACAAGATGGCGCT
>CASFQX010000137.1 GCA_949296375.1 uncultured Olsenella sp.
CTCCTGGCCGCAGATCTCCTTGGCGATCGGGCAGCGCGTGTGGAAGCGGCAGCCCGCGGGCGGATCGATCGGCGAGGGCGGATCGCCCGGGAGGATGATGCGCTTGCGCGTCTTCTGGACGTCCGGGTCGGGCACGGGCACCGCGGAGAGCAGCGACTGCGTGTAGGGATGGTGCGGCTCGGTGTAGAGGGTCTTCCAGTCGGAGATCTCCACGATCTTGCCGAGGTACATCACTGCTACGCGGTCGGAGATGTGCTGCACGACGGAGAGGTCGTGAGCGATGAAGAGGTACGCCGTGCCAAACTTGTCCTGAAGGTCCTTGAGGAGGTTCAGGACCTGCGCCTGAATGGAGACGTCAAGTGCGGAGACCGGCTCGTCGCAGATGATGAGCTTGGGGCGCAGGGCGAAGGCGCGGGCGATGCCGATGCGCTGGCGCTGGCCTCCGGAGAACTCGTGCGGGTAACGGTTGATGTGCTCAGGGTTCAGGCCAACCACGTCGAGAAGCTCGCGGACGCGGTCGATGCGCTCCTCCTTGGTGCCCACGTTGTGGATGGTCATGGGCTCGGAGACGATCTCGCCGATCGTCATGCGCGGGTTCAGCGACGCCTGCGGGTCCTGGAAGATGAACTGCATGTTGCGACGCATGTCCTTGAGCTCTTTGTTGCTCATCTTGGCCACGTCCTGGCCGTTGAAGAAGACGCTGCCCTCGGTGGGCTTGGTCAGGCGCATGATGGAGCGACCAGTGGTGGACTTTCCGCAGCCGGACTCGCCGACCAGACCAAAGGTCTCGCCGGGATAGATCTCGAAGGAGACGTCCTTGACGGCGGAGACCACGCGCTTGGAGAAGCGCCCGGCCAGCATGCCCGCCTCAGCGGGGAACTCCTTGGAGAGGTGCTCGACCTTGAGCAGCGGCTCCCTAACGTTCTGCTCGGCCATTAGGCCTCACCTCCCGTCTTCTTGGCGTCATCCGCCTTGGGCGTCGTCTCGCTCACCTCGAGCGTGTCGGGCATGCCCGTGGCGATCTTGCCGCGCGAGCGCGAGGTGTCGGGCGCGAACTTGAGGAACTCGGGGTCGTCCGCGAAGTGACAGGCGGAGTAGTGGCCCGTCTCCGTGGTGATGTGCTCGGGCTCCTGCTCGTGGCAGATGTCAACGGCGTAGGGGCAGCGCGGGGCGAACGGGCAGCCCTTGGGCAGGTTCACGAGCGAGGGCGGGTTGCCGTGAATCGGCGTGAGCGGCTTCTTCTCGTCAATCGCCTGCTCGGGGATGGAGCGAATGAGGCCCCAGGTATAGGGGTGACGGCTCTCGTAGAAGATCTCGTCGGCCGTGCCAAACTCCACCGGGCGACCGGCGTACATAACCATGATCTTGTCGGCCATGTCGGCCACAACGCCAAGGTCGTGCGTGATCATGATGATCGCGTTGCCGTTCTTTTGCTGCATCTCCTTCATGAGCTCGATGATCTGGGCCTGGATCGTAACGTCCAGGGCTGTGGTGGGCTCATCGGCGATGAGGATGTCAGGGTCGCAGGCAAGCGCCATGGCGATCATAACGCGCTGGCGCATGCCGCCGGAGAACTGGTGCGGGTACTCGTTCACGCGCTTCTCGGGAGACGGGATGCCCACGAGACGGAGAAGCTCGGTGGCGCGCTCGAGCGCCTCCTCCTTGGAGTAGCCGCGGTGCAGCCTCAGGCCCTCGCCCACCTGGCGCCCAACCTTATAGACGGGGTTCAGGGAGGTCATCGGGTCCTGGAAGATCATTGCGATGTCGTTGCCGCGAACGTGCTGCATCTCCTGCTCGGACATCTCGAGGAGCGACTTGCCACGGTAGCGGATGTCGCCCTCCTCGATCTTTCCGGGAGGCATGTCGATGAGGCCCATGATCGTCATGTGCGTCACGGACTTGCCGGAGCCAGACTCGCCCACGACGCCGAGCGTCTCTCCGCGGTCAAGCGTGTAGGAGACGCCGTTGACGGCCTTGACCACGCCATCCTCGGTGTGGAAGAACATCTTGAGGTTGTCCACCTCGAGCAGGTGCTGACCCTCGGGGATGGGCTGATCCTTGAGATCAACGTAATCGGAATTCTTCTTCTTCGCCATCATGCATCCTTCATCTTGACGTCGAGGGCGTCGCGCAGACCGTCACCGAGCAGCGTGAAGGCAAGAACGGTGGTGAGGATCGCGAGGCCCGGCATGATCATGAGCCAGGGCGCCGTCATGAGGTAGGCCTGACCGTCCTGAATCATGATGCCCCAGGAGGGGTTGGGCGGCTGAACGCCCATGCCCAGGAAGGAGATGGCCGCCTCGGAGAGGATGGCGGAGCCGATGTTCATCGTGGCGTAGACCACGATGGAGGCAACGGAGTTGGGGAAGATGTGGCGCGCGATGATGCGGAAGTCGGAGGCGCCCATGGAGCGTGCAGCGTCGACGTAGTCGTTCTCCTTGACGGAGAGGATCGCCGAGCGGAAGACGCGCGCGATCGAGGGCCAGCCGAGAATACCGATGGCCACGAACACGTTGGTGATGCTCTGCCCCAGGGCCGCGATCAGGCACAGGACGAACAGCACGTACGGGAACGCAAGGAAGATGTCGGCGCAGCGCATGATGATCGTGTCGAACATGCCGCCGTAATAGGCAGCGAGGGCACCCATGACCAGACCGATCGCAGTGGAGATCGCCGTGGCGAGAAGACCGATGGTCAGCGAGATGCGGGCACCGTAGATGACGCGGACGAGGATGTCTCGGCCGGTGACGTCGGTGCCGAAGGGGTGCTCGAGCGAGGGCGGCTGGAGCGACGAGGTAGCCATGGCCGTGGTGTCGGCAGACGTCGGGGAGCCAAGGATCTGA
>CASFQX010000138.1 GCA_949296375.1 uncultured Olsenella sp.
AGCGGCGGCGACTGCCAGGCGCTCAACGCCACCATGCGCGGCATCGTCAAGACGCTCTATCGCCAGTCCAAGGAGCCCGTCGAGGTCTACGGCTTCGAGGACGGCTACCAGGGTCTCATCTACGAGCACTACCGCATGATGGACAACCGCGACTTCTCCGGCCTGCTCACGCGCGGCGGCACCGTGCTCGGCACGAGCCGCACCCCGTTCAAGCTGCTCGACACCCCCGAGGCTGACGGCATCAACAAGGTCGAGGCGATGAAGCACACCTATCGCAAGCTCAAGCTCGACTGCCTGTTCATGCTCGGCGGCAACGGCTCCACCAAGACGGCCAACCGCCTCTCCGAGGAGGGCCTGAACGTCATCGCGCTGCCCAAGACCATCGACAACGACACCTACGGCACCGACCTCACCTTCGGCTTCACCAGCTCCGTCGAGGTGGCCACCCGCTGCATCGACGAGATCCACACCACCGCCAGCTCCCACGGCCGCGTCTTCGTGATCGAGATCATGGGCCACAAGGTCGGCTGGATCCCGCTGTACGCGGGCGTGGCCGGCGGCGCCGACGTCATCCTCATCCCCGAGATCCCCTACGACATGGACAACGTCGTCCGTGTCATCGAGGAGCGCGACAAGGCCGGCTCGCGCTTCACGATCGTCGTGGTGGCCGAGGGCGCCATCTCCAAGGAGGAGGCCGCCCTCTCCAAGAAGGAGTACAAGAAGCTCGTGGCCGCGCGCACCACGCCGTCCGTGGCCTACGACATCGCCGCCGAGATCGACAAGCGCACCGGTCGCGAGATCCGCATCGCCGTGCCCGGCCACACCCAGCGCGGCGGCACCCCCGACGCCCAGGACCGCATCTTCGCCACGCAGTGCGGCGCCGAGGCCGCGCTCGGCTGCCTCGAGGGCGAGTTCGGCTTCATGGTCGCCCAGAAGAAGGGCAAGATGACCCGCGTGCCGCTCAAGGAGGTCGCCGGCAAGCTCAAGTACGTCGACCCCGAGGGCGACCTCGTGCGTGAGGCCAAGGCGCTCGGTATCAGCTTCGGTGACGAGTAGGCGTCCTTCTCGGCCAATTCGTTGCGCCTGATTTGCGGCTTCTGCGTGCTCCAATCACGCAGAAGCCGCTTTTTTGGCATCGTTTTCACTCAGATACACCGATTTCGGCGGCACAACCACGCAGATGCGCCGATTTCGGCGGCACAGCCACGCAGATGCACCGGTTCCGGCGGCAGGAAGCGCGCCCTCGTACCCACGTGCAACGATTTGCGCACGCTCTTTGGGCGTCGGCTGATCATCGGCGCGCCCACCGCCCAAAAGAAACCGCTCGCAGCATTCCACCGGCATCTGGACAAAGGGCTCTTCTGCTCCACAGCTTCACCAAGCACGCCGTTTACCTGCAACGATGCTCGCCGCGGAAAGATTGGTGCACGTTAGCGTCAGACTCGCGAGCGACTTTCTCAGAATCTCGAGCCCCCGCGTGATCTGGGCGGTATCGTCAGAGCATGGACATCACACTCTCACATATCACCGCGCTCGAGCTGATTCGGCAGCCCTACTTTCCCAAGCGCCTGGCAAACTCGGCATCTTGCCCCACAAGCCTGCCCGACCACATGCCGAGAAAATCAGAGCTCAACGAGTCGGTCTCAGCAAACCCGCAGCTCAAGAATGCAACTCTTCCCCTGCACGTGCTCGTGGGCCCCGACTGCCCGCGAAACAGGACAAAGCTCGTCTGCCCGCACGTCTTCAGCGCCACGCCGCCCTCCGGGTCGTTCGTGAGTCTCGCTCCGGGAATCCGCTGCGTCTCCCCGCTGTTGCTGCCCGTTTTGATGGCTCCCCATCTCACGCACAATGAGCTGGTTCTTCTGCTGGCCGAACTTCTCGGCGTCTATGTCGTCAATCCTTCTGCAAGCAAGGGGCTCGTGCAGCGCGCTCGCCCGCTCATCTCCCCGGATCAGCTGCGAGCGTTTCTTGACGAGCTCGGCCCCGCGCGCGGCACCGCAATGGTACGCGCGGCCCTTGACGAGGCGCCCGTGGGAGCGGCCTCCCCCATGGAGGCAAAGCTCTACATTCGCAGCACCCGTGGCTTCTCCAAGGGTGGGTACCACTTTGGGGGAATCGCCCTCAACGACCCCGTTGAGGTCAGGCGCCTCTCGTCGGGCATCCCAGAGCTCCGCGTGAGAAAACCCGACCTCATCTTGCTCTCTCCTGGTGGTCCAACGCGAGATCCCATACCCTTCCGCGGCGTCGCCTTTGACTACCACGGCGA
>CASFQX010000139.1 GCA_949296375.1 uncultured Olsenella sp.
AAGATGTGGTGCATGAGCTTGCGCTCGGACTTGAAGAAGAACACCACGGCAGAACCCGCCGTGGTCATGAGCCAGGTGAAGCCGCAGCCGAGCGCGGCCCAGGTGAGAGCCTGAGAGACATTGTCCATTGTGCGCTCCTCGAGACGCCCAGAAGATGCTGGAAGTGACCGTGTTGGGCAGATTCTCTTCCGCCTCCTAAGTAGTACCCATTTTGTATCATTTATCTACCTGCAGTTTTGCTGGAATTCAAGCAGAATGGCGCGCCGCCGGCGAGAAGGGCCGACGGCGCGCCAAACTTTTGGCAGGTTTTATCTGCGGAAGTGTACCTGTCCCCAATTAACAGAGCTGGGCGAGGACCTTCTCGTCGCTCTGCTCGGTCTTGGGCATCGGGCGCACGACCTGGAAGATCATGCCAGCGAGCAGCGCAAACGCCACCGCGGTCCACACGCCGAAGTTCCCCAGCACAAAGAGCTCCCAGAGCTGGTTGATGATGAGGCCCACGCACCAGGCAAAGACGCACTGGTAGCCGATTGCGAACCAGAACCACTTGGGCGAGTCCATCTGCCTGCGGATGGTGCCGATGGCCGCAAAGCACGGAGCGTCGAGCATGTTGAACGCCACGAACGCGCACATCGCACCCGCGTGCATGACTCCCGCGCCGTCGGTGAACATGGCCGCGAAGGCCTGCCACATGACCGGGTCGCCCTCGGTTGCCTCGCCCAGGCCGAAGATCGTACCAAAGGTGGAGACCAGGTTCTCCTTGGCGATGAGGGCGTTGATGGAAGCGGCGGTCGCCTGCCAGCTGTCGGCGCCGAGCGGCGCAAAGATCCACGAGATGGCACCGGCCACGATGGCGAGCAGCGAGTAGTCGGCGCTGTACTCGGGCGCGCCCGGCAGAGAGGCGAGGAAGCCAAAGGAGCCGTCGCCACCCTCCCACGAGGCAAAGCCAAAGCTGGAGAGGAACCACACGACAACGCACGCGGCAAAGATGATCGTCGCGGCCTTCTTGAGGTACGCGGAGATGCGCTCCCACACGTGCAGCCACCAGCTCTTGAGCGCAGGCAGGTGGTAGTCGGGCAGCTCCATCACAAAGGGTGCGGGCTCGCCGGCAAACATGCGCGTCTTCTTGAGCATGAGCGCCGAGACAACGATGGCGGCAAGGCCAAGGAAGTAGAACATCGGTGCCACCCACCAGGCGTCAGCGCCGCCCACGAGCACGCCCATCACCAGCGCGATGATCGGGGTCTTGGCGCCGCACGGAATCATGGTGGTAAGCATCGCCGTCATGCGACGGTCCTTCTCGTTCTCGATGGTCTTGGTGGCCATGACGCCGGGAACGCCGCAGCCGGACGAGATGAGGAACGGGATGAAGCTCTTGCCCGAGAGGCCAAAGCGGCGGAACAGACGATCCATGACAAAGGCCACGCGGCTCATGTAGCCGCAGTCCTCGAGGAACGCAAGCATCATGAACAGCACGAGCATCTGCGGGATGAAGCCGAGGACCGAGCCCACGCCGCCCACGATGCCGTCGAGCACGAGCGAGCTCACCATGTCAGAGGCGCCCGCTGCGGTAAGCCAGCCCTCGACTACCGCGGGGATGGACGGGATCGCCATGCCAAAGAGCTCCCAGCCCTCGCCAAAGACCCCGTCGTTTGCCCAGTCGGTGCCCCACGTTCCCACCGTGGAGACCGCGATGTAGTACACGACGAACATCACGGCCACGAAGATCGGAAGCCCCAGCACGCGGCTGGTCACGACCTTGTCGATCCTCTCGGACATGCTGAGCTTCTTGGGCGCCTTCTTGACGCACGCGTCCATGACGGAGGAAATCCAGTCGTAGCGGTCGGAGGTGATGATGGACTCGGCGTCGTCGTCGCGGGACTGCTCCACGGCGCGCACGATCTTCTCGGCCTGGTTGAGCTGGGCAGACGAGAGGTGAAGGGCCTTCACGGCCTCGGCGTCGCGCTCGAAGACCTTGACCGAGTACCAGCGCGTGAGGTTGGCGTCACAGCTGCCGGAGATGAGCTGCGCGATCTTGCCGAGCGCATCCTCCACCTCGGGCGAGAAGCACCGCGCGCCCGCCGCCACCTTGCCCGCCTGTCCGGCGGCCACCGCCTTCTTCACCAGCGCGTCGAGGTTGGTGTTGCGCAGTGCGGAGACCTCGACGACGGGCACGCCCAGCCGCTTGGAGAGCGCGGCGGTGTCGATGACGTCCCCGCGGTCCTTGAGCAGGTCGCACATGTTGAGGCCAACAACCACAGGACGCCCGGCCTCGATGAGCTGCGTCGTGAGGTAGAGGTTGCGCTCCAGGTTGGTGACGTCCACGAGGTTGATCACGGCGTCGGGGCGTTCGCCCACGATGTAGTCGCGCGAGACGACCTCCTCGGGCGTGTACGGAGAGAGCGAGTAGATGCCGGGGAGGTCGACGAAGGTGACGCCCTTGTCAGCGCGCCAGGTTGCCTGCTTCTTCTCCACGGTGACGCCGGGCCAGTTGCCCACATACCCGTTTGAGCCCGTGAGCTCGTTGAACAGTGTGGTCTTGCCGCAGTTTGGGTTTCCTGCG
>CASFQX010000140.1 GCA_949296375.1 uncultured Olsenella sp.
ACCCATGCTGACCAAAGAGTTCTGCGCAGAGAACATGGAGCTCGCGCCGGCCGCCGTCGCCGCGGGCGCCGCGCGGATCGAGCTTTGCGACAACCTGGCCGTGGGCGGCACCACGCCCAGCTACGGGGTCATTCGCGCCGCCGTCGCGCACGCGCGCGAGACGGGCACGGACGTGATGTGCATGGTCCGCCCGCGCGGCGGCAGCTTTGAGCACACGGCGGACGAGGCCGCCATGATGCGCGACGACCTCATCATGGCCAAGAGCCTGGGCGTCACCGGCGTGGTCTTTGGCTGCCTGCGCAACGGGCGGCTGGACACCGAGCTCACCTCCGAGCTCATCAGCCTTGCCCACGAGGACACCCCCGAGGCCCCCGGCCGCGTGGCCGTGACCTTCCACATGGCCTTTGACGCGCTCGCGCCGGAGGACCAGCCTGCCGCCATCGACTGGCTCGCCGAGCGGGGCGTGGAGCGCATCCTCACCCACGGCGGCGCGGCCGGCACGCCCATCGCGGACAACCTCGACCGCCTGCGCGCCTACGTGGAGCGCGCCGCCGGGCGCATCATCATCCTGCCGGGCGGTGGCATCACCTGGGAGAACGCCGAGGACGTTGCCGCGGTGCTGGGCGTCTCGGAGGTCCACGGCACCAAGATCGTCAACGTTGCCCGGGCGGGGGCCTAGATGCCACGTCCGCGCCAATCCAAGCGCTTTGCACAGGTTCGCGACGACCTCGGCTGCCACATGGGACGAGAGGAGCTTCTCGCCGCGCTGGTTGCCCCGGACGCGCGGGTGACCAACACCGCGCTCTCCGGCCTCGAGCTCTCGGGCGTCTCCGCCAACGGGACGGTCTTTGAGAACGTGATCTTCCGCGGATGCTCCTTCGACGGCGTGAGCCTTGCCAACTGCACGTTCACCGACGTGCTCTTCTCGGGGTGCCGCTTTGTGCGCGGGGACCTAGGCCGCAGCTGGCTCAACCGCGTGGACCTGCACTCGTGCTCGGCCCCGGGGCTGAGCTTTCTCAAGAGCCGGCTCACCGGCGTCTCCCTCGTGGACTGCCAGGTTGCGTACGCAGACCTCTCGGAGGCAACGGTCGAGCGGCTCGCCGCCGCCGAGTGCAACCTCTCCGAGGCCAGCCTGCACGCCACCAAGCTGCGGCACGTCTCGCTCGAGGGCTGCGACCTCTCCCGTGCCACGGTCTTTCGCACGAGCCTCTCGGGCATAGACCTCTCCACCTGTGAGATCGCAGGCATCCGCGTCTCGAGTGACCTGCGGGAGCTGCGCGGCGCCGTCGTGAGCGCCGAGCAGGCCGTCCAGCTCGCCGCTCTTCTCGGCATCAAGATCAAGGAGGAAGAATGGCTCTGATAGACGAGAACGCCTCCCTCGAGGAGGTCCAGGCGGTCTTCAAGAACGACCGCTTTGCCACCGACGCCTGCGGCTGCCGGGTGGTGGAGGCCGCGCGCGGCCATGCGGTCACCGAGTTTGACATCACGCCCGGGCACCGCAACGAGAAGGGCGGAGTGATGGGCGGCGCCATCTTCACGGTGGCAGACCTCGCGTTTGCCGTGGCCTCCAACGTGGGCGAGTCCGTCACCGTGTCTGTGAGCAGCAACATCGAGTTCATGAGCGCGGCGCGTGGCGAGAAGCTCATCGCCACGGCAGACGTGGACAAGAACGGCCGCACGCTCGCGTTCTACACCTGCTACGTGACCGACGAGCTGGGCACGCCCGTTGCCCGCGCCACGCAGACCTGCATGCACCTCCAGCGCTAGCGTGACAAAGGGGTCGTAGCCCACTGTCACGTTTCTGCTGGTCACACGGCATAGAAACCAGTTGCTTAAGGCGGGTCCGGAACGCGTTCGCTTACGGACTCAGAGACCCCGCTCACCTTCTTTCCGCCGCCGTGCAGGCTCCGTTCAGCTTGAATTATCAGGATAGTCTGCAATATGGGGCGCGTCTGCCCCTGAGGCTGCGGAAGGAGTCATATGAGCAAGAGAGTAAAGAGTCGTTGGGGGGTGCTTGCTGCGCTGGCAGTTGCCTTTGTGGCGGTCCTTGCCGTCGTCATCGGCGCTGTCCGCCCGGCGCTTGCCGCGGGGGAGACCATGGGTCACCTCGTGTCCGGCGCCAACAACGGCAACGCCCACTTCGGCGGCGCAAAGCCCGAGGCGTTCGTCCTGAGCGACGACACCGTTGGGGACGAGTCCGTGGGAGCGGACTTCATCCTCAACAGCGACGCCTCTGCGAGCCGCCTCCGCTTTGTCATCAAGTACGTCGATGACAACAACTGGGCCTACGTCGGCTACGATACCGGCAGCAACTGGTTCTTGGAGTACAA
>CASFQX010000141.1 GCA_949296375.1 uncultured Olsenella sp.
CACGCGCATCCTGAACCACGGCTCGATGCCCAGGAAGTTGCAGGTCTCTGCCACGCGGCGACGCATCTCCGGCTCCGGGACGCCGAGGTTCTCCAGGCCAAAGGCCATCTCGTGCCAGACCGTGTCGCAGACCATCTGGGCATCCGGGCTCTGCGAGACGTAGCCCATCACACTCGCAGAGTCCCGCGCCCTCAGGGCGGAGGCGTCGGAGCCAAAGACGCGCACGGCACCGCTGAGCTCACCCTTGGGTGCGAGCTCCGGCTTCGCCAGCCGCAGAAGCGTAGACTTTCCCGAACCCGTGGCACCCGTGAGCAGCGCAAAGGCACCCTCGGCCACCTCGAGGCACGCGTCCAGGAGCACGGGTTTCTCGGCACCTGCGTACGCAAAGCTCACGCGGTCGAACTGAAGCGCGCTCATCGCCGCCCCCTCTCGCGCAGGCGCGCCACGAGCTCCGCCCCGGAGGGAAGAAGGACGAGAACCGCGAGCGGCACCAAGCACCACCACGGAGCGAGCCCGCGCATCGTGGGATAGAAGCGCCACGTAGAGCAGGCATCCCTCGCGCAGACGGCGCACAGCGCGAGCAGCACCGCGATGCCGCAGAGTGCCGCCACGTCCCGCGGATGGAGACGCTCCGGCCGGTAGCTCGTGCGCGCCAGCCCCGATTCCCAGCCGCGGGCACGCATGGAGTCCGCGCGCTCGATCGACTCCTCGAGCGACCACGTGAGAAGCATGGACGACGTGCGCGTGAGCACCTCGCGGACGCCCGGGCGCACGCCGGCCGCCGTGCAGGCGGAGAGCGTCGCGCGGACCTCGCGCGAGCGGCCGAGCAGCTGCGGCACCAGCTGAAACGCCATGCCCAGGAGCAGAGGCAGCGTGCGGGCACGCCGCGGGGCAAGAGCGAGGAGCCGATCCTGCGTGAGCACGGCGGCAGCGCCCTCAAACCAGAGGACCACGGCGACCATGAGGCCGCCCATCGTGGCCCCGTAGGCAAGACTCTCCAGGTAGACGCTGCGCGGTCCAAGCTTGAAGAGGAGCGTGGAGCCGGAGGCCGAGAAGAGCGGGTTGAGCAGACACACGAGCGCGAGCAGCGGCAGCTGCCACGCGAGCCCGCGCACCGTTGCGGCGCCGCCCCGCGCGAGCAGCGAGAAGAGCAGCGCGCCCGCGAGCGAGACCGCCACGCAGACGGGGTGGACCGCCAGCATCGAGAGCGCGACCGCCCCCGCGAAGAGCGCGGCGGGAACGGTCGCGTGACAGGCGTCGAAGGCTATGGGTCGCTTGGATGCCATGGGCGGCGCTGGCGCGTGCTACTCGGTGAACTCGGTCACGTAGGTCCAGGTCACCACATCGCCGTCGGAGAGCTCGTACTGGGAGCAGCCGACCTCGGCCATCTCGCCGTTGACCTCGAACATCCACCCGCTCATGTCGCCAAAGTCACCGCCGGCCAGGCCGTTGATGCCGTGGACGTACATGCCGTATTCGGAGTCCGAGGCGTTGACGTCGTCGGCGGCGGCAACGAGCGCGTCGTAGGCCGTGGCGCCCTCGGGGAGCTCGACCTCCGCCGTGGCCATCTCGCCCTCACCTGCCGTCGCGTCGATCTCCACGGTGACGGCCATCGTGGCCTGCTGCTCTTTGCCGGCGTCAGCGGCGTTGTCGCCGCCGGACGTCGCCGGCGCGCCGCCGCACGCAGCGACGGTCAGCGCGAGCACGAGCGCCGCCGCGCAGGCAGCGATGCGCATGAAGAGGTTCTTCTCGGCAGATCTGGCGTTGTTCTGAGACATGGGTGCCTCGCTTCCTCCCGGGTGTCCGGGTGTCGGGAGGGCAAGGCGGGGCCAGCGGGCGTCCCCCGCCGTCCCTGGCACAGCCGTGTGCTGATCCGGAGTCAAACCGGAGCCGTTTTCAACATGACGTAGCAGCTGCAAGAGCCGTGCCCTCGGTATGTGGTTGGTACCAGTGTAGCATGC
>CASFQX010000142.1 GCA_949296375.1 uncultured Olsenella sp.
CGAGCTCACGAGCGACCAGCGCTCCTCGATCGCGGACATCAAGGCAGATATGGAGGCGCGCAAGCCCATGGACCGCCTGCTCTGCGGCGACGTGGGCTTTGGCAAGACGGAGGTCGCCCTGCGCGCGGCGTTCAAGTGCTGTCAGGACGCCAAGCAGGTCATGGTGCTCTGCCCCACCACCATCCTGGCACAGCAGCACTTTGAGACGTTCTTCTCGCGCTTCTCGCCCTTTGACCTCAAGGTGGCCGTGCTCTCCCGCTTTGTGACGCCGGCACGGCAGCGCAAGGCGCTCGAGGGCTTTGCGGACGGCGGCGTGGACGTGCTCATCGGCACGCACCGGCTGCTCTCGGCAGACGTCAACCCCTACGATCTGGGGCTCGTTATCATCGACGAGGAGCAGCGCTTTGGCGTGCAGCACAAGGAGCAGCTCAAGAACATGCGCGAGCAGGTGGACGTGCTCACGCTCTCCGCAACGCCCATCCCGCGCACGATGCAGATGGCCATGAGCGGCGTGCGCGACATGAGCCTCATCATGACGCCGCCGCCCGGGCGCCTGCCCGTGAAGGTCACGGTGGGCGAGTGGGACCCGGACGTGGTGAGCGCGGCGATCCGCGAGGAGCTCGCGCGGCGCGGGCAGGTCTACTACGTTAGCAACCGCGTCCACACGATCGACGACGCCGTGGAGCGCGTGCGCGAGGCCGCGCCCGAGGCCCGCATTGGCGTGGCGCACGGCAAGATGAGCGCCCGCGAGGTCGAGGACGTGATGCTGCAGTTCCAGGAGCACGAGGTCGACGTGCTGGTTGCCACCACGATCATCGAGAGCGGCATCGACAACCCGCACACCAACACGCTCATCATCGAGGACTCGCAGCGCCTGGGCCTGGCACAGCTCTACCAGCTCAAGGGTCGCGTTGGCCGTGGTCGCACGCAGGCCTACGCCTACTTCATGTTCCCGGCCGAGCAGCCCCTTACGCCCGAGGCCACCGACCGTCTCACGGCAATAAACGAGTACCAGGACCTGGGCAGTGGGATGAAGATCGCGATGCGCGACCTGGAGATCCGCGGCGCGGGCTCGCTCATGGGAGCCGAGCAGCACGGCAACCTCTCAAGCGTGGGCTTCGACCTCTTCACGCAGATGCTCGGCGAGGCCGTGGCCGAGGCGCGCGGCGAGACGCGCGACGTGGAGCAGGCAGAGGTCACCATCAACCTGCCGGCTGACTTCTTCCTGGCCGAGGAGTATCTGCCCGATGTGGACAAGCGCGTGCTCGTGTACCGCCGCCTGGCGGCGGCCGTGGACCTCGCCGAGGTGGACGCGCTGCAACAGGAGTGCGAGAAGGACTTTGGCGCGCTGCCGCTTGCCGGGCGCAACCTCTTCGACCGCGCCCGCGTGCGCATCCGCGCGCAGCGCCTGGGGTGTGCGAGCGTGAGCCTGGCCAACGGACGCCTGGTCTACCAGGGCGTCGAGGTCTCGCGCGTCACGGCGCTGCGTCTCAAGGAACGCGGCGGCGTGGTCTATCCCAAGACCAAGAAGGTGGTCTACCCGTTCCACCGCACGCAGGAGGAGGTCATGCCGGCTGCGCTCGGCGTGCTCGAGGAGATCGGCGGCGACGACGAGGTGGACGACGCGGAGTAACGGCCCGCGCGTCCTTCTCGCCCCGTCCGACGCCCGCAGACAGCAAGCCCCGACTTTTGCACGAGCGCCCTGCTCCTCAATGCGGTTCAAAACAACATGTAAGCAGGTAGACGGCTTGCGTCTCGGCGGCGGGACGGCGAGAAACCCGGCCCGCTCGTGCAAAAGTCCGCAGTTGTTCCTCGGAGAGCGCCCCCCCGCGGCGCCAATCGGCTGCGGAAGTGCCCGCGCTGGCGGAAAAGCCCGCTCACGAGCGTCATCTGAAAGTTGAGCCGTCCTAGTATTCCCTTAACTGGCCACTTGGTCGCCGAGACAAGGGAAAGGACCTCACATGGACCGTCTGAGCGAGCGCACCAGCATCACCCGTCGTACCCTTCTCAAGGCAAGCGCCGCCGGGGCCGCGCTCTTCTCCGGCCTCGGCCTGCTCCCGACCACGGCCAAGGCCGCGACCTCCGACCTCAGCGACGTGGCGACCATCGTTGCCGGCATGACGCGCCGCCAGAAGATCGCCCAGAAGATCATGCCCGACTTCCGCCAGTGGGACTCCGGCAGCGGTGTTGTTGACATGACCGTCCTGGACGACAAGGTCGCGGAGATCATCGACAACTACGACCTCGGCGGTGTCATCCTCTTTGCCAACAACGTCAAGGAGACCGAGCAGACCCTGCGCCTGTGCATGGGCCTGCAGGACGCCGCGACGCGCAACACCGCGGACGAGGCCTACGGCAACATCCCGCTGCTCATCACCATCGACCAGGAGGGTGGCATCGTCTACCGCCTGGGCTCCGGCACCGCGCTGCCCGGCAACATGGCCGTGGGCGCCACCCGCAGCGTGGACGACGCCCGCGACTGCGGCGAGGTCATCGGCCGCGAGCTCAACGCGCTCAAGCTCAACGTCAACTTTGCGCCGTCCTTTGACGTCAACAGCAACCCCAACAACCCCGTCATCGGCCTGCGCTCCATCAGCAGCGATCCAAACCTCGTGGCCGAGCTGGGCGTCCCGATGATGAAGGGCATGCAGGAGCACAACGTTGCCACCGCCGCCAAGCACTTCCCCGGTCACGGCGACGCCGGCACCGACTCCCACACCGGCCTCCCGCGCATCGAGAAGACCAAGGACGAGCTCTGGGAGTGCGAGTTCATCCCGTTCCAGGCCGCCATCGACAACGGCGTGGACATGGTCATGACCGCGCACATCCAGTTCCCCAAGGTCGAGACCAACACGGCGACCTCCGTTGCCGACGGCTCCACGATTGAGCTTCCGGCCACCCTCTCGCACGTCATCATGACCGACATCCTGCGCGGCGAGATGGGCTTCACGGGCGTCTCGGTCACTGACGCCCTCAACATGGACGCCATCTCCAAGAACTTCGGCGAGATCGACGCCGTCAAGCGCGTCTTCAAGGCGGGCGTGGACATCGCGCTCATGCCCACGACGCTGCGCTCTGCCGCCGACGAGCAGAAGCTCGTCGATCTCATTGACGCCCTCGACGCAGATACCGAGATCACCGACGACATGCTCAACGAGTCCGTCACCCGTATCCTCAACCTCAAGAAGGCCCGCGGCATCCTGCAGTACGCCGAGACCGCCGGCACCGTCGAGGACAACCTCCCCAACGCGCTCGCCGTCGTCGGAAGCGACGAGAACCGCGCCATCGAGCGCGAGGTCTCCGCTGACGCCGTGACCGTCATCAGGAACGAGGGCGACGTCCTGCCGTTCAGGCCCGCTTCCGACGATCACGTCCTTCTCGTGGGCGCCTGGAGCAACGAGCAGCCCAGCATGGAGCTCACGATGCGTCGCCTCATTGACGAGAAGGTCATCCCCGCGGGCGTGACGTACGAGTCCCTCAACTATGCCGAGAGCTACTCCAGCCCGGACGCGGCGCTCGCGGACATCACGCCCAAGATCGCCGACGCAGACTACGTTGTCGTGATCTCCGAGGTCGGCAGCACCATCAACCTCAACCCGGACCGCGTCTCTGGCAGCAGCACCTATGTCCCCACACGCGTGGTCCACGCCGCCAACGAGGCCGGCGTGCCCGTTGCCGTCATGAGCATCTCACTGCCCTACGACTGCGCCATGTATGACGAGGCTCCCGCCGTCGTGGCGGTCTACGGCAACAAGGGCATGGACCCCACCGAGGGCCTGCAGCCCTCTGCCGCCTTTGGCCCCAACGTGCCGGCGGGCGTGGAGGTCATCTTCGGTGGCCACGCCGCCGAGGGCAAGCTCCCCGTGGACCTCTATGCCGTCAACGTTGACGAGAACGGCGCCTCGTTCGACCTCGATAACGTCAAGTACCCGCTTGGCTACGGCCTCACCTACCCCGGCGTGAACGACAAGCCCGTGGTCGACAACTCCGCGCTCGCCGCCGCCGTGGCAGACGCCGAGAAGACCGTCCTTGCCAACAAGGATGCCTACACGGCCGACAGCCTCGCCGCGTACGTGGCAGCCTACGACGCCGCCAAGGCGCTTCTCGCCGATCCCGAGGCCACGCAGGAGGAGGTCGACGCCGCCCTGGCCAACCTGAACAACGCCAAGGACGCGCTCGTCCCGGTCTCCACGGAGAAGCCCGGCGACAAGGACCCCTCCGACCCGGGCACCGGCTCCGGCACGGGCACCGGCACGGGCTCCGGCAACAAGAAGCCGTCCGGCTCCGGAACGATCCCCTCGACCGGTGACCCCGCCGCCTTCGCCGCCGTTGCCGCCGCGGCCGTTGCGGGCGTGGCCGCCATGGGCGCCGGGGCCTCCGTCGCGCACGCCGAGAGCGAGGGCGCCGAGGAGTAGCGGATTCTGCAGCGCCTTCAGTTACGCCGAGGCCCGCCGCGCAGACTGTGAACTGCCTGCCCGGCGGGCCTTCTCGTCCCGCGTGACTTTTGCGGCCGCAAATCTCGGGTGAGCTTCTGGGTTTTCCCAGTTAAGCGAAAAATCTCGCCTGACTTTTGTGGAGCGATAAAACCGTCCGCTCGCTGCCTGCAGAGCCTACGACTGCGAGAAGACCTTCACCGCAACGTCGACGAAGGCGTACATGCCCGTCATGTTGGGGTGCGTCCTGTCTGCGCCCAGGTACTCGGGGTGCTCGCGCGCGACCGACCACCAGTCAACGAGGTGAACGTTGGGGTACTCCTCGGCGATGCGGGCGTAGACCGCGTTGGAGTCGTCGACAAAGGTGGACGGGCTGTAGATGTTGTAGAGCAGGATGCGCCGCTCCGGGCCAAGGGCGTCGATGACCTGGTAGACGAGATTCTCATCCCACACTCCGGCATTGGTTCCAAAGTCGAGGATGACGTTTTGCCGGATGGTGCCCTCGGCGAGACCCTTGTTGACGACCTCGACGGCATCGTCCCACTGTCTGATCGGCTTTGCCAGGAAGTTGATCCCCCCAAACTGCGTGGAGAAACCGGACGACGTGCCCGAGATGAGCGAGTCCCCGATGGCGGTAACGGTGGAGCCGCTGGGAACGCCCGTCATCTGCTCGGCGTCGTAGTTGGGGATCTTGGAGGTGTCCCCATGGGGCTTTTCTTGCCCGGCCTGTGCCGCGCCGCCGCCCTCGCCCTGGGGCGCGGGCTTGTCCATGACAACAAACTGCGTGCTGAGTCCGTTCCTTGTGTCCTCTTGTCCGTCGAGTGAGCCCTCGGTCTCTGCCTGGAGCGACTCAACCTGAAGTTGGAGCTGCGTCTTGCTGGGCGCCTTTACGATGGAGACGACGGCTGCCGCAACGAGCGCCACGCCCGTCACCAGCTGGAGCCTGCCCACCCATCCGGTCCGAATGCGCTCGCCGAGCTTTGCGAACGACCCCATGATGCCG
>CASFQX010000143.1 GCA_949296375.1 uncultured Olsenella sp.
GGCCTTCTCGTCGGCGTCCGCCTCGTGGAGCATCTCCTTGGCGGCGTCGATGTCGTCGAGCGCGCCCAGGTACTCGCGGGCGCGGGCCACGAGCTCGGCCTGGCCGGCGTGCTCCTTGGCCAGGCGCGCGTACTCCTTGGGATCGGAGACCACGGCCGGGTCCATCAGCTTGGCCTCGAGCTCCTCGTAGGCCTGGATGATCTTGATGAGCTTGTCTCGCATGTTCTCTCCCTGAGTTGTCTTCAGCCTTTCTATCATACCCCGAGCGCTGGGTATGAGAAACTTAGAGTCGCAACCGATGGAGGGGAGTCCACATGTCAGACCTCGAGCACGTCGAGAAGAGCGACGCCCCCGACTCGCCCGCGGAGAAGGGCGAGGGCGCGCCCGTGATGGAGGCGGATGCCGAGGCCGTTCCGGAGCCTGCGACGGAGACGGAGGCCGAAGCCGTGCCGGAACCCGAACCCGATGCCGAGTCCGAGGCCGCGCCCAAGACCGTTCCGGGGACCGACCCCGCGCCCGAGGCCGCCATCGCCCCGGCCCCCGAGCCCGGGCCAGACGACGCAGACGCCACCGCTACCGCGGCCACGGCCGAGCTCCCCTCCCACGCAGAGCGCGATAACTCCCCCACCACGAACCTCCGCCCCGGCGAGACCGGCAGAACCGAGCGTCGCCCCGTCGTCGAGACCCCCAACGACGACGAGCCCTGCAGCCCCGGCGCCGACGACGCGCGCCCCGGCAAGCTCCGCGTGCTCGCAGACATCGTCTCGCGGCACCGTGCCGCCACGGCCGCGCTCGCCCTTATCGCCGTGGCCGCCGTCGCTTTGCTCTGCGTTGCCCTCTCGCACGCCTTCGCGGTGCCCGACGGCGCCGTTGTCGCCGAGGACGCCCGCTCCCTCCTGACGGCCCCCGCATACTCGGGCGGCACCTTCGGCGTCGACACGACCCTCGTGACGCAGGAGGTTGACGTGCGCTCCGTCTCCCGCTCCAAGAGCGCCCCCGAGGGCGTGAGTCCCCAGTTTGGAGCGTCGGGCTACGCGGCGGCGGACGTGGTGGTGAGCTACGCCGGGCAGTCCGTGCGCGCGGACCGCGGGGCAACCCTCGCCTACGCCCTCGTGGACGGCTCCTGGTCTCTGCTGCCCGGCACCGCAAACGAGGGAATCACCTGGCACGCCACCTCCGGCGTTGACCAGCAGAAAGTGCTCCGCAACGTGCACCTGCTCCTCGAGCGCCTCGACGACCAGGCGGGCGAGAAGGACCAGAGTCTCGCAGACCTCTACGCAGACGCGAGCGTCACCCTCGAGAGCGAGACGTTCAACGAGGACGAGCAGACCGACACGCTGGAGATCACCTGCACCAAGAGTGAGCCCTTCTCGTCCTACACCTGCCTTCTCACCGTGGTCTTCTCGTTTGGCCAGACGGACGGCCAGTGGGAAGTCTCGCAGGTCAGCGCCAGCGAAGGCGCGTACGACCGCAATCTCGAGGCGCTCGTGGGCACCTGGCAGGGCACGTTTCAGAGCCAGGAGACCAGCGGCGGTAAGTGCCTGTCCGGGCGCTCCGGCGGTCTGAGCGTCACGATTGGCTCGGCCTCCGCGGCGGACGGCTCCGCCACCGTGACCGGAACCGTGAGCGGCGTGGCGCACTACCACGCAAACCCCGGAAGCGACACCGAATCCTCCGGTGGGGACTCCACGTTTGCCGACGTCCCCTTCACGGCGTCGCTCGTTGACGACGAGGACGGCAGGCTCGTCTTTACGGCCGACCTTCCGGAGGACGTGGGAGGAACCGTAAGCCTTGAGCTGCGCTTTGGCACGGAGGAGGACCCCGGGCGGGCAGAGGCGCTGGTAACGACGAAGTTCCCCCACACCGAGATGATCCTCATCTTCCCGCACGAGGTCACCGCCACCTACGAGGACACCTTCACGCTGGTGAAGATGGGCTAGGCAGCAGGCAAGCAGCCAGGCAACAGGCGGCGGGTCGAGAAGGACGGTGGGCCCGCCGCGCCGCCAGGCACCCGACCGCACACAAAAGCGCCCCGCGGGCGGTATGCCCACGGGGCGCTCGTCTGCGCTCGCGCGTAGTGCTACTCGGCGGCCTCGGTGGTCTCGGCAGCAGCCTCGGCAGCGGGCTCCTCGGCGGGAGCGGCGGCAGCGGCGGCCTCGGCCTTCTTGGCAAACTCGGCAGCACGCTTGGCCTTCTCGGCAGCCTTGGCCTCCTTGGCGGCCTTCTTGGCGGCAGCCTCCTCCGCAGCCTTGGCGGCGCGGGCGGCCTTGGCCTCCTCGGCCTTCTTCAGCTGGGCGGCGGCGGCGCCACCGAACTTGTCGGCAAAGCGCTGGACGCGTCCGCCGGTGTCAACGAGCTTCTGGGTGCCGGTGTAGAACGGGTGGCACTTGTCGCAGAGATCAACGCGCATCTCGCTCTTGGTGGAGCGGGTGGTCCAGGTGTTGCCGCAGGAGCAGCGAACCTTGCACTCCACGTACTCGGGGTGGATACCTTGCTTCATGGCAGGACTCCTCTTCTTCGGCCCTGGTTTCCGACCAGAGCAGGGGTTCGTCTTGGTTCCGACCAAGACACAACAGCCGTATGACTATATCAGAAAGCTCGTGGGGCATCTGTGGAGATTTCTGCGGGGCGGCGCTAATATGGGGCGAGAAAAACGTCCGCCCGCGGCCCGGGAGACCCCATGTTCCTTGCGATTGACGTTGGCAACACCCAGACCACGCTTGGCCTCTTTGACGCGGACGGGGCGCTCGTGCGCGGGTGGCGCATGGCGACCGACGCCTCGGACACCTCCGACGCGCTGCACGCGCGGCTCTTCTCGTACTTTGCGAAAGACAAGCTCGACCTTGCGGCGGTGGGCGACGCCGGCGTGGCGAGCGTGGTGCCCGCGCTCGAGCGCGCGTGGCGCCGCTGCCTTGAGACGCATCTCGGCCATGACCCGCTCGTCGTGCGTCCGGGCCATGAGTGCGGCATGGAGATCGCGATGCCGATGCCGCGCCAGGTGGGCGCTGACCGCATCGCCAACGCAGTTGCGGCGCGCAACACCTACGGGGCCCCGGTGATCGTGGTGGACTTTGGCACGGCCACGAACATCGACGTGGTGGATGCCA
Source organism: uncultured Olsenella sp. (assembly GCA_949296375.1). Lineage (GTDB taxonomy): Bacteria > Actinomycetota > Coriobacteriia > Coriobacteriales > Atopobiaceae > Thermophilibacter. The sequence continues at coordinate 3,108 of CASFQX010000143.1, forward strand.
CGGGCGCCTATCGCGGCGGCGCCATCTCGCCGGGGCTCATGCTCTCGGCGAACGCGCTCTTCTCGCGCGCGGCCAAGCTCGCAAGCGTTCCCATCGAGGCTCCGGCGCACGCGCTGGGAAGCACCACCGAGGAGGCGTTGCAATCCGGCCTGGTAATCGGCGCCGCGGCGCAGGCGGAGGGCCTCGTGGCGCGCATCCGCACCGAGCTTGGGGCGCCGACGGCTACCGTCGTGGCCACGGGCGGGCTCGCACGAACGGTGGGCGCCGCGACGGACGTCTTTGACGCGATCGACCCCGACCTCACCCTGCGCGGCATCCGCGACATCCGCCTCTGGGAGCAGGCCCTCTAGGGTCCCGCCGGCGCCGGCGACGTCGCCCCATTCGCAAACTCTGACTTTTGCACGAGCGGTCCGGATCTCGAGCTGATTTCGTTTCATATCCGTGCAGGTAGACGAATTGCCCCGTCCTTCTCGCCAAGCGAGAAGGACGGGGAGCTCGTGCAAAAGTCAGAGTTTGCGTAGGGCCAGAGGCGAAGAACGGCGATACGGACCGGGCTAGAGCCAGCGCAGGCGGGCCTGCTCGGGGGCGATCTCAAGCTCCTGCGCACCGTCCTCCAGGCGCACGGTGGCGCGGCCCCACACGTCCACGCCCGCAAGTGTGCCGCGTCCGATCACGCGGCCCCCGCGCAGGACCTCCGCGCCCTCCCCCATGCCGAGAAGAACGTCAAAGTAGTCGCCCAGCACGGGCGCAAGCGGCCCAGCAGCCGCGCGACCAGCGGAAACGTCAGCCGCCCACGCGTCCACGCCGGCGCGCGCAGCGACCTCGAGCGCCGCGGCGTCGAGATCCCTCTCTGCCGCAGGCGCAATCTCGCAGGTCACGAACATGCCCTCGTCATCATAGCCGGCACGGCCCCGCACCCGCGCAACCGGCTCGCCGGCCTCGTCAACCACCTCATGCGGCCAGCGCAGCCGAGCCCCCAGCTCGCGTGCGACCGCGAGCGCCGCTACGTACGGCACGCCGGTCACGTGACCCATCGGAACTTCCGGGCGAACCGTGAACGCCGCTACTCCCACGCTATCTCCCCCAGATCGGCCGTGACCTGGCCAACGCGCTCCTCACGCGGCAGCACCTTCACGCCAACGTGAGCTAGGAAGCGCTCCGGGTCGTGCATGAGGTCCTCCATCGGCACGATCACATAGTCGCGCTCGCCGAGGCGAGGGTGCGGCAGCACGAGGCGCTTGCCCGCGTGCGCCTCACCCTCGATCCACGCGAGGTCGCAGTCGATCGTGCGCGGCCCGTTGCCGGGCTTCTTGGGGATGCGCGAGACGGTCTTCTGGGCACCCGCATCGGCTGCGGCACCAGCGCCCTTCTCGCGAATCCTGCCCATCTGGTCCTCCACCTCGAGGAGCTTGCCCATGAGGATGAGGGGGTGGAGCTCGGTGCGGATCTCTGCCACGGCGTTGGCTACCGGCGTAGCGATTCCGTAGGCGGGCTCAGTCTCGTAGGCGTGGCTCACGCTGACCACGCTGGTGAGCGGAATCTCGTCGATGAGCTGGGTCGCGCGGGCGAGGTTGGCCACGCGGTTGCCCACGTTGGAACCCAGGCTCACAAAGCCCTGGCGCGCGTCGCGGTGCGAAACGGCCCAGTAGGCGTTGACTGCCTGGGACACCTCGGCAACGTCGTGGACGCGCAGGATACGGGCGCCGCCCTCGATCGCGGAGATGCAGATTCCGGCGGTTGCCGCACCGCGCGCGGCGGGCTCTTCCACGCCCGCGATCGCACCCACGAAGCGCTTGCGCGACACGGCGCAGAGCAGCGGATAGCCCATGGAGACCATCGAGCGCGTGGCGCGCTGGATGACCACGTCCTCGTCGGCGTACTTGTCAAAGCCCGCCCCAGGGTCGAGGCAGATTCGCTCACGGGCAACGCCGGCGCGCAGGAGGGTGCGCGCCTGGTCGCCGAGAAAGCCCATGACCTGGCGCATGACCGTGGCCTGGTCGGGCAGGGTAAAGCGGTGCTGCGAGGTCACCGGACGCGGGAGGGCACTGCCGGTGGGGCGGCTCTCGTCGAGCAGCACCTGACGGCGGGCGACGCGCGTGCCCAGGCCGCCCTGGTTCCAGTGCATGATGATGCAGCCGCAGGAGGTATCGGCGGCAACCTGCACCATCTCGGGATCGGTGAAACCCGAGACGTCGTTCACGATGGCGGCGCCCAGGCGCACGCACACACGCGCGACCTCGGCGTGGCGCGTGTCGATTGAGACGACCGCGCCGGCATCCACGAGCGCCTGCACGACGGGCACCACGCGCTCGGCCTCAACCTGCGGGGAAACCTCCTCGTGCCCGGGGCGCGTGGACTCGCCGCCCACGTCGATGATGTCGGCGCCCTCGTCGAGCATCTCCAGGCCGCGCGCGATGGCCGCGTCTGCGTCGAAGTTCTTGCCCCCGTCGGAGAATGAGTCTGGGGTCACGTTGAGAATGCCCATGATGCGCGGCCGCGCGAGCGAGATCTCGTGCTCTCCGCAGCGCCAGACGGCATAGTTCTCTCGAAGCATAGGTCCTCCTCGGGGCGGGTTCTTATCGTCCCATTGTACCCAGCGCGGGTGGGAGCAGGGCGGGCCGGCTTCCCACAAACCCTGACTTTTGCACGAGCGCACCGCTCTTCTCGCCTAGCGAGAAAAACGGTGCAACTCGTGTAGCTGCACTTATATGAAACGGAATCAATCCGAGTGGCGCGGCACTCGTGCAAAAGTCAGATTTCGCGCGGCGCGGGCTCACGGCGGGGTGCGGCGCGGAACGGGCCGGGGGCTCGCGGCGGGGCGCGCCTATCGGCTCAGCGTGATGTAGCCGGTGCCCTCGTCGGGATCGGCCGGCTGCGGGCCGGCTGCGGCGGAGCCGAAGAGGAACTCGCGCACGCGCGGCATCTCGCGCAGGTACTGGGCATGACCGGCGTCGTAGGCGGCCGCAAGCTTGCCAGGATTCACCGTGGTGTTCTCCACGGGCATCTCGTCCGGGTAGAGGATGAGCGCGCGGCCCTCGGCGGCAAGCTCCTCCACGTGGTCGAGCGCCGCGTTGTAGCGCTCCCAGCGCGTGAGCAGCGCCTTGCGCAGGTACGGGTGGTCCTTGGCGATGGCCTTGAACATCTGCGTGTCGCGCGCGCCGGGCTCCTGCTTGCGGTAGCCGCGGGGACGCGTGGCCACAAAGACGAAGCGCTCCATGCCGTCGTCCTCGGCCATGCCCACGGGGATGCCCGCCCCGGCACCCAGGCCGCCGTCCATCAGCACACGGCCGTTCACCTCGAGCGGCTTCATCATCCCCGGCAGCGTGGAGCTCGCGCGGATGAGGTCCATCATGCTCATGGCGTCGGGCATGTCCTCCTTGCCAAAGCGCACGGTGCGCCCGGTGTCGCGCTCAAAGGCCTGAATGCGCAGGCGCGCCGGGTTGGCGGAGAAGGTCTCCCAGTCAAAGACCAGCGTGCCGTCGCGCAGCGCACCCTCGTAGAGCGCGTCCGCGTCGAAATATCCCTTGCCGCGGAAGAGAGAGCGCAGGCCCACGTGCGAGCGGGCGGCCCCGCTCGTCATGAAGGCGTCGCGCACGCGACGGCGATCGCGCGAGAGGTAGTTCACCGAGTTGCTCGCGCCGGCGGAGAGGCCGCACACGTAATCGAAGTAGATGCCCTGCTCGAGCAGGACGTTGGCAAAGGCGCAGGTATATGCTGCACGATATCCGCCACCCTCAAAGACGAGGGCGCAGTCAAATACGTTGCTCTCAAGAGTCTCCATGTAACGCCTCCTCCTTGCCTGGCATAAGGTACCTTTTGCCCAACTGAGCGTCGTTCGAACCATCTTCGCAGGATTACCATCTTCCCAGAAGACCCCGTAACGCACCCGCCACGGAAGGAGACGGCCATGGCACGCACGATCACAGACCCCGCAGAGGCGGCTGCCAATCTCTCCGAGCTCTTCTCGCGGGCAAGAAGCGCGGTCTTCTTTGGCGGCGCCGGAGTCTCCACGGCAAGCGGCATCCCCGACTTCCGCAGCGCCGACGGCCTCTACCGCCAGCACTTCAAGTACCCGCCGGAGGAGATGCTCGGTCACGACTTCTTTGTCTCGCACACCGAGGAGTTCTACGACTTCTACCGCGAGCGCATGATCTGCCTCACCGCGCGACCCAACCAGGCGCACGTCAAGCTCGCCGAGCTGGAGGCCGCCGGGCACCTTTCTTCCGTGGTGACGCAGAACATCGACGGCCTGCACCAGGCGGCCGGCTCGCACACGGTCCACGAGCTGCACGGGTCGGTCCACCGTAACGTCTGCACGCGCTGCGGAGAGACCTACTCGGCCGAATGGGTGCTCGCAGGCACGGGCGTTCCGCGGTGCGAGAAGTGCGGCGGGCTCGTCAAGCCGGACGTGGTGCTCTACGGGGAGCAGCTGGACGAGCGCGTTCTTCTCGCCAGCGTGCGGGCGATTTCTAAGGCTGACCTGCTGGTCATTGGCGGGACGTCGCTCGTGGTGTACCCGGCGGCGGGACTTGTGGAGTACTTTGGCGGAGACGAGCTCGTGATCGTGAACCGCGAGCCCACGCCGCGCGACGGCATGGCGGATCTGGTGTGCGCCTGCGACATCGCGGCAGCGTTCGACTTCTAGGCCCGCGGACCCGGCGGAGTTCGCGGCGCCTCCCCGGAGGCTCCCAGGAGAACCCTGACTTTTGCACGAGCACACCGGGTTTCTCGCTTGGCGAGAAAAACTGTACAAGGCATCTACCAGGCACTTTATCTTTTTCGCCCAATCTTGTGGCAGCTAGGCTCATGCAAAAGTCAGGGTTTGACGCGGAAGGTCCCACAGGACCGCCCGCCCGGGAGCACCCGCCGCCCATCGATTAGTTTTGCATCCATCGCGGGGGCCGCGCAACCGGTCCACCGCCGCAGGCTCGCGTGGCCCAAAGCTGCCCCTGTTCTGGGTTCCCCACGGCACCGGCCGCGCCCCCGCAGACCGCGCTCCGCCGTGCTAGCCTCCCTGCATGGACACGATCATCTGCGACATATCGGCCTTTCTCTTCTGGCGGATGCCACCGCTCGTGCGGCTGCTCATGCTTGGCCCGGAGGAAGACGCCCCGCTCTGCCAGCTCGTGGAGCCGGATCGCGTCAGGCGTCTGCGACGCGAGGTCGTGGCGGCCTCCCCCTTTGCCGACCTCGCGGACAGCCGCGGGTCGCGCGCGAACTTCGGACACGCGGCTTGTGCCCTGCTGAGCGCGCTGCCCCTTATCGCCGCCTTTTCGAGCGGCCCCGTTGACGTGCTGGTCTCTTCCCCTGGCGAGCGACGGGCGTCGCGGCTCGTGCGGCCGCGCGTCTGGGGCGGCGGCGTGGAGGAGTCGGACGTGGTCCACGTGGCACCCGGAATCTCGGTGGTGACGCCTGCGCTCGCGCTGCAGCAGATCGCGGCGAGAGCCACCACGGTCCGCGCCGCCATGCTGGCATCCGAGCTCTGCGGGTGCTTCTCGGTGCACCGCGGTACGGGGCCCGTGGCGCAGCTGCTCCAAGAGCTCTCCGACGAAGGACGACTGCCCGCCTACTCCGGATGGCGCGCGGCGACGGACAATGACGGCAGGCTCACGGGGCTCTGGCTGCGACCGCGGCTCTATACGACCTCTCACCTGCGGCGCATTGCCATGAACGCGGCCTCCCCACGAGGCAGGGCGCGCCTTGCCGAGGCGGCGGAGATCGCGCTCGAAGACGCCGCCTCGCCCTTTGAGGTGCAAGCTGGCCTGCTTCTGGGGCTCAGCCGCCGCAGGGGCGGTGAGGGGCTGCCCCCGTTTAGGCTCAACCAGCGGGTCGCGCTGACGCCCGCCGCTGCCAAGGTCGCGCGGCAGCGCGCCTGTTACTGCGACATCTTCTGGAAGGAGACCACCAACCCCACCTGCGCCGGCCTGGGTGTTGAGTGCCAGAGTGCGTCGCATCACTTTGGCATGAGAAGCTCCGTTTCGGACGCCGACCGCGCAACGGCGCTGCAGCTTCTGGGCATCGAGGTGGTGCAGCTCACGCACGGGGTTCTCGCTGACCCGCGGCGCTTTGCGATCTTTGCCGCGGAGCTCGCAAAGCGCCTGGGCGTCCCGTCGCGCCCAAACTTCGCGCAGCTCACAGAGGCGCAGCTCCGGCTGAGGCGCGAGCTCTTCATTGACTGGGAGCTTCTTCCCGAGGTCTGAGGCCGGCGAGGCGAGGGGGCTTTCCCCGCCGTCTGCGTTCACGAAACCCCGGCTTTTGCATGAACGGTCCACGTTTCGCGCTGGTTGCGTTTCATATATGTGCAGCTACCCGGCCCGCATCGTTCTTCTCGCCGGGCGAGAAGAGCCGTGGGCTCGTGCAAAAGTCGGGGTTTCCGCACGGTTGGGTGCAACGGCGCCCCTCACGAGCGTCACCTAAAGCTCGATCGTGAGCTCCACGGGGCAGTGGTCGGAGCCGTAGACCTCGGAGAGGATCGAGGCGCCAGTCACGCGGTCCGCGATGTCGTTGCTCACGAGGAAGTAGTCGATTCGCCAACCGGCGTTGTTCTTGCGCGCGTTGAAGCGGTAGCTCCACCAGCTGTAGGCACCCGTGACGTCCGGGTGGCGCGCGCGGAAGGTGTCGGTAAAGCCGGCGTTTAGCAGGCGCGTGAAGCTCTCGCGCTCCTCGTCGGAGAAGCCGGCGTTGCCGCGGTTGGGGCCGGGGTTCTTGAGGTCGATCTCGTTGTGGGCAACGTTGAAGTCGCCGCAGGTCACCACTGGCTTCTCGGCGGCAAGGCCCACGAGGAACTCGCGGTAGGCGCTGTCCCACGCCAGGCGCGTGTCGATGCGCGCCAGCTCGTTCTGCGCGTTGGGCGTGTAGACGTCCACAAACCAGTACGTGGGGAACTCGAGCGCGCAGACGCGACCCTCGTTATCCGCCTCCGGGGCACCGATGTGGTTGATTACCCGCAGCGGCTCCTCGCGGCTGAACACGGCGGTGCCGGAATAGCCCTTGCGCTCGGCGTAGCTCCAGGTCTGGTGGTAGCCAGGCAGGTCAAGCTCGATCTGCCCCTCCTGCAGCTTGGTCTCCTGAATGGCAAAGACGTCGGCTCCCGTGGTCTCCACAACGTCGGTGAAGCTGGGGTCCTTCTTCATGACGGCGCGCAGGCCGTTGACGTTCCAGGAAACAAGGCGCAGCTCACGGGTGGTGGACATGGGGCTCCTCTCGATGCGGGTACCCTCCAGTCTACGCGCAACCCCCGGCCCGGTGGCTCGAA
>CASFQX010000144.1 GCA_949296375.1 uncultured Olsenella sp.
TCGGTGCGGGCGGGGGCTCCGGTCTTGATCTGGCCGGCGTTGGTTGCGACCGCAAGGTCTGCGATCGTGGTGTCCTCGGTCTCGCCGGAGCGGTGGGAGATCACGGCGGCGTAGCCCGCGCGCTTTGCCATCTCGATGGCGTCGAGCGTCTCCGTGAGGGTGCCGATCTGGTTGACCTTGATCAGGATGGCGTTGCCGGCGCCCAGCTCGATGCCGCGGCGCAGGCGCTCGGTGTTGGTGACAAAGAGGTCGTCGCCCACGAGCTGGACCTTCTTGCCCAAGCGCTCGGTGAGGCGCACCCAGCCGTCCCAGTCCTCCTCGGCCAGGCCGTCCTCGATGGAGATGATGGGGTACTTCTCCACGAGCTCGGCCCAGTAGTCCACCATCTCCTCGGACGTAAGCGCGCGGCCCTCGCCCTTGAGCTCGTAGAGGCCGGTCTCCCTGTTGTAGAGCTCGGAGGTCGCCGGGTCCATGGCAAACATGAAGTCCTTGCCCGGCACAAAGCCGGCCGCCTCAACGGCCTCCATCAGGTAGACGAAGGGCTCGGCGTTGGACTTGAGGTCTGGGGCAAAGCCGCCCTCGTCGCCCACGCCGGTGGAGAGCCCGGCCCGCTTGAGGATGTCCTTGAGCGTGTGGTAGACCTGCGCGCAGGCGGCAAGGCCGGTCGCAAAGTCCGGCGCGCCCACGGGCATGATCATGAACTCCTGGAAGTCCACGTTGTTGTCTGCGTGGACGCCGCCGTTGAGGATGTTCATCATCGGGACGGGGAGGGTGTGGGCGTTGGGCCCGCCCAGGTAGGCATAGAGTGGCAGCCCCGCGGACGCGGCGGCAGCGCGCGCGACGGCAAGCGAGCAGCCAAGAAGGGCGTTGGCGCCCAGGTGCCCCTTGTTGGGGGTGCCGTCGGCGGCGATCATGGCCTCGTCGATGCCGCGCTGATCTGCGGCCTCGCGGCCCACGAGCACGGCGGCGAGCTCGCCGTTGACGTGCGCCACCGCCTGCGTGACGCCCTTTCCCAGATAGCGGCCGTTGTCGCCGTCTCGCAGCTCAACGGCCTCGAACTCTCCGGTCGACGCGCCGGACGGAACGATGGCGCGGCCGAAGGAGCCGTCCTCGAGCGTGACCTCCACCTCGACGGTTGGGTTGCCGCGGGAGTCGAGCACCTCGCGACCGTACACCTTTGCGATCCTGCTCATGGCGATCCTTTCTGTATGTCTTGGCTAACTTCACTAGTAAGAGTGTACCCTGTCTAACTTCCGCCAAGCGTCTCCTCGCCAAATTCACGAACGCGTTTCCGCGCGGAGAAGCGATGTTTCGATTTTGCGCAGGCTCACCCCAACCGCGCCCGCGCGTCTATACTCTTACCGTCCGCTTGACCCGGCAATGAGGCCCACAAAATCGGAGGTAGCATGGGAGCGTTCTTTGGCGCTGTTTCTCACCGTGACGTTGCACTGGACGTGTTCTTTGGTGTCGACTACCACTCTCACCTCGGAACCCGTCGCGCCGGCATGGTCTCGTGCCGCGAGGGGGGCGGCTTCAACCGCCAGATCCACTCCATCGAGAACACGCCGTTCCGCACCAAGTTCGAGCACGACCTCCCCGAGCTCTCGGGCACCTGCGCGATGGGCTGCATCTCCGACTCCGATCCGCAGCCGCTGCTCGTTCGCTCCCACCTGGGCGTCTACGCCATCTCCACGGTCGGCGCCATCGGCAACATGGACGAGATCGTTGCCAACTTCGAGAAGGACGGCCGCCAGTTCACTGCCACAAGCTCCGGCGCGGTCAACATCAACGAGCTCGTTGCCGCACTCATCAACACGCAGGCCACCATCGTCGAGGGCATCCGCTACGCGCAGGACACGATCGAGGGCTCGCTCACGCTGCTCATCATGACGGAGTCCGGCGAGCTCATCGCCGCGCGCGACGCCATGGGCCGCCTGCCCGTCCTCATCGGCAAGGACGATGACGGCTACTGCGTCTCCTTCGAGTCCTTCGCCTACGGCAAGCTTGGCTACGCCGACGAGTACGAGCTGGGCTCCGCGGAGATCGTCAAGATCACCGCGGACGGCTACGAGACCATCTCGCCCGCCCGCGACGAGATGCGAATCTGCGCGTTCCTCTGGGTCTACTACGGCTACCCCAACTCCAACTACGAGGGCGTCAACGTCGAGTGCATGCGCTACCGCAACGGCGCCATCATGGCCCGCGACGAGCGCGAGCACGGCCTGCTCCCCGAGGTCGACTACGTGGCCGGCATGCCCGACTCCGGCCTGCCGCACGGCATCGGCTACGCCAACGAGTCCGGCGTGCCGCTCGCTCGCCCGTTCGTCAAGTACACGCCCACCTGGCCGCGCTCCTTCATGCCCGCCAACCAGGAGGTGCGCAACCGCGTCGCCAAGATGAAGCAGATCCCGGTGCCCGAGCTCATCCGCGACAAGCGCCTGCTGCTCGTCGACGACTCCATCGTCCGCGGCACCCAGATGCGCGAGACGATCGACTTTCTGCGCGACACCGGCGTTTCCGAGGTCCA
>CASFQX010000145.1 GCA_949296375.1 uncultured Olsenella sp.
CACCGAGATCGACGGCACCACGCTCAAGGGCGAGAAGGACGTGCGTCACGCCGACCCGAAGGAGCCCTTCGCGGCCCTCGCCTTCAAGATCATGACCGACCCCTACGTCGGCAAGCTCACCTACATCCGCGTCTACTCCGGTCAGGCCGAGGCGGGCTCCTACGTCTACAACTCGGTCAAGGACAACCGCGAGCGTCTGGGCCGCATCCTCGAGATGAACGCCAACGAGCGCGTTGACCGTGACGCCTGCTCCGCTGGTGACATCGTCGCCTGCGTCGGCCTCAAGAACACCACCACCGGCGAGACCCTCTGCGACGAGAAGCACCCGATCATCCTCGAGTCCATCGAGTTCGCCACACCGGTCATCTCCGTCGCCGTTGAGCCCAAGACCAAGGCCGAGCAGGACAAGATGTCCGTGGGCCTGGCCAAGCTCGCCGAGGAGGACCCGACGTTCCAGGTCCACACCGACCACGAGACCGGCCAGACCATCATCTCCGGCATGGGCGAGCTGCACCTCGAGATCATCGTCGACCGTCTGCGTCGCGAGTTCAAGGTTGACTGCAACGTCGGTAAGCCGCAGGTCGCCTACCGTGAGACCGCCGGCAAGGCCGTCATGCACGCCGAGGGCAAGTTCGTCCGCCAGTCCGGCGGTCGCGGCCAGTACGGCCACGCCGTCATCGACATGGAGCCCAACGAGGAGGGCAAGGGCTACGAGTTCGAGAACGCCATCGTCGGTGGTGTGATCCCGAAGGAGTACATCCCCTCCATCGACAAGGGCATCCAGGAGGCGCTCGAGAGCGGCGTCATCGCCGGCTACCCGGTCGTCGACATCAAGGTCAAGCTCATCGACGGCTCCTACCACGAGGTCGACTCCTCCGAGGCCGCCTTCAAGATCGCCGGCTCCATGGCCATCAAGGACGCCCTCAAGAAGTCCGACCCGGTTCTTCTCGAGCCGATCGAGGAGGTCGAGGTTGAGACGCCCGAGCAGTACATGGGTGACGTCATGGGTAACCTCTCCTCCCGCCGCGGCAAGATCGAGGGCATGGAGGACCGTCGCGACACCAAGGTGATCCGTGCCAAGGTGCCGCTGGGCGAGATGTTCGGCTACGCCACCGACCTCCGCTCCCAGACCCAGGGCCGTGCGAGCTACACCATGCAGTTCGACTCCTACGAGCCCGTCCCGAAGAACATTCGCGACGAGATCGTCGCCAAGAACGGCGGAAACGCTTCCTAAGTCAACGACCACGAGCCCTAGCTCATTTGGAGGTACAAAGTGTCAAGCCAGAAGATCAGGATTCGCCTCAAGGGCTACGACCACGAGGTCGTTGACCAGTCCGCGAAGCTCATCGTCGACACCGCCCAGAAGACGGGCGCCCGCGTGTCCGGTCCCATCCCCCTGCCCACCGAGCGCAACCTCTACACGGTCATCCGCTCGCCGCACAAGGACAAGGACTCCCGCGAGCAGTTCGAGATGCGCACCCACAAGCGCCTCATCGACATCCTCGACCCGGCTGCCGCCACGGTTGACTCGCTCATGCGCCTCGACCTCCCGGCCGGCGTGGACATCGAGATCAAGCTCTAAGGCTGTAGTCCTTAACGCTCAAGGGGGAGCCCCCGGAATTCCACGCAAGAGTGTTCGCGCTTTGCGCTCAAAAACTCTTGCTTAGGAATTCCGGGGGCTCCCTGCGTTCAGGCCACAACAGGCCCCACCGAGGGGTTTTGGTTGCGGTGGTGACGCGCTTGGTGCGTTGCAGGGCGTGGTGGAGGGAAGCCGCAAATAACGCGTTGATTGAAATCGCGACCTATGGCAGGAAATGTCTGCCATAGGTCGCGATTTTGCGCACGGGGCGAGAAGAACGCCCAGTTGGTCCTTCTCGCCCTGTGACATAGGTCAACATTTCGCGCAGGCATACGCTGGCCGGGTTGTTGGGGCGAGTGCTGCGCAGCAGAAACCTTCGCCGTGTATGATGGCGAGAAGAACGGTTGCGCTGAGAGGGGATGCGTCATGAACATCGTTTGTCTCGACCTTGAGGGCGTGCTCGTGCCGGAGATCTGGATCGCGTTCTCCGAGGAGTCCGGTATCCCCGAGCTCTCACGCACCACGCGCGACGAGCCCGACTACGACAAGCTCATGGCCTTCCGCATCGAGGTCCTGCGCGAGCACGGGCTCGGCCTCCCGCAGATTCAAGACGTCATCTCCCGTATCGACCCCCTGCCCGGGGCGAGCGAGTTTCTCGACGCCCTGCGCCAGCGCACGCAGGTGGTGATTCTCTCCGACACGTTTGAGGAGTTTGCCAAGCCACTCATGGCCAAGCTCGGCTGGCCCACGCTGCTCTGCAACTCGCTTGAAGTGTCGCCCACAGGGGAGATCCTCGCCCACCGCATGCGCTGCGAGAACTCCAAGCTCACCACCGTTCGCGCACTTCAGAGCTGCGGCTTTGACACCATTGCCGCCGGCGACTCCTTCAACGACCTCGCCATGATCCGCGCGAGCAAGGCGGGCTTCCTCTTCCGCAGCACCCCGCAGATCCAGGCTGACAACCCCGACGTCCCGGCGTTTGAGGAGTACAACGACCTTCTCGTTGGTATCGTCGACGCGCTGGGGTAGGGCGGCACGGATTTGTCCAAGGGAGGCTCGTCTCAGCTTTTGGTGCGGTGCGCCTGACAATATTGGGCTCGTCTCAGGTAATTACCGTGATTTGCCTGAGACGAGCCCGCTTTCGTCAAGCGAGAAGCCCCTCAGGCTGAGACGAGCCCGCATTCGTCAAGCGAGAAGCCCCTCGACCCTGAGACGAGCCCGCATTCCCCAGGCGAGAAGAGCGCGAATGTGCAGGAAACGTGCCGCAAAGATCCCGGTTTCATTTTGTGGAGAATGGGCGTAATATGTTTCCTTGCGTCTGTAGGTAGGGAGGATTCTGCCTCGGGCGCATGACAAGGCTCCCGGCCCCGCCAAGGCAGGGAGGCACGAGGTTGGAAACCCCGTGCTGAGAACCCCAGGATCTAAGGAGTGAACATGGCAGACAAGTACGTCCCGCGTCTCAAGGAGCAGTATTTCGCCACCGTGCGTGACGAGCTCCAGAAGCAGTTTGGCTACAAGAACGTCAACCAGATCCCCAAGATCGAGAAGATCGTGGTCAACATGGGCGTCGGCGAGGCCGCCACGGACGCCAAGGCCATCGACGGTGCCGTTGCCGACCTGCGCGCCATCACCGGCCAGCAGCCGCTGATCACCCACGCCCGCAAGTCCATCGCTACCTTCAAGCTCCGCGCCGGCATGCCGATCGGCGCCAAGGTCACCCTCCGCGGCGACCGCATGTGGGAGTTCTTCGATCGTCTCATCTCCATCGCCATCCCGCGCATCCGCGACTTCCGCGGCATCTCCCCGAAGAGCTTCGACGGCCGTGGCAACTTCTCCATGGGCGTCACCGAGCAGCTCATCTTCCCGGAGATCGACTTCGACAAGATCGATCACACCCGCGGCATGGACATCACCATCGTGACCACCGCTCAGACCGACGAGGAGGGCAAGGCGCTTCTCAAGGCCTTCCACTTCCCGTTCAAGGCTGAGTAGGTCGAATAGCAGATAAGGACCGGGCGCCCCGGCGCCCGGCCGAGAGTTTCTCTGAAGGAGGATTTGTGGCTAAGACATCGATGATCGTCAAGGCGTCGCGCGAGCCGAAGTACTCGACCCGCAAGCAGAACCGTTGCCAGCGCTGTGGGCGTCCCCACTCCGTCTATCGCAAGTTCGGGCTCTGCCGCGTGTGCTTCCGCGAGCTTGCGAGCACGGGCGAGCTTCCTGGCGTCCGCAAGGCCAGCTGGTAGGACGCAAAGGGCTCTGACGCCCAGGCGCGCGTGCCACGGGTGCGTGCGAACCGGGCACTCAGGTTCATCATTGACGAAGGAGAAGTATCAATGAAGATTACCGATCCCATTTCCGACATGCTGACGCGTATCCGCAACGCGAACGCAGCCAACAAGGCCGAGGTGTCCATGCCCTCGACCAAGGTGCTCGTTGAGGTTGCCCGCGTCATCTGCGAGGAGGGCTACATCGCGGGTTACGAGGTTGAGGACACCAGCCCGCAGAAGACCCTCCACATCACCCTCAAGTACGGTGCTCGCCACGCCAAGGTCATCCGCGGCATCCGTCGCATCTCCAAGCCTGGCCTGCGCATCTACTCCACCGCGGACAAGCTTCCGCGCGTGCTCGGTGGTCTCGGCACCGCCGTCATCTCCACCTCCAAGGGCATGATGTGCGACCGCGATGCTCGCAAGCTCGGCATCGGCGGCGAGATTATCGCCTACGTCTGGTAACTCTCGGCAGGAATGAAAGGAGACAGCCGTGTCTCGTATTGGTAAGCAGCCTGTCCAGGTTCCGGCCGGAGTCACTGTGACAGTCAACGGAAGCACCGTCACCGTCAAGGGCGGGAAGGGCGAGCTCACCCGCACCTTCTCCGACCTCGTTGAGATCAAGGAGGAGGGCGAGGAGCTTCTCGTCGTCCGCGTGGACGAGTCCACCGCCTCCAACGCCCAGCAGGGCCTCACCCGCACCCTTCTGCACAACATGGTCGTGGGCGTCTCCGAGGGCTTTGAGAAGAAGCTCGAGCTCACCGGCGTTGGCTACCGTGCCACGCTCAAGGGCAAGGACCTCGACCTCTCCCTCGGCTACTCTCACCCCGTGATCTACGTCTGCCCCGAGAACATCACGTTCGAGGTGCCCGACAACACCCACATCAACGTCAAGGGCATCTCCAAGGAGCAGGTCGGCCAGGTCGCCGCTGAGATCCGCATGAAGCGCCCGCCCGAGCCGTACAAGGGCAAGGGCATCCACTACGTGGGCGAGCACATCCGCAGGAAGCTCGGCAAGGCCGCCAAGTAGCCATAGGGCTGGTACAAGACCATCACCCCGTCAGGTGGTGGCACGTCTAAGGAGAAGGAATGAACAAGCAGCAGGCGAAGAAGGCCGGTCTCAAGCGCCGCGAGCGCCGTACCCGCGCCAAGATCTTCGGCACCGCTGAGCGTCCGCGCCTCAGCGTGCACCGCACCAACGCTCACATCTACGCTCAGCTCATCGATGACGCCGACGGCAAGACCATCTGCTCTGCCTCGACCCTCGACCCCGAGTTCCGCGCCACGGGCAAGATCGGCTCCAACAAGGAGGCCGCCGAGTTCGTTGGCGAGCTCGTGGGCAAGCGCG
>CASFQX010000146.1 GCA_949296375.1 uncultured Olsenella sp.
CCGGAGTAGACGCGGATGTAGGTGAGCTTGCCGACGTAGGGGTCGGTCATGATCTTGAAGGCGAGGGCCGCGAAGGGCTCCTTCGGGTCGGCGTGACGCACGTCCTTCTCGCCCTTGAGCGTGGTGCCGTCGATCTCGGTGACGTCGAGCGGGCTAGGGAGGTAGTCAACAACGGCGTCGAGGAGCTCCTGGATGCCCTTGTTCTTGTAGGCGGAGCCCACGAAGACGAGGTTGAGCTCGCCGTCGATGACGCCCTTGCGCAGAGCGGCCTTGAGGGTGTCGACGGGGATCTCGGCCTCCTCGAGCACGGCCTCCATGATCTCGTCGGAGAAGTTGGAGGCGGCGTCGAGAAGCTCCTCGCGCTTCTCGTTGGCGAGGTCCACGAACTCCTCGGGGATGGCGTCCATGGCCTCGGGGTAGATCATGCCCTTGGCGTCCTCCTTGAAGTCCCACGCGGTCATGGTGACCAGGTCGACGAGACCCCAGAAGTTGTTCTCGGCACCCATCGGGATCTGGGCCGCCACGGCGTTGGCGTGCAGGCGGTCCTTCATGGTCTCGATGGCGTGGAAGAAGTCGGCGCCGATGCGGTCATACTTGTTGATGAACGCGATGCGGGGGACGCCGTACGTGGTGGCCTGACGCCAGACGGTCTCGGACTGCGGCTGGACGCCGGCAACGGCGTCGAAGACCGCGACCGCGCCGTCGAGGACGCGCAGGCAGCGCTCGACCTCGGACGTGAAGTCAACGTGGCCCGGGGTGTCGATGATCTGGATGACGTGGTCCTTCCAGAAGCACGTGGTGGCCGCGGAGGTGATGGTCACGCCGCGCTCCTGCTCCTGGACCATCCAGTCCATGGTGGCGGCGCCGTCGTGAACCTCGCCGATCTTGTGGGTCTTGCCCGTGTAGTAGAGGATGCGCTCCGTCGTGGTGGTCTTACCGGCGTCGATGTGGGCCATGATGCCGATGTTGCGGAGGTCCTCGAGCTTGTACTTAACCTTTGCCATGTGGCTTCTCCTCGTTCTCGCGGACTAGAAGCGGTAGTGAGAGAAGGCGCGGTTGGCCTCGGCCATCTTGAAGAGGTCCTCGCGCTTCTTGATGGAGGCGCCGACGCCGTTGGAGGCGTCGAGGATCTCGTTGGCGAGACGCTCGGCCATGGTCTTCTCCTTGCGGGCGCGGGAGAAGTTGACCATCCAGCGGATGGCAAGGGTGGTGGCGCGACGGGAGTTGACCTCCATCGGCACCTGGTAGGTGGCGCCGCCCACGCGCTTGGGCTTGACCTCGAGGGTCGGGCGGACGTTGTCCATGGCCTTCTTGAAGACGGTGAGGGCGTCCTCGCCGCTCTTCTCGGCCACGATGTCAAAGGCACCGTAGACGATGCGCTCGGCGGTGGACTTCTTGCCGTCCAGGAGGACCTTGTTGATGAGCTGGGTCACGAGACGGTTGTTGTACACGGCGTCCGGCTGGACCTCGCGACGGTGGTTCTTGGCTGCTGCACGACGCGGCATGGTGTATCTCCTTCAGTGAGTGCGATCAGGTACGCGGCGGAACTACTTGGGGCGCTTGGTGCCGTAGCGAGAACGGGCCTTCTGGCGGTTCTGGACGGCGGCGCAGTCGTAGGCGCCACGGATGATCTTGTAGCGGACACCGGGGAGGTCACGAACGCGGCCGCCGCGGATCAGGACGATGGAGTGCTCCTGGAGGTTGTGGCCCTCGCCGGGGATGTAGGCGGTGACCTCGATGCCGTTCACGAGGCGCACACGGGCGACCTTACGAAGAGCGGAGTTCGGCTTCTTGGGGGTGGTGGTGAAGACGCGGGTGCAGACGCCACGCTTCTGGGGGTTGTGCTGCAGGGCGGCGTTCTTGGACTTGGCCTTGACGCTAATGCGGCCCTTGCGGACCAGCGGGTTGATAGTAGGCAAAGCTCTCTCCTTCTGTACTATCGACTACGTGCTCTTTTACTCGTATTCAAGGGCCGAGCAGCACCTCTGCCCCGGATTGACGCAACGGTGAAGATTACGCGCATGGGTCCCTGTTGTCAAAACGCCACGGGGCCGGGCGTATCCATTCTCCACGAGGAGTTCACGCGAGGCCGCAGGCGACTCTCGGGCGCACGCGCTTCTCGGTTGGGCGCGCTTCTCGGCTGCGACCCCACGTTCTTCTCGGCTCCCTCCCCTTAAATAACACGCAGAATTGGACTTTTCCGAAAAACTTTCCTGCGGATATATGTTGTTGAAGGTAATTCTGCGTGTTATTGGAGGGGGTCGGGCGCAGGTGTGGGCGAGAAGGACGGGCGGGCCGTGGCGGGTGTGGGCGAGAAGGACGGGCGGGCCGTGGCGGGCGCGGGCGAGAAGGACGGGCGGGCCACAGCGGGCGCGGCAGAGAGCGGCTTCGTCGGTTGTGCGCGGTCGCGTTGGTTGTGCGCGGTGTTGCGAGGAGAGGTTTTTCTCGCCAAGGCGTCTAGCTGCTGGTTTGTGAACGCGCGAAGTGCGCATAACCGTCCGGGCAGGAACCGCCGCTCCGCGGCAAGAAACGGGTAGCGCCGGGACGGGGATTGCGGGGCGACGCTTCCGCAAAGCGGCGCGTCGCGCAGCAGCCCCCGTCCCGGCGCGATCAGCAGCTATTCCTACGCCCAGGAAAGCGCCACGGCGCCCAGGCCAAGGTGCTTGGACAGCACCGGACCGCCGTCCTTCACGCGCAGGTGGGCCTCCGGGAAGCGCTCACGCGCGGCGAGAAGGACCTCGCGCGCCTCAACGCCACGCGGACCAAAGTGCGAGACCAGGAGCTCCGTCGCACCCTCGGGGACCTGTTCGGCCATGACGTGCGCCATGCCGCGAGCGCCGCGACCGTCGGCGAGCTTGACGATGGCTCCCTCGCCGAGCGCCATCACCGGGTAGCGGTTGAGCTTGGTCGCCACCGCGCGACGAATCGCGCCCAGGCGGCCGCTGCGGGAGAGCGCCACCATGTCGGGCACGGAGAACACGATGCGCGTGGTGCCGCGCAGCGCCGTGAGCTCCTCCACGATCTTCTCGACGCCCTCGCCCGCGTTCGCGAGCGCCCGTGCGCGGCGGACGAGAAACTCGAGCGCACCGGCAGTCTCCCAGGAGTCAAAGACCGTCACGCCCTTGCCGCCCACGGCCTCCGCCGCCTGCTCGGCGCTGCGGAACGTGCCGGAGAGGCGCGAGGAGATCGTGACGCAGAGCACGTCGTTGCCCGCCTCGAGGTGACGACGGAAGACGCGTTCGAAGGCAGAGGGCCGCACGGCCTCGGTGGTCACCAGGCCGCCGCCGGTGAGCGCCTTGGCGTAGTCCCCGTTCTCGCCGACAAACCCTTCGGCGTGGCGGGCGACTCCGGCGGCATACCCCATCGGCAGCACGTCAACGCCCAGCTCGGCAGCCTCGTTGCGCGTGAGGCCGCAGGTAGAGTCGGTAACTAGAGCGAGCATATGTGGTCGCCTCCCATCGCGCGGAACTTGTCGTAGCGGCGCGCCACGAGCTCGTCTGCGGGCAGCGGGACAAGCTCGTCCAGGGCGTGCTCAACCTCGCGCACGAGGTCGTGAGCGATCTGGGTGTGCGAGAGGCCAAAATCGGGCACCACGCGGTCAACAAGGCCAAGCTCGGCGAGGTCGGGGGCCGTGATGTGCAGCGCGGCCGCGGCGTCCCCGGCGCGCTTGGTATCCTTCCAGAGGATCGAGGCGCAACCCTCGGGGCTCACCACGGAGTACGCGGCGCTCCCGAGCATGTAGACGCGGTCGGCCACGGCCAGCGCCAGCGCGCCGCCGGATCCGCCCTCGCCCACCACCACGCTCACCACGGGCGTGCGCAGGCCACTCATGGCAACGAGGTTGGTGGCGATGGCCTCGCCCTGGCCGCGCTCCTCGGCCCCGATGCCGCAGTAGGCGCCGGAGGTGTCAACGAGGCAGACAACGGGGCGCCCGAACTTCTCGGCCTGGTGCATGAGGCGCAGCGCCTTGCGGTAGCCCTCGGGGTGCGCCATGCCAAAGTTGCGGCGCACGCGCTCCTTGGTGGTATTGCCGCGCTCGATGGCGATCACGGTCATCACGCGCTCGCCCTTCCAGGCGATGCCCGCCACGATGGCAGCGTCGTCGGCAAAGAGGCGGTCGCCGTGCAGCTCCACGAAGCCGTCCCAGCCGCGCTCGATGAGCTCGAGGGCGGTGGCGCGATCAGTGGAGCGCGTGAGCTTGACGATGTCGTAGGCACTCTCGGGAGCGGGCGTGCGCTTGGGACGCACGCCGCGGCCGCGACGGGCCTCCTCGTGCGCCAGGGCGTGAGGGGCGTCCGCGCCGGGCGCCTTGCCCTCGTGCAGGGCGAGAAGCTCGGCGAGGGTGGCCACCATGTCCTTGCGCTCCACGATGAGGTCGCAGAAGCCGTGCTCGAGCAGGAACTCGGAGCGCTGGAAGCCGGCGGGGAGCTTCTTGTGCGTGGTCTGCTCCACCACGCGCGGGCCGGCAAAGCCGACGAGCGCACCCGGCTCGGCGAGGATGACGTCGCCCTCCATGGCAAAGCTCGCGGTGACGCCGCCGGTGGTGGGGTCGGTGAGCACGGTCAGGTAGAACAGCCCCGCCTCGGAGTGCCGGCGCACCGCCGCGGAGACCTTGGCCATCTGCATGAGCGAGGTGGTGCCCTCCTGCATGCGGGCGCCGCCGGAGACGGTGAAGCCCACGACGGGAAGGCCCGCCTCGGTGGCGCGCTCGAAGGTGCGCGCGATCTTCTCGCCCACCACGGAGCCCATCGAGCCCATCATGAACTCGGCGTTCATGAAGAAGAGCGCGCAGTCGTGGCCGCCCA
>CASFQX010000147.1 GCA_949296375.1 uncultured Olsenella sp.
CCGTCGGCGCAGATCGACCAGTTGTTGTGCTTGCCCGAGCCGTTCACGTACTCGAAGGGCTTCTCGTGCTCCAGGCAGGCCAGGCCGTGACGCGTGGCCATGAGCTTGAGCTTCTCCATGGTGAGGAGGTTGTCGTCGATTGCCAGCGAACCCTGCTCGAAGATCGGAGCCAACTCGTGCTGGGACGGGGCGACCTCGTTGTGCTTGGTCTTGACCGGCACGCCGAGCTTCCAGAGCTCGTCATCGACCTCCTTCATGAAGTCGTTCACCGTGGGTCGGATGGCGCCGAAGTAGTGCTCCTCGAGCTCCTGGCCCTTGACCGGCTCGCAGCCGAAGAGCGTGCGCCCGCAGTAGACCAGGTCGGGGCGCGCCTCGTAGTCCTCCTCCTTGACGAGGAAGTACTCCTGCTCGGGACCGATGGTGGTGAAGACGCGCTTGGGCTCGCGGCCGAAGAGGGCGAGCACGCGCTTGGCCTGCGTCTCGAGCGCGACCTGGGAGCGCAGAAGCGGCGTCTTCTTGTCCAGCGCCTCACCGGTGTAGGAGACGAAGGCCGTGGGGATGCAGAGCACCTCGTCCTTGATGAAGGCCGGGCTCGTGGGGTCCCAGGCGGTGTAGCCGCGGGCCTCGAAGGTGGCGCGCAGGCCGCCGCTCGGGAAGGAGGAGGCGTCCGGCTCGCCCTGGACCAGCTCCTTGCCCGAGAAGGACATGAGGATCGTGCCGTCGTTGATCGGCGTGAGGAAGCTGTCGTGCTTCTCGGACGTGATGCCCGTGAGCGGCTGGAACCAGTGCGCGAAGTGCGTGGCGCCCTTCTCGAGCGCCCACTCCTTCATCGCGTGCGCGACCTCGTTGGCGATGTCAAGATCGAGCGGCTTGCCGTCGTCGATGACCTGGCGAAGTTCCTTGTACGTTGGCTTGGGGAGCCGCTCCTGCATCACGGCGTCCGTGAAGAGCAGGCTGCCGTACTCCTGGGAGACCCTGTCCTTGCCCATGTGCGCCCTTTCTCTTGGCGTTGTGGCTTACGGTCGAATACTCTACGGGCACATTGTTTCACAGCCGTTGCCCCCGCGTGAAGCGCGGCGCATGGTTTGGTTGCATCTTCAGCGCCATTTCATGGCGAAAAGAGCACGGCACCTTACAGCCAGATGAGCTCGGAGCCCTTGGGCTCGGGAGGCCCCGGGGTTGGTTCGTCATGCGCCGCCCACTGCAGGGACTCCTCGAGCCAGGGGCGCAAGGGGGCAGCCGGCTCAAAGGACTCCTCCCTGCCGTCCTCCAGCCAGACCAGGCCCTTGTCCCTCTCGCCATCCATCCTAGGCCCCCAGCGTCGTCATGACCTCGTCCACGCAGCCAAGGGCGTCGGCGATGGCACTCACCACGAGCGAGGAACCGCTTCGCACGTCCCCGGCAAGAAAGACCGGGGTCTCGTTGGCATTCTCCGCCCGATGGGAACCAGGTGCTGTGACGGGAAGCCCACGCGAGTCCGTGCGCACGTCAAAGGCGTCCAGCAGACCGCGCTCAGGACCCGTGAAGCCGCAGGCCACGAGCACGAGCCGCGCGGGGATCTCACGCTCGCTGCCAGCCACGCGCTCGGGACGACCGGAGGACCAGTCGAGATCCGCCACGGAGAGGCCTTGGACGCTGCCGTTTGCGTCGAGAAGAACCTCGAGGGTATCCACGCCCCAGAGGCGCATCTCTCCGCCCATGAGTTCGATGGCCTCCTGCTGGCCGTAGTCGGTCTTGAGTGTGGCGGGCCACTCGGGCCAGCGCGTGGTGCCCGGCCCCGGCTCGGCGGGGCGCGGCAGGAACTCAATCTGGGTCACGCTGCGCGCGCCCTGGCGCACGGCAGTGCCGAGGCAGTCGTTGCCCGTGTCGCCGCCTCCGATTACCACCACGTCGCGACCCTCGGCGCTCACGGCGGGCTCGCCACCGTCGAGCAGCGAGCGCGTGGAGGCCGTGAGGTAGTCCACGGCCCATGCCACGCCACCCGAGGCGAGCCCGGCCTCAAAGCCCGTCGCCGCGAGGCCGCGCGGGACGCGCGCGCCGGCGGCGAGGACCACCGCGTCGGACCCCGTGAGCAGCTCCTGCGCCACGTCCTTCTCGGCAGCGTCCGTGTTCAGGCAAAACTCGATTCCCAGCTCCCCCATGAGGGCCACGCGGCGCGCGACCACCTCCTTGGGCAGCTTCATGTTGGGGATGCCGTAGGTGAGAAGTCCGCCCGCACGGTCGGAGCGCTCGACGACCGTCACGCGGGCCCCGCGCCGGGCGAGCTCCCAGGCGGCCGCGAGCCCGGCAGGCCCGGAGCCCACCACGGAAACGCGCGGCGCGTCCGGCGCGGCGGGCGAGAAGCGCCTCGGCCCGCCGTGCTCCCACTCCCAGTCGGAGATCGCGCGCTCGTTGTCGTGAATCGTCTCGGCCTCGCCGTGGCAGCCCAGGTTGCAGGCCGCCTCGCAGAGCGCCGGGCACACGCGGCTCGTGAACTCCGGGAGCGGAGACGTGAGCGCCAGGCGATCTGCGGCCTCGCGCCAGAGCCCCCGGTAGAGAAGGTCGTTCCACTCGGGGATGAGGTTGTGGAGCGGGCAGCCACTCGGGCGAGCGCCGCCAAAGCTCACGCCCGCCTGGCAGAACGCCACGCCGCAGTTCATGCAGCGGCTCGCCTGTGCGCGGCGTCGCGCCTCATCCAGCTCGCCATGGAGCTCGTCGTAGTCGAGCACGCGCTCGGAAACCGGTCGCAGCGGCTCGGTCTTGCGGCCAACCGTCAGATACGCACCAGGCTTTCCCATGCTAGCCCTCCCTCATGACGTCAAACGCGCGCTCGAGCGCGGCCTGGTGAGTCTCCCCCGCCGCCTCGGCCTCGGCCACCAAGCCGAGGACCCGCTCGTAGTCACGCGGTATCACCTTCACAAAGCACCCGCGGACCTCATCGAACTGATAGAGCAACTTAATGCCGCGCGGGCTCGCGGTGCGGCGCACGTGCTCCTCCACGAGCGAGCGCACGAGCGCGAGGTCCTGCTCGTCCGGCTCTTCCAAGTTCACGAGTTCGGTGTTGCAGCGGCTCGCGAGCGTGCCAAACCGGTCGTAGACGTATGCCACGCCCCCGGACATGCCTGCCGCGAAGTTGGGCCCCACCTCGCCGAGCACGACCACGATGCCGCCAGTCATGTACTCGCAGCCGTGGGCCCCCACGCCCTCCGCCACCACGGTTGCTCCGGAGTTGCGCACACAGAAGCGCTGGCCCGCAAGGCCGTTCACAAAGGCGCGCCCGCCCGTGGCGCCGTAGAGGGCCACGTTGCCCACGATGACGTTCTCATCAAACTTGTACGTGGCACCATCTGCGGGCCGCACGGAGAGCACCCCGCCCGAGAGACCCTTTCCGAAGTAGTCGTTGGCGTCGCCGGCCACGTTGAGCGTGACGCCCGCCGGCAGGAATGCGCCAAAGCTCTGGCCAGCCGAGCCCTCGCAGTCCACCGTGACCGAACCCTCCGGGAGGCCCTCGGGGTGCGCTGCCGTCACGCGGCTGCCGAGCATCGTCCCCACGCAGCGGTTGACATTGTCGATGTCCGCGCGCAGGCGGATGGGCTCCAGATGCGATCGGGCGCCCTCGGTGTAGGGAACGAGCAGGGTGGCGTCGAGCGTTCGCCCCAGCTCCAGGTCTGCCGCCATCTCCGGCAGGAAGCGCGGCGCGGCGGCTCCAGGAATCTGCCGCCCAAACTCGCAGACGCCCGGGGCGAGAAGGTCGGAGAGGTCCAGGCAGTTGGCCTTCCAGTTGGCCTCCCCGGCAACCGGTACCTGGCACAGGCAGTCCGCGCGGCCAACCATCTCGTCAACCGTGCGAAAGCCCAGCGACGCCATAATCTCGCGCAGCTCCTCGGCCACGAACGTCATGAAGTTGACCACGTGCTCGGGTTTGCCCGAGAAGCGCCCGCGCAGGCGGCAGTCCTGGGTCGCCACGCCCGCCGGGCAAGTGTCGCGCTGGCAGTCGCGCTGCATGAGACAGCCGCAGGCGATGAGCGGCATCGTGGCAAAGCCAAACTCCTCGGCGCCAAGGAGCGCCGCAATCGCAACGTCGCGCCCGCTCATGAGCTTGCCGTCCGTCTCGAGCACCACGCGCGAGCGCAGGCCGTTGCGCATGAGCGTCTGCTGGGTCTCGGCGAGGCCGATCTCGAACGGGATGCCCGCGTGGTGGATCGAGTCGCGCGGGGCGGCGCCGGTGCCACCATTGTGCCCCGAGACGAGGATCTTGTCGGCCCCGCCCTTCGCCACGCCCGTGGCGATGGTACCCACCCCCGCGAGCGCGCAGAGCTTCACCGAGACGCGGGCGCCGGGGTTGGCGCACTTGAGGTCAAAGATCAGTTCGGCGAGGTCCTCGATCGAGTAGATGTCATGGTGCGGCGGCGGGGAGATGAGGCTCACGCCGGGCGTGGACTGGCGCACCTCGGCGATCCACGGGTAGACCTTCTTCCCGGGAAGGTGACCGCCCTCGCCGGGCTTGGCGCCCTGCGCCATCTTGATCTGGATCTCCGTCGCGGAGACCAGATAGCGGCTCGTCACGCCAAAGCGTCCGGACGCCACCTGCTTGATCGCGGAGCGCGCGGAATCGCCGTTTGCTCGCGGGGTCTCGCGCGCGGGGTCCTCGCCGCCCTCGCCGGAGTTTGACCGACCGTGCAGGCGGTTCATCGCGATGGCGAGGCACTCGTGCTGCTCGCGAGAGATGGAGCCGTAGCTCATCGCTCCGGTGTTGAAGCGCCGCACGATCCGCTCGGCCGGCTCCACCTCATCGAGCGGCACGGCAGGACCCGCGGGCGAGAAGCCCATGAGGTCACGCAGAGTGACGGCGCGACCGGCCCGGTGCACCCAGGCGGCGTATTCCTTGAAGAGGTCGTAGTCGCCCTCGCGGCATGCGCGCTGCAGCAGGTAGATGGCCTTGGGGTCGATGAGATGCTCCTCGCCTGCCGGTCGCCACTTGGTGAGACCGAGCGTGGGGAGCTGCCCCGGAGCGGGGGACGCGTCGAGCTTCGATGCCGCAGCGTGACGTTCGTCCAGAAGGCGCTGGAGGTCATCCACGCCCAGACCGCCCACACGCGTGGCCGTGAAGGTGAAGCAGCGCTCCACGAGCTCGTCCGAGAGACCCACGATCTCAAAGATCTGCGCGGAGTGGTAGCCCTGCATCGTTGAGATGCCCATCTTGGACATGATCGAGACGATGCCCGCGGTGACGGCGCGATCGTAGTTTGCGCAGGCCTCCTCCGCGGAGAGGTCCAACTCGCCGCGAGCGCACTGGTTTGCGACGCACTCATGCGCCAGATAGGGATGAACCGCGGATGCCGAGAAGGACACCAGGCACGCAAAGTCATGGGCACTCAAGGCGTCGCCCGCCTCTATCACAAGGTCCGCACGGGTGCGCAAGCCGCAGCGAATGAGGTGGTTGTGCACGCAGCCAAGCGCGAGCAGCGAGGGAATGGGCACCTCGCCTGCCGCTGCGCGGTCCGAGATCACCACGATGTTTGCCCCGGCGCGCACGTCCTTCTCGATGCTCTCCGCGAGGGAATCCAAGGCCCTGGCCAACGCATGCTCGCCACCAGACGCGAGATAGATCGCGCTTTCGTGCGCGACCCTGAAACCAGCACGGTCGATCGCGCAGATGCGCCGGAAGTCCGCCTCCGAGAGAATCGGGCCGGGCAGTCGCACGAGACGACAGCTGTCTCGGCAGTCCTCGAGGAGGTTGCCGTGGTTGCCGAGATAGAGCTTGGTGCTCGTAACCATGCCCTCGCGCAGAGCGTCGATCGGCGGGTTGGTCACCTGGGCGAAGAGCTGGTGGAAGTAGTCGAAGAACGAGCGGTCGCGCGCGGAGAGGCACGCGAGCGGCGCGTCCACGCCCATCGAGGCCAGCGGCACGGAGCCCTGGGCGGCCATCGGACGCACGACCTCGTCAACGTCGTCGTAGTGCCAGCCGTGACCCGCGAGCCGCGCTGCGAGAGGTGCGATCGCGTCACTGGAGCGCCCGGCCCCGTCTAGGTCCGCCGCGAGTTCTGCAGGCGCGTCCTTTGCGCCGAAGCTGTCCGAGTGCCGGGCCTTGACGGGGCCGGGCGCGGGCAGGTCCACAAGATTGATCGTCTCCTCGTCAATCCAGTCGCGATAGGGCTTCTCGCCCGCCAGGCGGTCGCGTATCTCGTCGTTCCAGATGACCCTGCCCTGTATGGGGTCCACCTCAAGCATCTCACCGGGGCCGAGGCAACCCGCGCGCAGGACGTTGGCGGGGTCGACGTCGATGGTCCCCACCTCGGAGGCGAGGATCAGGCGGTCGTCGCGCGTCACATAGTAGCGGGCCGGGCGAAGGCCGTTGCGATCGAGCGCGGCACCGATCGTCCGGCCGTCCGTGAACACGATCGCCGCCGGTCCGTCCCAGGGCTCCATGAGCATGGACTGGTACTCGTCGTAGGCGCGGCGCTTCTCGCCGAGCGCGGGGTTCTTGTCCCAGGGCTCGGGCATCATGAGCGTGACCGCACGGTCGAGCGGACGGCCGTTCATGACGAGGAACTCAAGGACGTTGTCCAGGATCGCGGAGTCCGAGCCCTCGCGGTTGATGATCGGCATGACGCGCTCGAGATCGGCGCCCAGCACGGGTGAGTAGAGACGCGGCTCGCGGGCGCGAATCCAGCTCACGTTGCCGCGCAGGGTGTTGATCTCGCCGTTGTGGATGAGGTAGCGGTTGGGGTGCGCGCGCTCCCAGCTCGGAGTCGTGTTGGTGGAGTAGCGCGAGTGCACGAGGGCAAGCGCCGTCTCCACCGCGGCGTCATTGAGGTCAAGGTAGAAGCGTCGCATCTGCGTGGCGACGAGCATGCCCTTGTAGACGATCGTGCGGGCGGACATGCTGCAGACGTAGAAGATCTTGCCGGCGAGCGCAGGCTCGGCGTCGGCCGCGCGCTCGATGGTGCGACGGGTCACATAGAGGCGGCGCTCAAAGTCCTGGCCGCGGGGCACGTCCTCCGGGCGGCGCAGGAACGCCTGGCAGATCGTGGGCATGCAGGCGCGCGCCGTGGAACCCAGGTCGTGCGGGTCAACCGGAACCTCACGCCAGAACATGAGCGGCACGCCGCACTCTGCGCAGCCTCGCTCAAAGACCTGGCGGGCGGCCGCCACTCCGGCGGGATCGTCATGCGGGAAGAAGAGCATGGCCACGCCGTAGTCGCCCTCGTCGGGCAGCAGCTGGCCCTCCTTCTGGGCCTCCTTGCGAAAGAAGCGGTGCGGCACCTGAAAGAGCACGCCCGCACCGTCTCCGGTGTTGCGCTCTAGGCCTTTGCCGCCGCGGTGCTCGAGGTTCACGAGTACCGAGAGCGCGTCGTCGAGCGTCTGGTGGCTGCGCCTTCCGTGCAGATGCGCGATGGCTCCGATACCGCAGGCGTCATGTTCGTAGCTCGTGCGATACAGGCCGGGGCGGTCGTTCTTCTCGCTCATGTGACTCTCCTCGTTCGACTTCAAGGGGAGTCTACGGCGCGTCCCGGGCGGGCGAGAAAACCGAGACGAACTTGCTACGCGCTCGCCACGCGCGCGTTTCTAGCCCGCCATCCGCGTGAAGCGAGCCGGAAACGGCCGAGAAATGCGCGGCTCGCCTGCACTAAATCCCGACCTATGGCACATTTCGCCTGCCATAGGTCGGGATTTAGTGCAGCCGGAGGAAAGAAACCGCAGATGGCGAGAAGGACGGCGTGCCATAGGTCGCGATTCGGTGCAGACGAGAAGAACGACGGGCGCGCGGCCCCGAGCGTTTTGTCGCCCTTCTCGCCTACAATCGAGAGGCAACCACAAGGAGGTCCTCATGTCTGACGCCCCGCGCACCATCGCCGTCATAGACGGAAACTCGCTCATGCACCGTGCGTTCCACGCCATCCGCCAGCCCATGAACGCGCCGGACGGCCGATCGACCAACGCGCTCTTCGGCTTCTTCAACATGTTCATCAAGATGGTGGAGACCTTCCGCCCGGACGGCGTGATCTGCGCCTTCGACAAGGGCAAGCCGCGCGTGCGCATGGAGATGCTGCCCCAGTACAAGGCCCAGCGCCCGCCGATGGACCCGGCGCTGCACGAGCAGTTCCCCATGGTGAAGGAGCTGCTCCACGCGCTGGACGTCCC
>CASFQX010000148.1 GCA_949296375.1 uncultured Olsenella sp.
CGCCTCAGCCTGAACCCGCCCCGGCCTCGGTCCCCGCGCCTCAGCCTGAACCCGCCCCGGCCTCGGTCCCCGCGGCACAGCCGGAACCCGCCCCGGCCTCGGTCCCCGCGGCACAGCCGGAACCCGCCCCGGCCTCGGTCCCCGCGGCACAGCCGGAACCCGCCCTCGCCGCAACCTCACAGCCCGCTCCCGCGGAGAGCGCCGCCTACCCCATGCCCTGGGACGAGCCCCCCGCATCCGAGCCCGTCCCCTACGACGACGCCGACGCGGCCTCGTACGACGAGCCCGCGACGTCCTCTCCCGAGCCCCCGGTTGTTGCAGCCGCGGCGGCACCCCGGGCAGTTCCAGAGCCCACTCCGGAGCCAACTCCGCAGTCCCAGGTTCCAGCCGCTTCGGGCGCCCCTCTGTCCGCCGAGTTCGCCGACATCGTTGCCATGCTCTCCGCCTCGAGCCTCGGAAGCCCGGTGAGCGTTGAGGTGGAGCCCGCGGAGACGACGTCGGATGAGGAGGCGGCGGCCGAGCTCTCGCGGGAGAGCTCCGACAC
The DNA here is from genome assembly GCA_949296375.1 of uncultured Olsenella sp. GTDB lineage: Bacteria > Actinomycetota > Coriobacteriia > Coriobacteriales > Atopobiaceae > Thermophilibacter. Next base: position 545 of record CASFQX010000148.1, read on the forward strand.
CCGGGACGGCGACTACATAGACGAGCCCGTCGACGACAGTGAAGACGACGAGGATTCCGAATAAGGACCTCCAACACGTGCTTCTCGCCGGATCTACCTCTCACCACACGAAAGAGAAAGGAACGACAATGGCAAAAGGCTTCAACATGGGCGGCATGAACCGCAACCAGATGATCGCCCAGGCGCGCAAGATGCAGCAGCAGCTCATCGAGGCCCAGCAGAAGGTTTCCGAGCTCGAGGTCTCCACGAGCGCCGGCGGCGGTGCCGTCAAGGTTACGGCCACGGGAGACATGCGCGTGACCTCGCTCACGATCGACCCCGAGGTCGTGGATCCCGATGACGTCGAGATGCTCCAGGATCTGATCCTCGCCGCCGTCAACGACGCCCTCGAGTCCGCGGGCGAGGCGGCGAACAAGCAGGTGAGCTCCGTCACTGGCGGCCTGGGCATCCCCGGCCTGTTCTAGTTTTCGCGATGGAAGGCAACCTGAACGACGGTCGCGCGCTCCAGCGGCTTCTCGACGAGCTGGGACGTTTGCCCGGCGTGGGGCCAAAGTCCGCCCAGCGCATCGCATACTACCTGCTCGAGGCCGATGTCGACGAGGCTCGCAGGCTGGCTGCGGCCATTTTGGACGTCAAGCAGCAGGTCCATTTCTGCCCCGTGTGCTTTAGCTACGCCACGCGGGACACGTGCGACGTCTGCTCCGACCCCTCGCGGGACCGGAGCACGATCTGCGTGGTCTCCGAACCGCGTGACGTGAGCGCCATCGAGCGCACGGGAAGCTATCACGGCCTCTATCACGTGCTCGGGGGCGTGATCTCGCCCATGGACAAGATCGGCCCGGAGCAGCTCCACGTGAGGGAGCTGCTCTCGCGCCTTGCGGACGACGAGATCGGAGAGGTGATTCTCGCCACCAACCCGGACGTCGAGGGCGAGACCACAGCATCGTATCTCGCGAGGGTGATTCGGCCTCTTGACGTTCGTGTTTCTCGCCTGGCGAGCGGGCTGCCCGTTGGCGGGGATCTGGAGTACGCTGATGAGGTGACGCTTGGCCGCGCCATCGAGGCGCGTCGCGAGCTCTAGCAAGGGGGCTGCTATGGGAACTGGTAACGAGAGACGGCGTGCCTCGCGCGAGGCGGGCGGCGTCCGGAGAAGACTCTTCAGGTCGTCTGGCACGGCGAATTCAGTCGGACTCGCCAGCGAGTCCGACAAGATCACGACTATCCACGCCGGCCAGGGGGCGCGTGTGACAACGCGCAAGAACGCCGCGGAGGCGGCCGACCGTGCGCGCAAGAACGCGGAGGCCCGCTACGCCAAGCGGCATCCGGAGGAGCGGGGCCCTCAGGTGGGGCCGCGCCGCAGTACGAGAAACGTCGTCCTTATCGTTATCGCGGCAATTCTCGCCCTGGCGGTCGTGTTTGCTCTGGGAACGCTCGTGACCTCGATGCTCTTCCCGCCTGCCGAGCGGGAGAGCCACCAGAACGACCAAAACCTTCGCCCCACCGCCTCCGAGCAGGAGATGATTGACCGGCAGGAGGCCCACGACGCCGCACAGGAGCAGGCCGGCGTCGACGGTAGCGTGAGCTACGGCAACGAGACGTACTCCCTGAGCCAGGGTGACGCGGGCACGTGGGCCCTCGTGAACGCCGCAGGTGACGTCCTCTTTGAGGTCGAGGGGACTCCGACGGCGCTTCTTCGCTCTGCCGAGACCATCCTGATTCCCGAGAACCGAGAGGACGGCTGGGACGTGGTGTGCTACGTGATCGGCGGGCACATCTCGGGCGTCACCTACGTCGTGGGGTCGGACGGCGAGGCGGTCGGCGGCTCGGGGAGCATCGACTCCGTTGAGCTTGACGACACCACGCTGCGGGTCACGGACGATTCTGGGAAGACGACGGACGTGGCGCTCGTGTAGGTTTTGCGTACGAAGCGCAGCTCAGAGGGGCTTCTCAAATTTTTTTGAGATTGGGCCTTGCCACGGCTTTTGGGGTATGCCAGAATAGCCCTTGCGCAAGGCGAACGGGGTGTTAGCTCAGCTGGTTAGAGCGCCGGCCTGTCACGTCGGAGGTCGAGGGTTCGAGTCCCTTACATCCCGCCATTGCACTTTCAGGGACCCGCAAGGGTCCCTTTCTTTTTGCCGCGGCGCCGTCCTTCTCGCCGCCCCTCGCCGATTCGTTGCCTCCGGACGGCCCGCGACGCGAGGATTCAGCCGTATCATCTTTCAGATTCCCAATAGGTTGCGGATCGCGCGCCACGTGCGCTGAAAGGATGGTCGGCAATGGCAAAGATTGGATGGTCGAGGCGTGCCGCGCACGCGCTCGTCGCCGGGGCTCTTGCGGGGGCGGCGGTTCTTGGCGTTTCGGCGCCGGCGATCGCGAACGCCGCAACGCCCGTCACGGCGCAGGCCCAGTACACGAGTGAGGAAGCCCGCACGCTGGTTAACCCCGTCGTGCAGTCCTATGAGGTCGACCCCGTCGGCAAGGCCTGGAGCTTCTCCGCGTCAACGCGCTTCATGATCGAGGCCTCGGATGCCAACGTGGCAAACGAGCGCCTGGCCGAGGTCGTCAAGCTCGTGAACGCCGAGTTCGCCGACAAGAACATCATCTCGAGCACTCCCTTCGGCATGGTCTACGGCCTCTCCGAGGACGCCGCTGCCGACGACGTCACGGTGGACATCGTCCCCGTGGCGGAGATCACGGACCAGTCAGAGAGCAGCGAGGCCTACAAGATCGAGATCTCCGCGGACGGCGTGCACGTGTACGCCGCGAGCGAGAACGCCGCCATGTACGCGCTGCGCACGCTCGAGTGCCTGGCTCAGACCACCGACAACGCGCTGCCCTGCGGCACCATCGTCGACTGGCCCGACCTCGAGGAGCGCCGCCTCTTCGTTGACTGCGGCCGCAAGTACATCTCCAAGGACTGGTTCATCCGCCAGATCCACGAGATGAGCTACATGAAGCTCAACACGCTCGACATGCACTTCTCCGAGAACCTCGGCTTTCGCATCGAGTGCGAGACCGACCCCGCCATCGTCTCCGACGAGTACCTCACCAAGGCCGAGGTGCTGGAGATCCTGGAGGAGGCTCGCCTCTACGGCATCAACGTCATCCCGTCCATCGACTCGCCGGGCCACGTCGACCAGATCCTGCGCGCCCACCCCGAGTACGGCCAGATTGCCAACGACGGCGAGACGCACTACGCCTCCGGCCTGGACGTCACCAACGAGGAGGCCGTGGCGTACATGTACTCCATCTATAAGGAGTACCTCGACCTCTTCAAGCAGGGCGGCGCTACCACGGACATCTCCATCGGCTGCGACGAGTACATGGAGTTCGATCGCCCGCCGTTCACCACCATGTACCAGTCCGTCCTGACCGACTGGGCGCACGAGAACCTCGGCCCCGAGTACAACTGGACCGACACGCTGGCCACCTACATCAACAACCTCGCGGAGTACTGCCGCGAGAACGGCATCGAGCCGCGCGTCTTCAACGACGGGCTCTACTACGGCGAGGGCACCTCCGTTGAGCAGAAGGTGGAGATCGACCCCACGATCGGCGTTGACTTCTGGTCCCAGATGTCCTGGAACCGCAGCATCGCCAACCTGCAGAAGCTCGTGGACCGTGGCATGCAGGTCTTCTACAACTTCAACGCCAACTACGGCTACTTCGTCCTGCGCAACGACGATCGCGGCGCCTCGTTCGACTATGACAACAACCTCGAGATGTGGTTCAACGAGTGGCGCCCCGGCGATTTCCAGGACGCCCAGAATGCCAACGTGCTCGCCGATGACGACCCGCGCATCAAGGGCACCGCGATCGCCATCTGGTGCGACTACCCCGACGTTGCCACCGAGGACCAGATCATGGAGGGCATCGCGGACAGCCTGCGCGCCATGGCCACCCGCAGCTGGAACGTGGACTCCAACGAGGACATGACGCTCGACGAGTTCATGGCCATGGCCGAGGTCCTCGGCCACGCCGCCGCCTGGGAGAGGGGCGAGAAGCTCGCCGACCCCGGTGAGATTCTGCCCGCCGAGAACGTGGGCAAGGTCACGGTTCACTACGTTGACGAGGAGGGCAGCGCCGTCGCGGACAGCACGGTGAGCTACGGCGTGATCGGCGAGACCTACGAGGTTGCCGCCATCGACGTCTACGGTTACCGCCTCGTGAGCGAGAACGCCACCGCGAGCGGCACCTTTGCCAAGGAGGACGCCGAGGTCACCTTCGTCTACGAGCCCTACACCGACAAGACCGATCTTCTCGCCGCGCTTGACGGCGCCGTTGCCGCCGGGGACGCCATCGACGAGACCTATGCCGAGTACGGCGAGGCCCTCGTGGCCGCCCAGGCGGTTGCCGATAAGGACGACGCCACGCAGCGAGAGGTCGACGACGCGCTCGCCGCGCTCGAGGGCGCCCACGCCAACGTGGTTCTTCTCGACAACCTGGCGCTCTTTGCCGAGGTGACGCACCCGCTGCCCGAGAGCGGCTACGTCTCTGGCTACGACGCCTACGAGCAGGCGCTCGACGCCGCGCGCGAGCTCATCGCCAATGCCGGCGCCCCCACGGCCGAGGAGCGCGCCGCCGCGCTCGCTGCCATCCGCGACGCCAAGGCCGGCCTCACCAAGCAGACCTCCACGACGCCCACCGTCACGGCGACGGACAAGTGGTACGACAGCTACTCGTACGCCAACATGTTCGACGGCAACGCCAGCACCAAGTGCTGGTTCAACCAGGCCCAGGAGGAGGGCAAGGAGGTCGTCTTCGCCTTCCCCGAGCAGGTGATGATGAGCGCCGTGAGCATCCAGCAGCCCGCTGACGTGGGCGCGGATGTCATCGACGGCGCGGACGTCCAGGTTGCCGGCGCGGACGGCGAGTGGGTAACCGTGGGGTCCATGGACTCGAGCGAGCTCGACTGGACCTTCGAGTTTGAGGAGAGGGTCGTCTCCAAGGTGCGCATCCTGCTCACCGAGAGCAAGGATAATTGGTACCAGATCAGCGAGGTCACCTTTGCCGCCTCCCCGATGGAGGAGGACACCGAGCTCGCCGACCTCATCGCCAAGGCCGAGGACCTCTCGCTCGAGGGCAAGGGCTCGGACGTGCTCAAGCAGCTCGCGTCTGCGCTGCTCGATGCGCAGGAGGCGCTCGTCTCCGGTGCCACGGACACGACCGTCGTCACCGAGGCGCTGAACGCCGCCATCGAGGCCGTTGAGAGCTACGTGCCGCCCGTGGTCGAGAAGGGCGAGCTCCAGGCTGCCGTCGATGAGGCCAAGGGCCTTGCCGAGAAGGACTACACCGCCGAGAGCTGGGCCCCCTTTGCCACGGCACTCGCAGACGCCGAGGCCGTCCTCGCTGATGGGGGCGCCACGCAGGAGGAGGTCGAAGGGGCTCTTGCCGCTCTGACGGCGGCCCAGGACGCCCTCGTGGTCTACGAGGAGCCCACGCCCGACCCGGAGCCTGGTACCGATCCGGATCCTGAGCCCGGCGTCGACCCGGATAACCCGGGTACCGAGCCTGGCACCGACCCGGACGACCAGGAGCCCGGCGACGCCACCAAGCCCGGCGACGCCACCAAGCCCGGCACGTCCGGCTCGCAGGGCGGCTCTGGTGCCCAGGGCGGCTCCGACCAGACCTCCGGGATCCCTGCGACGGGCGACCCGTCGGCGCTTCTCGCCATGGCGGCGACCGGAGCCTCCGCGGCTGCGGTCATTGCCGGCGGCGTGATTGCCAACCGCAGGTCGAGGAAGTAGCTTTATCACGCAGATTTTGGGCGGGCCCCGCGAAATGTTTGCGGGGCCCGCCCCTCGTTTACGGCGGGAATCGCAGCGATGCGGGCTCGGTAACGTCCCGCTTACGATAGAATGCGCTTCTCGCGGTATCATATGGGGAGCAACGAGGGGAGGCGGCATGGCTGCAAGCGCCGACGCGGACAAGCACATTCGCGGTGTGGCTGTCTTTGACTTTGACGGCACGCTGATTGATGGCCAGTCCGGCACGCTCTTCACGCGCTTTCTGCGCAGCAACGGCATGATGTCTCCAGGGAGCTTCGCCCGGCTCGTCTGGTGGGGCATCCGCTACAAGCTGCACCTTCCGTTCAAACAAGAAGAGGCGCGCGAGCTCGTCTTTGGGGCCTTGCGCGGCCGCGGCTCGGACGAGGTGGACGCCCTTATGGGTCACTTCCACGACGAGGTGCTTGCGCCCCGCTATCGCCCCCTAGCGCTGGCGGAGGTGCGGGGGTGCCACGACGACGGGCTCGTTGTCCTTCTCGTCTCCGCGACCTTTGCGCCCATCGCCCGCCTTGCCGCGGAGCGCATTGGGGCGGACGGCTTTGTTGCCACCGAGATGGAGCGAGACGCGAGCGGCGCGTACACGGGGCGTGTGGACGGCCCCGTCGTCGCGGGCGACGAGAAGTGCCACGCGGTCACGGCTTGGTGCAACGCGCACCTGGGGCCTGGCGCCTGGAGGCTCGAGCGCGCCTACGCCGATCACCATACGGACGCCGACCTGCTTGAGATTGCGGACAGCGCGTACGCGGTCTGCCCGGGCAAGACGTTGGCCATCAGCGCGCGAAAGCATGGCTGGCCGGTTCTTGACTGGGGCGCGTAGCCCCGTGCCGGCTGGGAGGAGACCATGGACATATCAAAGAGAACCGATTACGCCCTGCGCATGATTGCGGGGCTGGTTGAGAACCCCGAGGGCATCGTATCCGTGCGCACCGTGGCAAAGGAGGGGGAGATTCCCTACTCCTTTGCGCGCTCCATCCAGCATGACCTTGCTCTCGCGGGGATCGTGAGCAACGTGCGCGGCGCAAACGGCGGCATGCGCCTGGCGGTGGATCCGCAGGAGACCACGCTGCTGCAGCTCATGGAGGCGGTGCAGGGGCCGGTCGTGCTCTCCGACTGCCTCAACGTGGACGGCAACGACACGCCGTGCCCCAACTGTGACCAATGCCGCTTCAGGCCGGTCTGGTGCTCTGCCGAGAAGCTCCTGCGGGACCTGTTCTCCACGGTAACGCTGCACCAGCTTGTTGTTGAGGGGCTCACGCCGGTCTATCGGGGGTCGTTCGCCCTCGTCGGCAGGGGCGATGCGGCTACGGCGACAAATGCGGACGATGCGGCAGCGGCGGCGGGTGCGGGCGATGCGCAGCATGACTGATCCCGAGCGCTTGGCTGCCTTTCGCTCGCTGGTCCTCGAGCGCGGGCGCGAGCTCTACCGCGACCTCCCGTGGCGCCGCACGCGCGACCCCTATGCCATCTGGATCTCCGAGGTCATGCTCCAGCAGACGCAGACCTCGCGCGTTGACGGGCGCTGGCAGCGCTGGCTGGAGCGCTTTCCCACGCCCGCGGCGCTCGCGGCGGCGCAGCCCGCGGACGTCCTCGAGGAGTGGCAGGGCCTTGGCTACAACCGGCGCGCGCTCGCGCTGCACCGGGCGGCGCAGGCGGTGGCCGCGCTCGGCGGGGAGCTCCCGGCAGAGACGGCGGCCCTCGAGGCGCTTCCCGGTGTGGGGCCGGCCACTGCCGCCGGCATCCGTGCCTTTGCGTTTGACCTGCCCTCGGTTTACCTGGAGACCAACGTACGCACCGTTCTTCTCCACGAGCTCTTTCCGGGGGAGGAGGGCGTGAGCGACCGCGCACTCGTGCCGGTCCTGCGCGACACGTGCCCCGCGGACGCAAGCGACCCCGCCGACGACCCGCGCACCTGGTACTACGCGCTGCTCGACTATGGTGCCTATCTCAAGCGCACGCTTCCCAACCCGTCGCGCCGCTCCGCCTCGCACACGCGCCAGTCGCGCTTTGAGGGCTCTCACCGTCAGAAGCGGGCCGAGCTGCTGCGCGTTCTTCTCGCTCATCGCGGAGAGTCCGCCGGCGTGCCCTTTGACGCCATTTTCGAGGAGCTCGCAAGCGTGGAGGAGAAAGCGGGTAGAAGGGCGATAAGCGCCGACGAGGCGAGGGCTCTTCTCGACGAGCTCTCTGGGGAGGGCTTCTGTCGTCTCGACGGTGACGGCTGGGTTGTCTAGCCGCGTTTTGTCCAGGACGCCGAAAGACGGTTTCGGCGTGAGAAGGCCCCTTTGCGGGGCGGGAGAGGAGCTTCCAATGGCCGTTGACTTTGAGAACTCGCAGACGAAGAAGAATCTCGAGGCTGCCTTCGCCGGCGAGTCCCAGGCGACCAACAAGTACGCCTACTACGCGAGCAAGGCCAAGAAGGAGGGCTACGAGCAGATCTCCGCGATCTTCACCGAGACCTCCGGCAACGAGAAGGAGCACGCCAAGCTC
>CASFQX010000149.1 GCA_949296375.1 uncultured Olsenella sp.
AATGACGCGGACGAGGATGTCTCGGCCGGTGACGTCGGTGCCGAAGGGGTGCTCGAGCGAGGGCGGCTGGAGCGACGAGGTAGCCATGGCCGTGGTGTCGGCAGACGTCGGGGAGCCAAGGATCTGAGGCGCCCAGAGGTCCGCAGTGATGGCGACAAGGGCAACGAAGATGATCCAGATCGCAGCGATGATGGCGAGCTTGTTCTTGCGCAGGCGCTTCCAGGCATCACCCCAGAGGGTGCGGGAAGGAAGCCCGCTCTTGGACTGGTCCTGCTCGGCGGAGGTAGCCTTGGCCTCCATGCCAAGCCGCTGGGTGGGACTCGGATACAGCATGTTACCTCCCCCTACTCTTTGTTCTTGTTGCTGCCAAGCCTGATGCGCGGATCGAGGAAGGCGTAGCTGATGTCGACGATGAGGTTGATGATCATGACCACCACGACGATGATCGTGACGCCGCCCATGACGAGCGGCCAGTCACGTGCCGAGATGGCTCGATAGATCTCGTATCCCACGCCGGGCCAGTTGAAGACCGTCTCGGTGAGGATGGCGCCCGCCATCATGGCACCAAAGTCGATGCCGATGTAGGTGACAACGGGGATGAGCGCGTTCTTGAGCGCGTGGTGCACGATGACCGAGCGCCTGGAGAGGCCCTTGGCCTTAGCAGTGCGGATGTAGTCCTGGTTGAGGACGTCGAGGAGCTGCGAGCGCATGATGCGCGCCGTATAGGCCGTGGAGACCGAGGCGAGCGTGAACGCCGGAAGGACGTAGTGCATCCAGTCCTGGAAGGGCGAGTTCGGTCCGCCCGCGCCGGAGATCGGCATGGAGAAGGCGCCACCCGTGAGGTCCTTGATCCAGATGCCAAATATCAGCTGCAAGATCATGCCGAGCCAGAAGGCGGGCACCGCAACGAGCACGGACGTCACGAGCGTAACGAGAACATCCCAGAAGGAGTATCGCTTGACCGCCGAGATGAGTCCTGCCCCGATGCCCATGATCGCCTCGAGACAGATCGCGCAAACGGCGAGGCTGATCGTGTACGGGTACTTCTCGGCAAAAATCTCGGTCACCGGGCGCTTCTTGGAGTAGGAGGTGCCCAGGTCCCCGTGGAGAAGGTCATCCATGTAGCGGATGTACTGCTCCCAGATGGGAACGGGAATGGTGTTACCATCCTCGTCATAGATCGGCTGACCGTTCTCGTCGCCATAGATCATGTTGTTCTGCACCTCGAGCTGGAGACGGGTCTGCTCGGGCACGGAACGTCCACCGGTGATCATCGAGATCGGGTCACCGGGAACGATTGCCTTCATGGCGAACAAGATGATTGTCACGCCGATGAAGACAGGGATGAATTGAAGCACGCGCTTCAATATGTACTTCCCCATGTGTCTCTCCCCTGCTGCCTATACGGACGAAAGAGGGGCGCCTATCCACGAAGGACAGGCGCCCCACACAGACATGATCGAGATTATATCTCTATCGCAGTCTCTTCACCAAATCACTAAGCGTTAACGAGCTCAGCCTTGGCGAGGTCGGCCTTCTTCTGCGGGTCGAGGTACATCTTGGCAACGTTCTCGCCACCGACGCAGGTGTGGGTGTAGAACATGAGCGGGATGACCGGCATGTCCTCGCCAATCTGCTTGTTGACGGCCTGGAGAGCAGCCTTGCGCTCGGCATCGTCAACCGTGGAGCGGGCAGCCATGAGCTCCTCGTCAACGGTCGGGTTGCTGTAGCCGGCGCGGTTGTCGCCGTTGCCCGTGTAGAACAGCGGGTAGAGGAAGTTGTCCATGATCGGGTAGTCGGCGACCCAGCCCAGACGACCGAACTGGTAGTCGAGCTTCTGATAGCGGTCGAGGACGGTAGCCCAGTCGGGGGTGTCGGCGACGCAGGTGATGCCCACGGCGGCGAGGTCGGAGATGATGGAGTCCATGACCTCCTTGTGGCCACCGTCCTGGTTGGAGGTGATGGTCAGCTCGAGGCCTCGGTTGCCGGAGGCGTCAGCAGGATAGTGCTCGTCGAGGATGGCCTTGGCGGCTTCGACGTCGTACTTGGAGTACTGCCACGCGCCCTCCTCGTAACCGTCGATTCCGGGCGGGACGATGTTGTCAGCCGGAGTACGGGAGCCGTGGAAGAGGGTGTCGCAGATTGCCTGGCGGTTGATCGCCATGGAGACGGCGTGACGCAGGTTGACGTCGGTGAACGGGCCGTCAACGACGTTGCAGGTCAGGTAGTAAGTGGAGGGCTCGGTGCCGTTGAGGAACTGGTGGCCCGGGGTGATGGTGTAGCCATCCTCGGACTCGCCGTAGGTCTCGGCGGCAGTGGCGAGGGAGGCGACGGGGACGTCGGAGACGTCGAGGGTGCCGGCCTGGAACTCCTTGTAGGCGGTCTCCACGTCCTTCTGGATCATGAAGTTGACGCCGGCGAGGATGGCCTTGTCGCCATAGTAGTCGTCGAAGCGAACAATGTTGATGTA
>CASFQX010000150.1 GCA_949296375.1 uncultured Olsenella sp.
CCCGTTCGACGCCGAGCGCGACGGCTTCGTCATGGGCGAGGGCGCCTGCGTGCTCGTCCTCGAGCAGTGGGAGCACGCCGTCGCGCGCGGCGCCCACATCTACGCCGAGGTCGTGGGCTACGGCAACACCGATGACGCCTATCACATCACCTCCCCCGACCCCGAGGCCGCCGGCATCACACGCGCGATTCGCCTGGCCGTGGAGGAGGGTGGCGTGAAGCCCGAGGAGGGCCTCTACATCAACGCGCACGGCACCTCCACCAAGCTCAACGACGCCTCCGAGACCCGCGGCTTCAAGCAGGCCCTCGGCGAGGAGGCCGCCCGCGCGGCGCACGTCTCGTCCACCAAGTCCATGACCGGCCACATGATCGGCGCCACCGGTGCCGTGGAGGCCATGGCCTGTGCGCTCGCGCTGGAGAACGGCGTCGTGCCGCCCACGATCAACTATCGCACCCCCGACCCGGAGTGCGACCTCGACTACACGCCCAACGAGGCCAAGGAGTGCCAGCTCACCTGGGCCATCTCCACCAACCTCGGCTTTGGCGGCCACAACGCCGCGCTGGCGCTGCGCGCCGCGGGAAGGGAGTAAGCATGGACTCCGAGAAGATCTCTCAGATCGCCGACATCATGGCGTCCCACGGCCTCGCGCGCGTGCGCGTTGAGGAGAGCGACGGCTCGGCCGTCGAGCTCGAGTACGCTGTGGCCGCCCCCGCTGCCCCGGTGGCCGCGCCTGCCGCCCCGTCCTTCTCGCCCGCTCCCGCGGTTCCCGCCCCGGCCCCCGCGCCCGCCCCGGCCGCCGCAGAGCCCGCCGACGCCCCTGCCGACGAGGCTCTCGACATGGCCCACACCACCGCGGTGCGCGCCCCGATGGTCGGCGTCTTCTACGCCGCGCCCGCTCCTGGCGCCGAGCCCTTCGTGCACGTGGGCTCCAAGGTCAAGAAGGGCGAGACCCTCTGCGTCATCGAGGCCATGAAGGTCATGAACGAGGTCACCGCCGAGGCCGACGGTGAGGTCGTTGACATCTGCGTGAAGGACGGCGACCTCGTCGAGTACGGCTGCTGCCTCATGAAGATCTACTAGGTGGAAAAGGGACTGTCCCTTTTCCACGTTGGGAGCTGAGAAGATGAACAAGGAAGAGCTCAAGAGCCTGCTGCCGCATCGCGAGCCCATGCTCCTGCTCGACGAGGCCGAGGTCGTGGACGGCGAGGCCCACGGCAAGATCACCATTACCGGGGACGAGTTCTTCGTCCAGGGCCACTTCCCGGGCAACCCCATCGTGCCGGGCGTGATCCAGTGCGAGATGCTCGCACAGAACTGCTGCGTCCTTCTCGCCGACGACCTTGCCGCCAAGGGCGCCACGCCCATGTACACGAGCCTCAACAACGTGCGCTTCAAGCATCCCGTGCGCCCCGGCGACACCGTTGAGCTCACCTGCCGCATCACCAAGAGCCGCGGGCCCTTCCGCTTTGCCACGGGCGAGGCCCGCGTGAACGGCGAGCTTTGCTGCCAGGCGGAGATGTCCTTCGCCCTGATGCCCGCCAGCAAGGCCTAGCGAGAAGCGCCCCAGACCAGCAAGTCACAACGCGCCGGGAGGCGACGATGTTCGACAAGATCCTCATTGCGAACCGCGGCGAGATCGCGGTCCGCGTCATCCGCGCCTGCAAGGAGATGGGCGTCAAGACCGTGGCCATCTACTCCACGGCTGACGCCGAGGCCCTGCACGTGGCCCTCGCCGACGAAGCCTACTGCATCGGCGGCCCGCGCCCGGCGGACTCCTACCTCAACGAGGACGCCATCATCACGGTGGCGCTGCAGTCCGGCGCCAAGGCCATCCATCCGGGCTACGGGTTCTTCTCGGAGAACTCGCACTTCGCCCGCGAGTGCCAGGAGTGCGGCCTCGTCTTCATCGGGCCGGACCCAGACGTCATCGACCGCATGGGCGACAAGGACAACGCGCGCCGCACCGCCCGCGAGGCCAACGTCCCCATCGTCCCCGGCTGCGACCTGCTCGCGAGCGCCGAGGAGGCCGAGCGCGAGGCCGCCCGGATCGGCTGCCCCGTGCTCATCAAGGCCCGCTCGGGCGGCGGTGGCCGCGGCATCCGCAAGGTCGAGGACCCCGCCAGCGCCGGCAAGGCCTTCACCGAGGCCCACGCCGAGGCCGAAGCCGCCTTCGGCGACGGCGAGTGCTACATGGAGAAGTTCGTCTCGCCCGCGCACCACGTTGAGGTGCAGGTCCTGGCCGACTCCCACGGTAACGTGGTCTCCCTCGGCGAGCGCGAGTGCTCCGTCCAGCGCCGCAACCAGAAGCTCATCGAGGAGAGCCCCGCTCCGTGCCTGGACGCGCACCCCGGAGTCCGCGAGCGCATGCACAAGGCCGCCCGCGACCTCACGCGCGCCGTGGGCTACGTGGGCGTGGGCACGATCGAGTTCCTCTTCGCCGACGACGGCAACTTCTACTTCATGGAGATGAACACGCGCCTGCAGGTGGAGCACCCCGTCACGGAGTTCGTGAGCGGTGTGGACCTCGTCAAGTGGCAGCTTCGCGTGGCTGCCGGCGCCGAGCTGCCCTTCTCGCAGGAGAACCTCGACGCGCACGGCCACGCCATCGAGTGCCGCATCAACGCTGAGACCCCGGACTTCCTGCCGTCCTGCGGCGAGGTCACGATGCTGCACGTCCCCGGCGGCCCGCAGGTGCGCTTTGACTCCGCGCTCTACGTGGGCGCCGTCGTGCCGCCCTACTACGACTCCCTTCTCGGCAAGCTCATCGTCTGCTCGTCCACGCGCGAGGAGGCCATCCGCAAGATGCGCTCGGCCCTGGGCGAGCTGGTCATCGAGGGCGTTGCCGAGAACAGCGAGCTGCACCTGGACATTCTCTCCAACCCCGAGTTCGTCTCCGGCAACTACCACACCAACCTGATGGAGCACCTCTATGAGTAAGCGGGAGAAGAGCGTCAATACCCTCGAGAGCCCGGTGACCGAGGTCGCCGCGGAGTTTCCCGAGCGCCACGTCCTGATCAAGTGCCCGGGGTGCCGCCGCGTGATCGACCAGACCAAGATGGCCGAGAACCTCGACGTCTGCCCGCGCTGCGGTCGCCACCTGCGCGTCTCCGGGCGCAAGCGCATGCGCATCACCGTTGACGCCGGCTCCTTCGAGGAATGGGACTGCGAGCTCGCCGCCACGGACTTCCTGGAGTTCCCCGGCTACGCGGAGAAGCTCGAGGCGGCCCGCGAGAAGAGCCACGAGAACGACGGCGTGGTCTGCGGCCGCGGCAAG
>CASFQX010000151.1 GCA_949296375.1 uncultured Olsenella sp.
CCGCCGTTTGCGTGGCGGGCGAGGAAGCGGCGGATGGCGCGCATCTGGCTCGCGTAGCCGGAGCAGCGGCAGAGGTTGCCGGAGAGGTAGCGGCGCATGGTCTCGTCGTCGGCGCCCGGGTGGGCGGCGTCGAGCGCGAGCACGGCCATCTCGAGGCCCGGAGCGCAGAAGCCGCACTGCTCGGCGCCCTCCTCGGAGAGGCACTGGGCCAAGAGCTCGCGGCGGCCGTCGCGCATGCCCTCGAGTGTGGTGACCTCGCGGCCGCCCACGCGCGCCATGAGCACGGAGCACGAGAGCACAGGCTCTCCGTCCAAGAGCACGGTGCAGAGGCCGCAGTTGGAGGTCTCGCAGGCGCACTTGACGGACTTGTAGCCGCGTGCGCGACAGAAGTCGAAGAGGGTCATGTCCGGACGGACGTCCTCGGTGAGCTCCGCGCCGTTAAGGGTGAGGGTGATCTGCATGGCTCTAGGCCTCCTTCTCGGCGCAGGGCTTCTCGGCGGCGCGCTCCACGGCGCGGCGCACGAGCGCGGGGGCAACGGCGCGGCGCCATGCGGCGGTTCCGCGAAGGTCGTCGCCAAAGTCGAGACTCTCGGCAAGCTCGCAGACGGCGGCGAGCTCGGCAGCAGAGAACTCGGCGCGCAGCGGTATGCGCTCGCCGCCGGTCACGAGCGTGGCCTTCTTGGGACGCGCGCCCACGGTGACGTGCCAGGAGCCCTGCCAGCAGGCAGCCGCGGCGTTGAGCGCGGAGAAGTCCGTCGCCGCGTTGCGCACGGACTCAAAGGCTGCCTGGTAGCGGTGCTTGCGCACGACGATGTGCGTGAGGACGTCGTTTCTCGCCCCGCGCTCCACGAAGGGGATGATGGGCATGGTGCCCGCGCCTTCGAGCTCGACCTCGGTGTCGAGGGCCAGCAGCGCCGTGACGATGTCTGAGAAGCCCATGCGCGCGTAGAGGGAGCCGCCCACGGTGGCGAGGTTGCGGAACTGCGTGCCCACGATGTCGCGCACCGCCTCGGTGAAGATGTCGCAGGTGGCGGCCTGGAAGCGCTCGTGGTTCTCGAGCTGCCCCAGAGTCACCATGGCGCCGATGCGAAAGGCGTCCGGGGTCTCCTCGATGCGGTCGAGACCGCAGTGGGAGAGGTCGATGCCGAGCGGTGAGGTGCGGTCGGCGAGGCGCAGCCACATCATCCCGCCGATCACCGTTGCCAGGCGGTTCTCCTGTAGGAGCTCGTAGGCCTGCCGCGTGGTTCCGGGGCGGACGTACTTCTCAAAGGTGAGCAAGGGTCCTCCTTGGTTGTGATAGCGATGCTGTAAGGATACCGCAGGTGAGACGCGCGTTTGCGCGCTGCGTTGCACATTCGTTGCTATAACGACGTGTAGCGGGCGGGTGGCCGCCCGCGAGGCTGTGCGCGAGGCTGCGCGAGAGGTTGTGCGCACGGTTGAAGAATCGATGCACTTCCCGCCAAGCCGCTGGCCTGCGCAAACATGGTTGTGCGGAGTTGTATAAAAGCTACAACTGTGTACACACCCTCGGAAAGAGTGCGCACACCATCCCAAACAGGGGCTGTCTCGCAGGGTGTGTCACCCCTACAGGTCGTTCGTCCTCCGCTGGGGTGCGCATCCTCAGGGAGGCGCGGTCCGCCGCCTGCGGTAGAATAGCCGACGTTGTGTCATCAAGCGCTGCGGGGAGGTGGGCAGGACGGGCGAGAAGATCGTGGAGGCGCGCGGAGTCTCCCATGCGTACGCGCCGGGCCAGCCCACGCTGCGCGGCGTCTCGCTCGACGTGGCGCCCGGCGAATTTGTGGCCATCGTCGGCGAGAACGGCTCCGGAAAGACCACGCTCGCGCGGCACCTGAACGCCCTCATCCCGCTGCAGACGGGCGAGCTCACCGTGGCGGGCCTGGACGCCGCGGACCCCGGGCACGTTTGGGAGCTGCGGCGCGTCTGCGGAATGGTCTTTCAGAACCCGGAGAACCAGTTCGTCTCCTCCGTGGTGGGGGAGGACGTTGCCTTTGGGCCGCGCAACTTTGGCGCGGGCGAGAAGGACGCGCGGGCCGCGGCGGACCGGGCGCTCAAGGCCGTGGGGCTCGAAGGCTTTGCTCGGAGAGACGTCCACGCGCTCTCCGGCGGTCAGCAGCAGCGCGTGGCGCTCGCCGGCGTGCTTGCGAGCGAGCCCGATGTGCTCGTGCTCGACGAGGCCACAGCCATGATAGACCCGCGCGGGCGAGACGAGCTCGTGGCCGCCGTGCGCCGGGCGCGCGAGGAGCACGGCGCCACCGTCATCTGGATCACGCACGACATGGAGCTCGCCGCCCGGGCGGATCGCGTGGTCGTCATGCGGGCGGGAGAGGTCGCGGCGGCGGGCGCGCCTGAGGACGTGCTCGCGGACCGGGAACTTCTCGAGAGCGCCGGCCTCGAGCCGCCGCTCGTGGTGCGCACCTGGGAGAGCCTCGTGCGTCGTGGGGTGGCGGTCGGCCCGGCGCCGGTCACCGTGGAGGGGCTGGTGAACGCGCTGTGCGACTGAGCCTGGAGCACGTGAGCCTTGCCTATGAGGGCACGTCTGGCGAGAAGGTCCGTGCGCTCGCGGACGTCTCGCTCTCGGTGGGGCCGGGGGTCACCGGCCTCGTGGGCCAGACGGGCTCCGGAAAGACGACGCTTCTCGAGGTCATGGCGGACATGATCGCGCCGGACGCGGGGCGCGTTTCGTGGGACGGCGTCGACGTGCGCCGAGGTGGTACGCGCGGGTCTGTCGGGGCGGTGGGCCTGGTGTTCCAGATTCCCGAGCGACAGTTCTTTGAGTCCACGGTGGAGCGCGAGCTCACCTTTGGCCTGCTCGCGCGCGGCATGGACGCGGGCGAGGCGCGGCGGCGCGCGGGCGAGGCGCTCTCGGCGCTCGGGCTCTGCCTCGACGAGCTTGCGGGTCGCTCGCCGTTCTCACTCTCCGGCGGGCAGCAGCGCCGCGTTGCCATCGCCTCCGTCCTGGCGCTGCGTCCGGCTCTGCTCCTGCTTGACGAGCCCACCGCCGGGCTCGACCCGCGTTCGCGCGCGGCCTGCCTGGAGGCAGTGTCTGCGGCGGGGCGCGCGGATGCGACCGTCGTCGTCGCGAGTCACGACGCCAACGCGCTGGCGGCGGTTGCCGAGCGCGTGGTTGTGCTCGAGGAGGGCCGTGTGACTCTAAACGGACCCGTGCGCGAGATTCTCGGCAACGCGGAGCTAGTCCGCGAGCACGGCCTGGAGGCCGCCTGCGCCGCCCGGGCCGCCTCCGCGCTGCGCCGCGCGGGCGTGGCCGTCGCCGGAGCGCCGCTCACTGCCGAGGAGCTTGCGGCTGCGATCGCGGAGGGGAGGAGGCGGTGAGGACGCTCGGCGGATACGTCTGGGCGGACTCTCCGGTGCATCGAGCGTCGGCGGCCGCCAAGCTCGCGGGCCTGGTCGCGGGCGCTGTGCTGGTGCTTGCGGTTCGCGGGCCCGTGGCGCTTGTCGTAGTTGCCGCGGTCGTCTGCTCGTTGGCCGCCGTCTCGTGCGTGGGTTGGCGCCGCCTGTTCGCGCCGCTCTGGGGCATGCGGTGGTTCCTGCTTGCGATCCTCGTGCTCAACGCGCTGCTCTTCTCGGCGGAGGACCCGTGGCTCTCGCTGGGCCCGCTGAGGCTCACGGCGGCCGGCGTTGAGCGGGGCCTGTGGATTGTGGCGCGTACCTGCCTCGTGGTGGTTCTCGGCACGCTGCTCACCGCCACGACGACGCCCCAGCAGGTCGTGGACGGCGTTCGCGACCTGCTGCGACCGCTCGCGCGCCTGGGCGTTCCCACGGAGACGGCCGCCCTTGCTGTGGGCGTGACGGTGCAGTTTGTGCCCACGCTCCTGCGCGAGAGCCGCCAGCTCATGCGCGCACAGGAGCTGCGTTGTGGTGGCGTGTCATCGCGTGGAATTATGCGACGCGCCGTCAGCTATGTGCGGCTGCTCGTGCCCGTCTTCGTGTGCGCGGTGCGCCGCGCGGACGAGCTCTCACGGGCCATGGAGGCTCGCGGGTACCGCGTTGTCGAGCGGCGCGGCGCGACGTCGGAGAGGAGACACTCATGAGCCAGGTCAAGCGGGTTGTTGTTTCGGGGGCATGCGCAGCGCTGGGAATCGTGCTGCCGATGGCGTTTCATGCGCTGCCGGGTGCCGGCAACGTCTGGCTGCCGATGCACATCCCCGTGATGATCTGCGGACTTGTGGCGGGCCCTGTGGCGGGTGCTGCGACGGGTCTTCTGGCGCCTGTGCTCTCGAGCCTGCTCACGGGCATGCCCGCGGCTCCGATTCTTCCCTCTATGACCTGTGAGCTTGTGGCGTACGGCTTGGTGTCCGGCCTGCTCGCGCGATTCGTGCGCACCGGGAGGCTTGCGGCCGACCTCTACGTCTCGCTGGTTGGCGCCATGGTGGCGGGCCGCCTTCTGGGCGGGGTGCTGCAGGCTCTGATCTTCTCGCCGGGTGCGTATTCGCTGACCGCGTGGGTCACGGGCTACGTTGTGACGGGCGCGCCGGGGATCGTGCTGCAGCTTGTGGTCGTGGTGCCCGTTGTGGTGGCGCTCGAGCGGGCGGGCCTGGTGGATCCGCGCTATCCGGGGCGAGGGTAGGGGTCGTTGCGCATCCGGCGGGGGCGTTGCAGGTTGTGCGCACCCCGCCCGAGGTTGTGCGCGCTGTTGCGAGTCTGATGCTCTTCTCGCCAAGTCCCCTAGCTGCGGAAACGCCGCGGCAGCATCTATATATATGTCGCAAGCGTGCGCACAACCTGACGGGGGTGCGCACAACCTGTTTGCGCGGCGCGGAAAGAAGCGCAGCGAGGCTTTGCGTCAAGCGGGGCGACATGCGCCCCGGATTTGGGTCCGATTGGTGCCTCGGTCTGAAAGATCGAGGGTGTCTACGTGTCCACGCCCACACGCCTCTACGTGCGCGCGGACGCCTCGCGCATGGACGCCGAGGCCATGGACGTCCTTGATGATAACGTGACGCTCTCCGCGAGCTTTGACGAGGCCCCCGGCGTACGCCCGGTGAGCGACGAGGGCACGGCCTTTGAGGTGCTTGACTCCGAGCAGGGAATCCTCGTTGCCGAGGTTACCGAGCCCACGCAGACCACGCTCCACCTTGGGCTCTCCGTTGACGTTGCCGCCGGCAACGAGGTTGCCGACCTCGTGACCCACATCCCATGGGAGATCGTGGTGGAGGAGGACGCGTCGCTTCCCGATAATGGGGGCGACGACGGCCCCGGCGGCCTTGCCACCACGTCGGATCCTCTTGCTGCCGGTGCGGCGCTCTCTGTGGCGGTTGCCGGCGGGTCGGTACTTCTCGCCTCTTGCGCCCTTGCGTGCCGCAAGGAGGACTAGGCGCCAAGACTGAGCCTCTGAACTCGGCTCCAGGATTGCCTCAGAACACCTGGATGCGCCCTCCCGAGCCTCTGCCCGGGAGGGCGTTTTCTACTCAGCGACCTGCAACATGGGATGACTGTGCACCGCGGTGAGAAAACGTGACGCTCGCTCGACTCGGTCCACAGCCAAACGCCCTTTATGCCTTTGCGAGCAGTCGCCACAGCACAAGCGCGCACCAGAGCGCGCCCGCAACTGCCACGGCGCCGCCGACAAAGCCGATGGCGCCCACGCCCAGCGTGTCGCAGACTACGCCGCCGATGATGGATCCGCTGCCGATGCCCACGTTGAAGAGGCCCGAGAAAATGGACATGGCAACGGCGGACTGCTCCTCGGTGGTCACGCGGATGACCTCGGCCTGCGCGCCGGCATTAAACGACGTGGAGCACGCGCCCCAGAGCACGCACACGCCGATTGCGCCTGCCGCCCATGGGGCCACGGGCGCGAGTAGGAGCAGCGCCGCGGAGAGGCCGATCATCGTGGTACGCAGATACGCCTGTCGGTGAGCGTCGAAGAAGCGCGCGAAGAGCCAGCTGCCGATGAGTCCCGCCACGCCAAAGATCGAGAGCGCCACGGTGATGAGGTCGTTTGGCATGCCCGCCACCTGTGAGAGGAAGGGCTCGATGTAGCTGTAGGCAACGTAGTAGCCGGTGGCATAGAGGATTGTCAGCAGGTAGATGCCGAGGAGCGCTCGGTTGCGACCGAGCTCCGGCAGGCGCCTCAGCGTGAACGGCTCGCCGGTGGCGAGGCGCGGGAACGTTGCCGCAAGTCCGAGCGCCACGGCGAGCGTGACGGCCCCAACCACCACAAACGTCATGCGCCAGCCCAGCGCGATGCCGAGCGCGCGTCCCAGTGGCAGGCCAAAGATCATGGCGACGGAGGTCCCCGTGACGATCATGCTCATCGCGCGCGAGGCGTGCTCCGGCGCCGCCACGCGCACCGCGTAGGGCGAGGCAACGGACCAGAAGACCGCGTGTGCGGCGGCGACCACGAGGCGCGCCGCAACGAGCAGCTCGAAGGTGGGTGCCACGGCTGTCCCCACCTGGCCCGCGCAGAACACGGCGAGCACCACCAGGATGAGGCGCTTGGGCGGCATGCGGCTCGCGGCAATCATGAGCGGAAGCGAGAGCGCCGCCACGGCCCAGGCGTAGATTGAGATCATGAGGCCGGCACCGGACTCGGTGAGGGAGAAGGTGGAGGCGATGTCCGTGAGCAGCCCGATGGGCACGAACTCTGAGGTGTTGAGCAGAAACGCCGCGAGGGTGAGAAAGACGAGCGGCGCGGTCTCGTTGCGGGTGGTCTGAGTGGGTGCCTGTGCGCTCACGGGCGCTCCTTTCGTGCGAGTTCCGGTGGAGATTATAGGCACAGCGGGGCGGCATGGACGACGGGCTTTCGGGCTCGCATAGAAGCCTCGCAGGTTGTGCGCAAAGTTGCTGGATTGATGCTCTTCTCGCCAAGGCGCTTAGCTGGGGAAACGTGGCATGGAGCAATACATAGGACTTGCATCCGTGTACACCCCCTTACGGCAGAGTAGCACACCCCTGGGTCCGGCTCCGCGGCGAGAAGAACCTCCGCTCGCAACCTTCATATGCGGTTGAGATTGCCGCCGCGCCGCCCACACCTCGTATAATGGGACGGAGATTTCAGCCACCGAAAGGATCCCCATGTCAAAGAGCCGTCTTGTGACCCGTCGTCAGGCGCTTGCCTCCACCGGTGCGCTTCTCGCCCTCACGCTTGGCGCCTGCTCGGGCTCTCCCGAGGCCCCGACGGAGGAGGAGATCCCCACCGTCACCGACCCCGACGCCTCCGAGGAGACAGCCGACCCCACCCCCCAGGACGACCTGGCGGCGCAGGTGAGCGCCAAGCTCTCCGAGATGAGCCTCGAGCAGAAGGTCGCGCAGCTCTTCATCGTGCGTCCCGAGTCTCTGACCGGCGTGGGCCAGGTCATCGCCGCCGGGGACGCCACGAAGGCGGCGCTCGAGAAGATGCCCGTCGGCGGCGTCGTCTACTTCTCCGACAACCTACAGGACACCGACCAGACCCGCGAGATGCTCTCCAACACCATGAAGTACGGCGAGGAGATTAACAGCCTTCCGCTCTTCCTGTGCGTTGACGAGGAGGGTGGCACGGTCTCGCGCGTGGGCGGCAACCCCGGCTTTGGCGTGGACAACGTGGGCGACATGTGCGACGTGGGCGCCACCGGAGACACCGACCATGCCTACGAGGTGGCCAAGCACATCGGCACCTACCTGCAGTACCTTGGCTTCAACGTTGACTTTGCGCCGGATGCGGACATTGCCAACAACCCCAACGGTACGATGGGCCTGCGCTCCTTTGGCTCCACGGCAGACGTTGTGGCGCCGATGGTGGCCGCCCAGGTGCGCGGCTTTGAGGACGGTGGCGTGCTCTGCTCGGCCAAGCACTTCCCGGGCATCGGCGGCGCTCTCGGGGACTCCCATGACGGGCGCATCTACTCCGAGAAGACCCTTGACGAGATTCGCGCCGAGGAGCTGCTCCCCTTTGAGGCGGCGATGGAGGAGGACGTGCCGTTTGTCATGGTGGGTCACCTCTCCATGCCCACGATCACGGGAGACAACGACCCGGCGTCCATGTCCAGTGAGATCGTGACCGACCTTCTTAGAAACGAGCTTGGCTACCAGGGGATCATCATCACGGACTCCATGGGAATGGGCGCCGCCACGGACTCGCTGCCCGTGGAGCGCCTGGGCGTGGAGCCGCTCAAGGCCGGCGTCGACATGGTGCTCATGCCGGCGGACCTCGAGGCGGCATACCAGGGCGTGCTCGATGCGATCGCTGCGGGCGAGCTCACCGAAGAGCGCATCGACGACTCCGTCACGCGCGTGCTCACGCTGAAGCTGGGCCGTCTTACGGAGCTGCTCGAGAGGCAGTAGAAAAGTGCGCCCGCTCCTGCGGGCTGTTGAGAGGAACGTGGTGCATATGTTCTGCAGGAACTGCGGTCAGGAGAACGAGGCCGGCGCAAAGTTCTGCACCGGGTGCGGGGCGTCGCTTGACGACGTGCCCGCTGCCGATGCCGGTCAGGGGGCTGGTCAGGGCGTCGCGTGGGGCGCTCAGAGCGCCGATCGGGCGTCCGGGCAGCCCGGCTGGGGTGCCGACCAGGGTGCCTCCCAGGACGCCGGCTGGGCACAAAGTGGCGCGCAGACGGAGACCTGGTATACGCCCCAGAACGAGAACGGCGCCACGCACAGCACCAACTACGGCGACCTCTACGGCGGCGGCGCGGGCGGCGAAAACGTCGTCCCTGAAAACGGGGGGCAGCGGAACGGCCTGGGCGTACTCGCGGTCGTGATGGTCATCGTCGCCGTTCTCTGCGTCGTGACGGTGGGCGCGCTTGGAACCATGTACTTCATGAAGCTCGGCCCCTTTGCCGAGGAGGCCGTTGAGAAGACCGAGGAAGGGGAGGGCGAAGAGTCCGGTCGCGAGGACGGCCGCGACTCCGACCGCGACGACCGGGGTGACAAGGACGACAGCGATGGGCGCGACGACAGGGACGACGATTTCGTCTCCGTCCCGGGCGTCCAGGGCGCGGACCGCGACGAGGCCGTCCGCGAACTCGAGCTTCTCGGCCTTGACGTGGAGATTCAGGAGGAGCATAGCTCGACGGTCGCCGAAGGCCTCGTCATCAGCCAGAGCCTCTCCGTGGGAGACGACGCTGAACCCGGGGATACGGTCGTTCTCACCGTCTCCCTCGGTCCCGAGATGAAGACCGTGAGCCGCTACACCTTTGTCCACCAGTGCCTGACGTGGGAGCAGGCTCGCCAGTGGTGCGAGGACAACGGCGGCCACCTCGCCACGATTTCCAGCGCCGACGAGCTGAACCAGGTGGTTGCGCAGCTGCCCGCCGAGGGCGTCGTGAGCTGCTGGCTGGGCGGATACCGGACCGGTGGCGGCTGGGCATGGGTCGACGGCTCGAACTTCAGCTACACCGCATGGGCTGCCGGCGAGCCCAACAACGAGACCGGCAACGAGAACTACGTGACGCTGCTCAAGGTCAAGGGTTCCTGGTCCATGTACGACGTGCCCAACGACGTGAGCGACGTCTATGCCAGCTCCAAGATCGGCTTTGTGATGGAGACCGAGGAGCAGGTCCCCGTGAGCTAGGGTAGCTTCTTTTGGGGGCATCTCTCAGGGAAATGCGGGCCGGGAGGCGTCTGAGCTGCCTTTCGGCCCGCCTTGTTTCTCGATGAGGCTCCTGACGTCTGCTGGCCTCGTATGGCTAGTCGCGCTCGACGCGCATGGCGCGCATGGCGTTGAGAATCGCGAGGAAAGCCACGCCAACGTCGCCGAAGACGGCGAGCCACATGTTGGCCAGGCCAAACGCGGCGAGCACCAGGATCAGCACCTTCACGCCGATGGCGAAGATGATGTTCTGCCAGACGATGCGCATGGTCTTGCGCGCCACGCGCATGGCGGCGGCGATCTTGGAGGGCTTGTCGTCCATGAGGACGACGTCGGCCGCCTCGATGGCGGCGTCCGAGCCCATCGCGCCCATGGCGATGCCCACGTCGGCGCGCATGAGAACGGGAGCGTCGTTGATGCCGTCGCCCACGAAGGCAACGCGCGCGCCGTCCTTCTCGCCCGCGAGCAGGCGCTCGACGGCGCTGACCTTGTCCTCGGGCAGGAGCTGCGCGTGCACCTCGTCGATGCCCAGCTGCGTGGCAACCGCCTCGGCCACGTCCTGGCGGTCGCCCGTGAGCATGACACAGCGACGCACGCCTGCAGCGTGGAGGCCGTCAATCGCTGCTGCGGCATCCTCCTTGACCACGTCCGCTATCACGATGTGCCCCACGTATTTGCCGTCCACGCAGACGTGCAGGATCGTGCCCGTGAGGTCGCAGTCGTGCCAGGGGGCTCCGTGAGCCGCCATGAGCTTGTCGTTGCCCACGAGGACCAGGTGCTCGCTCACGCGGGCGCTTACGCCGTGGCCGGACTCCTCGCGCGCCTCGCCGATCTTCTCGGCGTCGATCCTGCCGGAGTAGGCGGCGCGCACGGAGAGCGCGATGGGGTGATCCGAGAAGGACTCGGCGTGGGCGGCCATCGAGAGCACATAGTCGGGGTCCACGCCTGTCTCGGGGTGGATGGCCACTACGTTGAAGGTTCCACTCGTGAGCGTGCCGGTCTTGTCAAAGACGACGGTGTCCACGTGGGCGAGAAGTTCGAGGTAGTTGGAGCCCTTGACGAGGATGCCGAGGCGCGAGGCGCCGCCGATGCCGCCGAAGAAACTGAGCGGAACGGAGATGACGAGCGCGCACGGGCAGCTCACGACGAGGAAGGTGAGGCCGCGCAGGATCCAGTCGGGCCAGGCGCCCAGGCCTGCGAGCGGCGGGATCACGGCGAGCGCAAGCGCAGAGAGCGTGACCGCCGGCGTGTAGACGCGGGCGAAGCGCGTGATGAAGTTCTCGGTGCGTGCCTTCTTCTCGCTGGCGTTCTCGACGAGCTCGAGGATGCGGGCAACGGTGGACTCGCCGTAGGGCTTGGTCGTGCGCACGTGCAGGACGCCCGTCATGTTTACGCACCCGGAGATGACCTCCGCGCCCGGCTCCACGTGGCGCGGGACGGACTCGCCGGTGAGCGCGGCGGTGTCGAGCTGGGACGTGCCGTCCGCGACCACGCCGTCGATGGGCACGCGCTCACCAGGCTTGACCACGACGACGGTGCCGGGCGTCACCTCGGCGGGGTCGACCTGCTCGAGAACGCCGCCCCTCTCGACGTTGGCGTACTCCGGTGCGATGTCCATCATGGCCGCGATGGACTTGCGGCTCTTGCCCACGGCGTAGCTCTGGAAGAGCTCGCCCACCTGATAGAAGAGCATGACCGCGGCGCCCTCAGCCATGTGGGGCTCCGTCTGGGGGAAGAAGACCATCGCAAAGGCGCCGAGCGAGGCCACGGACATGAGGAACGCCTCGTCGAAGGGGTCTCCGCGGCGGATGTTGTGCGCGGCCTCGAGCAGGGTCTCATAGCCGGCTATGAGGTAGGGGACGAAGAAGAGGGCAAAGCTCGCGTAGACGTCGCCCGGCGTGCCAAAGAGCGTGGCGAGAAGCCCGCTCTGCTCGACGGCGAGTGCTGCCGCGAAGATGACGAGCGCGACTATGATGCGGTTGCGCCAGCGGCGCTGCTTCTTATTCATGGTGGCGACCTCCCGGCGCCTAGCGGACGATCTTGCAGTTAGGCTCGACGCGCGCGACGAGGGCGATGACGCGGTCAAGGACCTCGTCGAAGCGCTCGTCCGTCGCGGTGAGCGTGAGCTTCTGAGTAAGGAAGTTGACGGAGACGGCGTCCACGCCGTCGATCTTGGCGAGCTCGTCCTGCAGCTTGCGCGCGCAGTTGGCGCAGTCGATCTCGTCGAGCCTGAATGACTTGCGCACGGTTCCTCCTCTCTGGTGGAAAAGGGACTGTCCTTTTTCCATCACTCGCAGATGTGGGACATGCCCTGGCTGAGCATCGTGTAGACGTGGTCGTCGGCGAGCGAGTAGAGCACGTTGCGGCCGTCGCGCTGGAACTTCACCAGGTGCGACTGCTTGAGCGTTCTCAGCTGGTGGGAGACGGCGCTCTGTGTGCTGCCGGTTTCCTCGGCAATGTCCGCGACGCAGAGTTCGCGGCCCATGAGGGCGTAGAGAATCTTGATGCGGGTGGTGTCGCTAAAGACCTTGAAGAGGTCCGCGAGGTCGTAGAGCAGCTCCTCGTCGGGCATCTCGGTGGGGGTGGGTTCCTCGGGCACGTGCCCTCCTCTCATCTGAATGAACGTGTGAACATACGCTCATATATTGTGCTTGAATATGAGTATATGAGCATGTGTTCATATGTCAACAAAGAAATGGACAAGTTTGCCCCCTGAGAACCCTATCGGAGGAACATTCCACTTCTAGGTGTTTTTTCAGAGAGTCCGCGAGTAGACAGTCGATGGCCTACTGGAAAAGACCTGGTTAGAGACCTGCTCAGTTTTTTGGTACTTCCAGGTATCCGAAAAAAACACCTAGAAGTGGAAACTGACGTCGCTCACTCGGACGATGGGCCTACGCGAACATGATTTCTCCGGTCTCGGCGTTCATGGACTTCACGATGGCGAGCGACTCCACCTGATAGCCGCGGCGGCGCAGCTCGTCGCCGCCCGGCTGGAAGCCCTTCTCGATGGCGATGCCGATGCCCTCCACGACAACGCCCGCCTCGTCGCAAATCTGGAGCAGGCCGTTCATCGCGCAGCCCATGGCCATGAAGTCGTCGATGATGAGCACGTGCTCGCCTGCCGTGAGAAAGCGCTTGGCAACGATAACCTGGTACTCGCGCCCCTTGGTGTAGCTCGTGATGTTGGTGCGGTACTGGTCGCCGTCGAGGTTCTTGGACTCGGTCTTGCGCGCAAAGACCACGGGAACGCCGCCAAAGTGGGTTGCCGCCACGCACGCGATGCCAATGCCGGAGGCCTCGATCGTGAGGATCTTGTCGATCTGCTTGTCGGCGAACAGGCGCGCCCACTCGGCGCCCATGTGGTCGTAGAGGGCCACGTCGCACTGGTGGTTGAGGAAGTTGTCGACCTTGAGGACGTTGCCCTCGCGAACGATGCCGTCCTGACGGATGCGGTCCTCAAGCTCCTTCATGCGTGACTCCTCTCGGCCCTGATTACTGCGCACCATTATGCACGTTTATCGCTGGGTTTGCCTTGGCTTAGAGAAAGTCACGCTTTCGGGGCGAAAAGCGTGACAAGTTCTTAGCTGGCGAGAAAAGCGCGCATCGAAAAGGCCTCGCGCTAGCGCATGCGGCGCCCCGGGAACGGCATGATGGGCAGGCGGCCGCGGTACGGGCTGACGAAGTCCTCCTCGCCGATCTGCTCGGACTCCTCGACCTCGGGCGAAACGCTCTCCACCACGCCGTTCGGCACGTCGGCGACGGGCATGTCCGTGATGTCGGGCACGACGGTCGCGACGGGCGGCTCCTCGCCGGTGACCTCCGCGGCGGCTTCGGCCTTCTCGCGGTAGCGGACCATCATGTCGCGCTGCAGCTCCACGACGCTCGGCGGTGCCCAGATGAGCGCGTTGGCCCCGGCGGCAATGGTCGCCGCGGCAGTCTCGTCGTCGCGCCCGCCGGTGGCGATGATCGGCAGTGCGGGGAAGGCGGCGCGCAGCTCGGCGATGACCTCGGGCGTGCGGCGCCCCGCCGCAACGTTGATGATGCGCGCGCCGCAACTGATCTTCTCGGCTGCCTCGTTGTCGAAGCGCGTGATCGTGGCGATCACCGGGATGTCCACGGTGGAGGCCACCTGCGCGACCATCTCCGCCGTGGCGGGGGAGTTGAGCACCACGCCCGCGGCGCCCTGCATCTCCGAGACCGCGGCGAGCTCGGCGGCGCGCCGGCCCGTGGTGGTGCCGCCGCCCACGCCAACGAAGAGCGGCGCCTCGGCAACGGTGAGCAGCGCCTGCGTGATCGCGGGCTGCGCCGTGAACGGGTAGACGGCAAAGATCGCGTCGGCGTTCGAGTTGCGAATCGCGGCTACGTCCGTGGAGTAGAGAAGCGTCCTGATGCGACGGCCAAAGAGGGTGAACCCGCTGCACTCCTCGTAGTTATCCGGTACGCGCAGCGGCGCCTTGCGCAGGCGACCCTCGATCGGCATTGGGCCGTCAGCGGCGGGTACCAGCTCGTTGGGGGAGTGCCCCACCTCAAAGATGCCATTGCGGATGGCGTGCGAAAGGCCCTGCTCGGCAGCCTCGTTCTTCTCGTTGGTCATATCTTCCACGGTCCCTCCCGGGAGTTGCTGTCTTCAGCCAGTGTTTTGTTCCCCGTCTCGCGGCATCGTATTCACGCGGCGAGAAGGTCATTCTAGCGATTGCAAGACGCTTACTTTGCGTCGCCCTCTTCGAACTCCGCCGCGACCTCGCGCAGAAGCTCGCGAATCGGCAGGTGCTGCGGGCAGGAGCGCTCGCAGGCGCCGCAGCCCACGCACTCGGACGCCAGACCGTGGCCGTTACCGGTGTGCGTGGTGCGGTAGTAGTACCCCGCAGAGTCCTCGTTGTAGGCACGCTTGGCGTTGAGGCACGAGAAGAGCTCCGGGATGTTGATCTTCTTGGGGCAGCCGTCAACGCAGTAGCGGCAGGCGGTGCACTCAACGGCGCCCTGCCCGCGCAGGATCTGTGCCACGCGCTCCACGGCGGCCCGCTCCTCGTCCGAGAGCGGCACGAGCGGCGAGAAGGTCCGCACGTTCTCCGCGATCATCTCCGGGGTGCCCATTCCGGAGAGCACCATCTCGACGCCCGGTAGGCTCGCTGCGAAGCGCAGCGCAAAGCTCGCCGGCGAGCCGTCGCCAACGGCGGCAAGCGCCTCGCGCGCCTCGTCCGGCAGGTTCACGAGCATGCCGCCCTTGACGGGCTCCATCACGATGACGGGCTTGCCGTGGGCAGCGGCCACCTCGCAGCAGGCGCGGCTCTGGATCACGCCGCTCTCCCAGTCCAGGTAGTTGACCTGCAACTGGACGAACTCCATGTCCGGGTGGTCGGTGAGGATGCGGTCGAGGAACGCCGCGTCGCTGTGGAACGAAAAGCCCACATGGCGCACCAGTCCGGCGTCGCGCGCGGCCAGGGCCTCGTCGTAGGCGCCGCAGCGCTGGTACTTGTCGTAGTTGCTCGGACCCTGCGAGTGCATGAGGTAGTAGTCGAGGTAGTCCACGCCGCAGGCCCGCAGCTGGTCCTCGATCAGCGGGCGGATGTCCTCGCGGCGCTCGAAGTTGCCGGGGGAGAGCTTGTCGGCGAGCAGGAACTCCGAGCGGTCGTGACGCGTGGCGAGCGCGGCGGCGACGGCGGGCTCGGAGTTGCCGGAGTGATAGGGCCGGGCAGTGTCGAAGTAGTTGAGGCCGCCGTCGAGGAAGGTGTCGACCATCTGGGAGAACGTCCGCAGGTCGACGGTCTTGTCGTCGTTTACGGGCAGGCGCATGCAGCCAAAGCCGAGCTTGCCGCTTGCGGACTCAAAGGGCGCGCGGCGCACGGTGTCCATGTGTGCGTTAGTCATGGCGATCCTCTCCCTCGTTGGGCCGGACCATTGTACGCCCGGCGCAGGCCCTCGCGACGGCGAGAAGGACCGCGAGCTCCAGGACAACGAACGCGGCGCGTACGGGCTCGGCCAGGCCCGAGAGCCCCACGAAGAGACAGCATGCGCCTGCCAGGACGGGGGCCACGCGCCCGCGCAGGACGCCCGCCTCGCCCGCGGCGCGCAGGTGCCAGGCGGCCGCGAAGTAGGGGAGCATGAGCAGCATGGCAAGGCAGACGCTCACCTCGGAGACGTCGCCGTTGGGTATGAGCCCGCACGCCTGCGCGGCGGCGTGAACGCAGGACCACGCGAGCATGGCGGCCGTTGCCACGAGCGCGCTGTTGACGGGAAAGCGGAGGTTTCCGCTCTCGCGAGCGAGCCAGGCGCCCGCGCGGTCGGGGACGTCCCCGCGCAGGCCGAGCGCCTGGGGCAGCCGCTGCAGCGAGAGCACGAGTCCGTTGCCGGTTCCCAGCACGGCGAGAAGCGCGATGAGGTTGGGCCACGCCGCCGCGCGCTCGCCGAAGAGGCGCGAGAAGAGCAGCGCGAGGCTTCCGTCACCCGCCTCCATCACGGTGGCAGGGCCGAGCGTGACGGAGATACCCACGAAGTAGGCCAGGTAGAGCGCGAGGATCGCGAGCGGTGCCGCGACGAGCGCTATGGGGAGGTTGCGGCGGGCGTCGCGAAGCTCGGGGGCGATGGAGGTCGCCGCAGGCCAGCCGTCGAAGGAGAAGGCGATCGGCGCCGCGGCGGCGAGCCAGGCAAGGCCGCCCGCGCCGGAGCCCGCCGTGCCAGAGACGCCAGAGACGCCCGCGCTCTCCTGCGCCCAACCGCCGAGAACCGCGAGCAGGCCAACGGCCCCAACGGCGACGAGCGGCGCCACCTTAACCACGGTGAGGGCGTTCTGTGCCCAGCCGGAAAGACGCGGCGCGAGTGCGTTTGTTGCCGAGCAGGCGAGCATGAGCGCAAGCCCGATCGCCATCTGGTTTGCCAGCGTGCCCGGCAGTCCGAGCACCATGCACGCGTAGACGCCCGCCACCCAGAAGATCACCGCGGATATGGACGGCAGGTAGACGAAGGCGTAGTGCAGGCCGATGAGCCGGGCGAAGCGGGGCGAGACAAAGCGGGCGGCGTAGTCGACCAGGCCGCCGGCGCCGTCTGTGCGCGCGGCAAAGAGCGAGAGGCAGAGCCCGCCAAAGACGATGTAGGTGGCTGCGAGGCAGAACATGACCACGCCCAGCCCGATGCTTCCTCCCGTGGCTACGAGCACGTTGTCTGACTTGAAGAAGATGCCCGAGCCGATGCAGATGCCCATGATGAGGCAGATCGCCGTGAGCAGCGAGTAG
Source organism: uncultured Olsenella sp. (assembly GCA_949296375.1). Taxonomy (GTDB): domain Bacteria; phylum Actinomycetota; class Coriobacteriia; order Coriobacteriales; family Atopobiaceae; genus Thermophilibacter. The sequence continues at coordinate 16,783 of CASFQX010000151.1, forward strand.
CGGCGGCGCGCGTCCTTCTCGGCCATGGGTGGTCTCTCCTCTCGTTTGCGGGTCGGACCATCGTATCCCACGGCGGCGCCTAGTAGAGCCCGACGGAGTTTCTCAGCGCCTCCTCGAGGCTCGCCTCGTCCACGGTCCAGACGCCATCAACGCAGGTGAGCTCAACACTCGTGAAGGATTCGTCGAGTTCCTCGGCGTCCTCCAGCGCCTCTTCCCAGATCGCGCGCGTCTCGGCTCGCTGGGCGTCGCTCAGTGCGCCCGGGTTGCCGCCCCAGGCGCTCAGGTCGTTCGCGGTCAGGTAGGCGGAGATGCCGTCGTACGCGGCGTCGATGAGGGCACCGAGGTCCGGGGCCTCGCTGTCAAAGTAAATCGTTGCCGTGCCGTCGTCATAGGCATAGACGCCGTCGATCTGATACGTGAGCCCAGAGAGGGCCCAAGCCGCCGCTGCCTGGGCGTCTATGCCAAGCTCCGTCGAGTCGTAGCCTACCCAGATCTCGAGGCGCTCTTTCAGGGCGGACGAGACGAAGCCGGTCGCGGAGTCCGCGGACGGGTCGGCGAGAAGGGCGTCCATTCGCTGCTCAAAGGCGTCTGCGGCGGCGAGGTCGAGCTCGTCGGCGTACTCGCGCCAGTCGCGTTCCTCCCAGACGGGGTCGTCGCTCGGCTGGGTGCTTCCAAAGGAGAGGCCCTCGTCAAAGAAGGAGCTGAGCCCCTCGGACGTCCGGTCCATGAAGGTGGACACGCAGCCTACGAGCGCGTCGCCTATTCCGCCGAAGATCAGGAAGAACACGAGAAGCGCGATTGCGCAGCCGGAGCCGCCCCGTTTGTCGGGGCTCGCCTTGCGGGAGAGGGTGGCCGCCGCCCTGCGCCACCGCTTGCCGCCCTGGCCGTCGGCGGCTCTCGTCGGCGCGTCGATCGAGGGGGCGTCGTAGTCGTGGCCGCCCGTGGTGGGCGCCTGGTAGTTGTCCGAGGGCTTGTGAGGCACGCCGCCCTTGTCGCCGTGCGGGGCGTAGGAGGGCTCGTCCGCAAAGGCCGGGGGCTCCGCCTGAGGATTATCGTCTAGGGGGTCCGGCTCGCCGCTGAGCATGACGGGGTCGCCTGCGTTGAAGGGGTCTATCTGGCTGTCAGGCGTGCTCGAGAACCTGAAGCGCGGCATTCTGACCCCTCCTTACGACCACTTGTCCTTCTCAGTATATTGATGTCTCGCTGAATGGGTATGCTAGGGAAACGTCATCCGTTCTAGGGAGCGCATATGCTAGCAAACATCATTGGCGTCGTTCTCGTTGTGGTGGTTGTCTTTCTGGTCGTGGGCATTGTCACCGGCAACCTGTTCTACGTGGTCAAGCAGCAGCACGCCGTGATCATCGAGCGCCTGGGCAAGTTCCACCGTATCGTGGGCGCGGGCTTCCACGCCAAGATCCCGTTCGTGGACCGCAAGGCGGCCACCGTGAGCCTGCGCACGATGAAGAACGGCTTCAACATCGACGTCAAGACGCAGGACAACGTGACCATCGGCCTCGAGGTCTCCGCGCAGTACCACGTGAGCTACGAGACCGGCTCCATGCCGCAGCAGTCCGGCGTCTACAAGAGCTATTACATGCTCCAGCAGCCCGTGGCGCAGATGCGCGACTTCATCACCGACGCCCTGCGCTCCTCGATCCCGGTCTACACGCTTGACGAGGTCTTTGCAAAGAAGGACGACATCGCCAAGGACGTGAACGCCACCGTTTCCGGGCAGATGGCAGCCTACGGCTTCACGCTCGTCTCGACGCTCATTACCAAGATCGCGCTTCCGGCGGAGGTCGAGGACTCGATGAACCAGATCAACGCCGCCCAGCGTACCAAGGCAGCCGCTCAGGACCTGGCCGAGGCCGACCGCATCCGTCGCGTGACCGAGGCCGTGGCGGAGGCCGAGGCCATGGAGAAGGCAGGCGAGGGCATTGCCAACCAGCGCAAGGCCATCGCGAGTGGCATCCGCGAGTCGCTTGAGACGATCCAGGAGACCGGCGTGAGCTCAGACGAGGCCAACCAGCTCTTCATGTTCACGCAGTGGACCGAGATGATGAGCGAGTTTGCCAAGACGGGCAAGGCGTCCACAGTGGTGCTGCCGAGCGACTTCACGCAGACCGCGGGCATGTTCGAGCAGATGGTGGCCGCGCAGTCCGCCGCGCGCGACACCGCCGTGCCGCCGGTGAGGCCGCAGCGGTAGGGGGCGTCTTTTGCGGCGCCGCTGACGGCGAGAGGTTCTTCTCGGCGTGGCCCTTCTCGGCGCGGCCCTTCTCGGCGTACGGCTCTTCTCTCCGCGCGGCCCTTGGGATGGAGTTCTTATCGCGATTTGTTGCGGGTCGGCCCCATGGCGGGCCGCCCTTCGTATAGAATGCCGCCTCGGATTTGGGTTACGAGAAGAGAGGATGCGCGATGCCCACCCCCCAGGCAGTGATCTTTGACATGGATGGGACCCTCATCGACACGGAGCGGGTGAGCCAGACCGCGTGGCGCCGCGCCGCGGCGGACTTGGGTCTGGACGTGCCGGAGCGCATCTGGAACGCCTTCGTGGGCTGCAGCATCCCCAACGCCCGGGCGATGATCAACGACCTGTTTGGCGACGAGGGGCTCACCGACCGCCTCTTCGCTCACCAGCGCGACCTCTTCTTTGCGCTCGAGGACGAGATCCTCGTGCCACGCGAGGGCGCGCTTGAGGCGCTGAGCGCGCTGGCGGACGCGGGCATGACGCTTGCTCTCGCCACCACCACGGCGCGCGAGCACGCCCTGAAGGAGATGGAGCGCTTTGGCATGGCGCCATTCTTCTCCACGATGACCTTTGGAGACGAGATCGAGAATTCCAAGCCCGCGCCAGACATCTACTTTGAGGCCGCGCGTCGTCTGGGCGTGGCGCCCGAGGTGTGCGCCGCCGTTGAGGACTCGATGAACGGCGCGCGTGCCGCGCTCGCCGCGGGCATGGCCACGTTTTTGGTGCCGGAGTGGGCCGAGGCCACGCCCGACGTCGCCGATGCGTGCGCGGCGGTGCTCGGCGGCCTGGCGGAGGTCCCGGCGGCGATTCTGGGCCGCGCGGCGGTTGTGGCTTAGGGTTTGGCGCGATTGGAGGGCTGCGGGGTTGGGGCGCTTACGGTTTGCCGCGATTGGAGGGCCCGCGCCTCGTCTCGCTTAGGAAATGCCACAATCGGAGGGTTCTTCTCGCCGGAAGGGTGTCCTTGGCCTCCGATCGCGCCAATGATTAAGCGAGAACTTCGGATGACTCTCCAATGGCGACAAATGCTAAGCGCTCCGCGGTCTCATCCCTCCAATGTGACGATTCCCTAAGCGCTCAGCCACTACAGCCCTCCAATGGCGAGAAGATCTAAGCGCCGTCACCGATAAGCTGACGAGACCGGCGCAAACGCCCCGGCTCGCGAGTCGCGGCGAGCCGGGGCCGGGGAAGGAATCGCAGACCGCTACAGCGCGTCCGCGCGCAGGGCCTCCACGAGGTTCATCGCGTGCGTCTTGTGCAGCGCGTAGGCAACGCTTATTGCCAGTACGGCC
>CASFQX010000152.1 GCA_949296375.1 uncultured Olsenella sp.
CTTGATGGTCTTGGCACCGCAGTTGCACATCGTGGACTTGATCTTGTAGATCGTCTGGCCCACGCCCTCCTTGAGCGAGCCGGCGTAGGGCACGTAGGAGTCGACGCCCTCAACAAAGCCAAGCTTGGAGGCACCACCCTGGTCGTAGCGCTGCCAGTTGCGGGCACGCGCGGAGCCCTCGCCCCAGTACTCCTTCATGTACTGGCCGTTGACGTTCACGCGCTCGGTCGGGCTCTCGTCGAAGCGGGCGAAGTAACGGCCGAGCATCATGAAGTCGGCACCCATGGCCAAGGCGAGCGTCATGTGGTAGTCGTAGACGATGCCGCCGTCGGAGCAGACGGGCACGTAGACGCCGGTCTCCTCGAAGTACTCGTCGCGGGCGCGGCAGACGTCGATGACCGCGGAGGCCTGGCCGCGACCGATGCCCTTGGTCTCACGCGTGATGCAGATCGAGCCGCCGCCGATGCCCACCTTGATGAAGTCGGCGCCGCACTCGGCGAGGAAGCGGAAGCCGTCGCCGTCGACGACGTTGCCAGCGCCGATCTTGACGGTGTCACCGTAGTTGGCGCGGACCCACTCGATCGTGCGCTTCTGCCACTCGGAAAAGCCCTCGGAGGAGTCGATGCACAGCACGTCGGCGCCGGCCTCCACGAGCAGCGGCACGCGCTCGGCGTAGTCGCGCGTGTTGATGCCCGCGCCCACCATGTACCGCTTATTGGCGTCGAGCAGCTCGTTGGGGTTGGACTTGTGCTGGTCATAGTCCTTGCGGAAGACGATGCCCATGAGGTGGTCGTTCTCGTCCACGACGGGCAGGGCGTTGAGCTTGTTCTCCCAGATGACGTCGTTGGCCTTCTTGAGCGTGATGTCCTTGTCGCCAACGATGAGGCGCTCGCGCGGCGTCATGAACTCGCAGACCTTCTTCTGGTGGTCGTCGCGCGTAGGACGATAGTCGCGGCTGGTCACAATGCCGAGGAGCTTGCCGCGGGAGGAGCCGTCGTCGGTGACGGGCATGGTGGAGTGGCCGGTGCGGGCCTTGAGCTCCATGACCTGCTCCATCGTCATGTCCGGCGTGAGGGTGGAGTCGGACTCCACGAAGCCGGCCTTGTGGTCCTTGACGGCCTTGACCATGGCCGCCTCCTGCTCGGGCGTCTGATTGCCGTAGATGAAGGCGAGGCCGCCCTCGATGGCGAGCGCAACGCCCATGTCGACGCCGGAAACGGACTGCATGATGGCCGAGACCATCGGGATGTTGAGGCTGAGCGCGGGCTCCTCGCCGCGGCGGAACTTCACGAGCGGGGTCTTGAGGGACACGTTGGCGGGAATGTTCTCCGCCGAGGAGTATCCGGGAACGAGAAGGTACTCGGAAAAGGTGTGGGACTCCCCCTCGAAGAACGTTGCCATGCGGTGGCTCCTCTCATCTGCCCTTTTGCGTAGGCCCATCCGGGCCGCGTTTTAGGCATTGTAGCATCCGTTCAGGGGAAAATGCACGCCGCCCACCGAGAAAGCAAAGCTAGACGCGCGGTCTTCTCGCCCCGGGCGAACGGCATGCCCGTCCTCCGGGAGCGACCTTCTCGCCAACGCGCCCCGCGCTTCAGGCACGTGTATTACGAGTTGTCCCCCACGATGTCGCTCACGTTCACGGCGATGTCGTGACGGGTGGGGACCCACTCGACCTTCTTGAAGAGCGCGACGACGTTGATGGGGATGTAGGAGAGCTCAAAGATCGGGAAGGTAAAGAGGTTCGTGAAGACGCGCCACTTCTTCTTTGCGTGGATGTGCTTTCGCTCCGTGATCGTGGCGATCACGCCCATCACGAAGAAGGACATGTACATGGAGACGATCGTCATCACAAGAGACCCCACGCACATGTTGAGCTCCGCCTGCGTGGCGATGAAGCCGTGGCTGAGCGAGCCGATGGCGAGATAGCTCAGGTTCACCGAGACGGAGAGAAGCGTGAGGATGTTTCCGGGCGCCACGGTGATGAGAAGGTCATAGCTGGAGAAGCGACCGTGTGAGATGCCCTTCACGAGGTCGCGCGCATACGAGAAGAACACCTCGTACATGCCCTTGCTCCAGCGCAGGCGCTGAACCCAGGAAGCCTTGAACGTGACGGGCTGCTCGTCGAAGAACTCCGCAGGGGCATAGCCGATCTGCACGTTGTTTGCGCTGCAGAAGGTGGAGAACTGGATGTCCTCGGTGAGCGAGTGGAAGCCCCAGCCATGCATGCCGCGGATGATCTTCTGGGAGACGAGCCAGCCCGAGCCGGAGATCGCGCAGCTCGTACCGGACATCATGCGGGCGTTGTTGAGGAACTTCGCCTCGCGCATGAACCAGAGGGCGTAAGCGGCGCTGATCCAGCTCGAGTCGAAGTTCTTGGAGTTGCGATACCCCGTGCAGGCGAGGTAGCCAGCGTCAAAGGCCTGGTTCATGATCGAGATGAATTCAGGCGAGACGAGGTTGTCCGCATCGAAGATGACGAACGCCTCGTAGGTGTCTCCGTACTCGTTGAGGATGCGGTCGAAGGCGTAGTCGAGTGCCCAGCTCTTGCCGCGGCGGGCGAGGTCGTTTCTGTCCCAAACCACGGCGCCGGCCTCCTCGGCCACGCGGTGGGTGTTGTCCGTGCAGGCGTCGCAGACGACGAAGACGTCCATGAGCTCGCGCGGATAGCGTTGGGCAAAGATCGAGCGCACGAGGTTGCCGATGACCATCTCCTCGTTGTGCGCAGCGATGACGAAGGCATAGCGGTGGTTCTTCTTGGCCTCGGGTAGCTTCACGGTACCCTGGATGAGCACCCTGATCGTATAGAACGCCTGGTAGAGATAGGCAACCGTAAAGAGAATGCCGATGACCAGGTTGAATATGACAATGGGAGTGAGACTGAAGCGATTGAACTCCATCGACTACCCCTCGCGCTGCGTTTTGCGTCTCAGGGCCTAAGGCGCGGGCAGATCGTCTCCCCTGCCTGCGTACGGCCCATGGACCTTTCGTCGAGTGATTCTAGTACATCGAGCAGGTCGTTCGGCAGGGTGTCCGCGAGCTTCACCGTCTCTCCCGTTACGGGGTGCTCGAAGCTGATGCGCCACGAGTGGAGGAACTGGCGAGAAAGGCCAAAGTTGATGCGCTCGTCACCGCGACCGTAGAGGGGGTCGCCCACGAGCGGATGGCCCACGTGGCGCATGTGAACGCGGATCTGGTGGGTGCGACCGGTATAGAGGTGGCACTCGACGAGCGTGTAGCCCTCGTCGCGTCTGCCCGCCTCGTAGCGCTCGAGCACGCGGAAGGTGGTGATGGCCTCCCGTGCCCCGGGGGCGTCGGAGACGGCCATGCGAACACGGTCGCGCGTCGAGCGCGCGATGCCCGTCTCGATGGTCCCCTCGTCGTGTGCGATGGGACCGTGAACGAGTGCGATGTAGCGGCGGTCGAGCACGCGCAGGCGGATGAGATCCTGGAGCGCCTTCTGGGTGGCGTCGTCCTTGGCGGCCACCATGAGACCCGTCGTGTCCATGTCAAGGCGGTGGACGATGCCAGGGCGCTCCTCACCCTGGAGCATGCCAAGGTGAGCATATCCACAGTGAGCGACGAGCGCGTTGGCGAGCGTGTCGTCCACGTGACCGGGGCTGGGGTGACAGACGAGGCCGGCCTGCTTGGAGAGAACGATGAGGTGCCCGTCCTCAAAGCGGATGTCGAGTGGGATGTAGGGGTTGGGGGCAAGGGGCCCGGAAACGGCCTCAGGCTCATCCACGAGCGCGCGGACCCGGTCGCCGAGCAGGACCTTCTCGGATTTTGATGTGGCCGCGGTCTCGTTGATCGTGACGGCTCCGTCCTCGATGAGGCGAGCACACGCCGAACGCGAGGGCATGTCCGGCGTGGAGGCGAGAAAAGCGTCGAGCCGCATGCCGTCGGACTCGGGCCCCACGAGCAGGTTTACGATGCGACTTGGCATAGGCTGACACCCCCTCCGGAGGCACTCATCGGAAATAACACGCAGAATCGACCTTTTTCAAAAAACTTTCCTGCGGATATATGTTGTTGAAGGTAATTCTGCGTGTTAATCGAGAAGGACGGGTGCACAGTAGGCCTACCTTCCCGCCTCGGCGCGCTCGCGAGCCACGTCCCAGCGCCACCATAGGATGAGGGCAATCGGAACACCGCAGGTCACGAAGATGTCGGCCACGTTGAAGATCGCGAAGTTCATGAACGTGGTCTTGAAGAAGTCCGTGACGGCACCAAGGGCCACGCGGTCGATCGCGTTGCCGATGCCGCCGCCGACGACCGCGGCCACCGTGAGCAGCAGCGACAGCGGAACGTCGACGCGCCTCCAGGCAACGTAGACGCCGCCGACGCACATGGCTGCCGCAATGGCCACGAAGAGCATCCCGGCGCCCTCCCCCAGTGAGAACGCGGCGCCGGTGTTATAGATGAGCGAGAGGTCCATCACGCCCGGAATCAGCGTGACGGCCTCGCCCGGGACGAGCGCAGCGCGAACCGCGGCCTTGCTCACTTGGTCGAGCGCCACGACCACGGCGGCGACCAGCGCGAAGAGCGCCAGCCGCCGCACGCGGACGGATTTCGTGGAGTCGGCCGCAGACAAGCCCTACTCCTCGAGCGCGGCCACCACGTCGTGGCAGCGCTCGCAGAGGCCGTCCTCGCCGAGCTCGCGGAAGTTCCAGCAGCGAGGGCACTTCTCGCCGTGCGCGGGCTCCACGGAGCAGGAGAGGTCCTCACCCTGGGCAAGCTCCACCTCGGAGCAGACGAACGGCTCCGCAAGGTCACAGCCCAGCTCGCTGGCGAGAAGTGCGTGGAGCTCCGCGGGCGCGACAAGCGTGGCGCGGGCGGCCTGCGTGGTCTTCTCTGCAAGCGTGCCGTCAGCGATCGCGGTCTCGTAGGCCTTGGTGAAGGCAGCACGTGCCTCGACCACGGCGTCGTAGGCGGCGAGGCAGGGCTCGTACTCCTCGGCGGTCCAGGGAGCCTGGTACCAGTCGAGAAGGGCCGCGTACTCCTGGCCGTCGCGCAGCGACGCGGGCAGGTAGGCCATGACCTCGTCGGTGGTGTAGACGAGAATGGGCTGGAGGTCGTGCACCAGCATGGAGAGGATCTGTGCCCAGACGGTGAGCGCGGAGCGACGCTCGAAGCCGTTCTTCTCGCCACAGTAGACGCGGTCCTTGGTGGCATTGAGGTAGCCGTTGGAGAGGTCGCCGATCACGTAGTCGTAGAGGGTGCGGTAGACCACGTTGAAGCGGTAGGACTCGTAGGCGGCGCTCACCTGGTCGTGGACCTGGCAGAGGCGCGCGAGCGCGAGCTTGTCGTACGGGAGGAGCTCGTCGTACGGCACACCGTCGGTCGACGGGTCAAACTGGCCCTCGATCTCTCCCAGCAGGAAGCGCAGGGTGTTACGGAAGCGGCGATACGCCTCGCCCACGTGGTCGAGGATCGTCGCGTCGCAGGGGATGTCGTTTGAGGTGTCGACCGAGGTGACCCACAGGCGCAGGATGTCGGCGCCGCGGGTGTCGCACTCCTTGTTGGGGTCGATCACGTTGCCGAGCGACTTGGACATCTTGCGGCCCTGGCCGTCGAGCGTAAAGCCCTGGGAGACCACGGACTTGTACGGCGCCACGCCGTAGGCGCCCACGGAGGTCATGAGCGAGCTCATGAACCAGCCGCGGTGCTGGTCGGAGCCCTCGAGGTACATGTCGGCCGGGAACGTGAGGTTGTCGCGGTGGCGGCAGACGGCGGTGTGGGAGACACCGGAGTCCCACCACACGTCGAGGATGTCCTTGTTGGCCTTGAGGTGGTGCCCGCCGCACTTGGGGCAGACGCAGGCGTCGCCGAGATAGCTCGCGGGGTCGTCGGTGAACCAGGCGTCGGAGCCCTTCTCGCGGAAGAGCTTGATCACGGCGTCGAGCGTGTCGTCGTTCATGACGGTCTCGCCGCAGTCCTGGCAGGTGAAGGCCGGGATGGGAACGCCCCAGTTGCGCTGGCGGCTGATGCACCAGTCCGGGCGGCCCTCAACCATCGAGCCGATGCGCTTGATGGCGTGGCCGGGGTAGAACTGCACCTTGGAGAGCTCCTCGAGCGCCTGCTCGCGGAGGCTCTTGCCGCCGCGCAGGGGCTTGTCCATGGAGACGAACCACTGGCTCGTGGCACGGAAGATGACGGGCTCCTTGCAGCGCCAGCAGTGCGGGTAGCTGTGGTTGATGTCCTCGTGCAGGATCAGCGTGCCGCGCTCGCGCAGCCACTCGATGATCTTGGGGTTGGCCTCGTTGACCTCCATGCCGGACCACGGGCCGCCGGTGCCCATGCCGTCGCCCACGAAGAA
>CASFQX010000153.1 GCA_949296375.1 uncultured Olsenella sp.
AAGCGCTCGGCGGTCTCGGTGAGACGCAGCGGGGCGAGCGCGTTGTCAACGAGCTGCTGACGGCCAAAGTACTGGATGGCCTCGCGACCGTTCACGACGACCTTGCCGGTGCCGGGAACCAGACGGACGCGGGCGACGGCCTCCTTGCGGCGGCCGGTGCCGGTGTAGACAACGGTGTTCTCAGCCATCGTTAGGCCCTCCAATCAATCTTGACGGGGTTCTGGGCCGTGTGCGGGTGCTCGGGGCCGGCGTAGACCTTGAGCTTGGTGCCCTGCTTGCGGCCGAGGGTGGTCTTGGGGAGCATGCCCTTGATGGCGTGCTCAACAACACGCTCGGGGTGCTTCTCCATGGCCTCGCGGAAGCTCTCGAGCTTGAGGCCGCCGAGATAGCCGGAGTAGCGCCAGTACTGCTTGTGATCGGCCTTGACGCCCGTGAGGACGACCTTGTCGGCGTTGATGACGACGACGAAGTCACCGGTGTCGGCGTTGGGGGTGTACTGCGGCTTGTTCTTGCCACGAAGAATCATGGCGGCGGTGGTGGCCAGACGGCCGAGCGTAGCGCCGTCGGCGTCGATGAGCACCCACTTGCGCTCGACTTCGCCAGCCTTGGCGAACTGAGTCGACTTCTTCACTTGACTCCTCCTACGTACCTGCGTGGATGACGGCTTCTGGACAAACCGCCGTTGCTTTTTGTCAGAGATTACGGGGCTCTGTGGAAAAGCCTTAAGAGTATAGCGCAGGTCCGCTGGTCAGGCTAGGTGAAATTTGTGCTCACAGGGTGTTCAAATGTTGAGAGCAACGATGGGGTGTCGGCACGCGAAAGGGGCGACCCGAGGAATCGGGCCGCCCCCTCATTGAGCTATGTTCCGGCTAGGCCGGAGGTGGAACTAGCGACGCTTGCGGGAGATAGCGAGCGCGCCGGCGCCGGCAAGTGCCGTGGCGAGAACCGCGACGAAGGACGTCGGGTCGCTCGTCTGGGCAAGGCCGCCGCCCTGCTGGCCGTCGTCGCCGGGCTTGGTGGTGTCACCACCAGGCTTCTGATCGTCTCCGCCAGGCTTCTGGTCGTCTCCGCCAGGCTTCTCGGCGACGTCCTCAAGACCCTCGAGGGCGGCCTGGAGCTTGGCAAGAGCCTCGTCAACCTGCTCCTGCGTGGCGTTCTCGTCATCCACGACGGCCTGCGCGGCCTTGATCGCGTCGTTGAGGGCAGCCACAGACTCCTCGGTCTTGCCGGTCGTGTCGATCGACTCCGCCTTGGCGATGGCCTCGGCAAGCGGGAACTTGTTGACGACAGGCGTGTCGGACTTCGGGTCAAGCGCCTCCTGGGCGGTCTTGAGGTTGGCAAGGGCCTCGTCGACCTGCTCCTGCGTGGCGTCCTTGTTGGCCGCAACATCCTTGGCGGCGTCGAGCGCAGACTGGAAGTTGGACCAGGACTCGGCCGTGTAGTCATCCTCGTTCAGGATGCCAGTGGCGTCGATGGCAGCGTTGAGGTCGTCGAAGTTGACGACAGGCGGCTCGGGCTCGCCCTTCTCCTCAAGCGCCTCGAAGGCGGTCTTGAGCTTGTCCAGCGCGCCATCGACCTCGTCCTGCGTTGCGTCGTCCTTATCAAGGACGCTCTGGGCGGCCTTGAGGGCCGAGCTGAACGCAGCGGCGGTCTCGTCGGTGTAGGCATCAACGTCGGTGTCCTTAACCTGCGCGACATAGACCTCAAGCGCGGACTTGTCGACGACAGGCTTGGCAAGGCCGTCGAAGGCCTCCTTGAGCTCGTTCCAGGCGGCTTTGATCTCCTCCTGGGTCGCATCCTCCTTGTCGAGGATGGTCTGAGCGCCAGCGAGGGCGTTCTCGAAGCGAGTGGCCGTCTCCTCGGTGTAGGCGGAGGTGTCGGTGTCCTTCACCTTGTTGACGAGAGCCTCAAGCTCGCTCTTGTCAGGCGTCTCCACCGGCGGAATCTCGGTCTTCTCGAGACCGTTGTAGGCGGTCTCGAGGGCTGTCTTGGCCTGATCGACCTCGGTCTGCGTCGCATCGGCGTCGTCAAGCAGACGCTGAGCGTCGGCAAGGGCGTTTGCGAACGGAGTCCACGTGGCCTCGGTGTAGTCCTCAGCCTTGAGGTCCTCTGCGGTGATGGTGTTGACGAGCTCCTGGAGAACGGTCTTGTCAACGGTCGGCGTGGTGCCACCGGTCTTGGTGCCGTAGAAGCGAGCCTCGGCGATGCTGCAGAAGCTGTCAGCGCCGTCAAGGGAGTCGCCACCACAGTGGTTGACCTTGATCATCACGTACTGAGTCGAGGTTGCGGCAAAGGCCATCTGCTGATACGCGGAGCGATCGGTCAGGTGGATGCCGTCATTGTCGAACTCGAACGCGCCAAGGCTCACAGCGGTGTTGCCCTCGGGAGCAACGTAGCCGTTCTCCGCATAGGCCCCGAGGTCAGCGGAGCTTGCGGCGACCACGATCTCGGCCTCGAAGATGTTGCCGTTGCGGTTGCCGGTCTGGCGCGGCAGGATCGTCACGTCGGTGAGGTCATAGACCGCGCCTAGGTCGAAGATGATCCACTGCGGGACGCCAGGCTCGTAAGCCCAGTCGCTGTGCCAGTGGGTCTCGTTGTTGTAGTCGAGCGCCTTGGAGCCGTCAGAGTCCTCGTAGGTGGCCTCGCTGGAGGCGGAAACGAAGGTGACGCCAGAGTCGGCGCTCGTGTTGATGAGCGTGCCCTCGTCGACCGGACGCATCGCAAGGCCCTCAATGGCGTCCTCGATGGCCGTGACGGCCTCGGCGACATCGTTGGCGGTGTAGCCCTCGGTCTCAAGGAGCTCCTGGGCTGCCTTGACCGCAGCGTCAAGCTTGGCGTAGCTGTCCTCGGTGTACGCGGAGGAGGAGTACTTGCCGGCGGCCTGGAGGGCGGCGGTGAGCGCGGAGGTGTCCACGCCCTCGAGGACCGTCACCTCGTAGGTCGCCGTCTTCGTCACGTCAAGCGCGGACGCAACCGTGATGGTGGCTTTACCGGCCTTGTTGCCGCGCACGTACCAAACGATGTTTCCGTCGGCGTCAGCGACGGAGGTCACGCTTGCGACAGAGGGATCGGAGCTGCTGACGTTCACGTACGGGTAGACGTCGTCGGCAGTGACAGCCTTGGCGTCAACGCGCGCCAGCTCGCCTACGTAGAGCGCGGTCTCGTTCTCGCCCAGCTCGATACTGTCAACAGTGACCTCAGAGGTCGTGTAGTTGAAGTTGATCTCGCGCAGGGACAGCATGCGGTTGTCGGGGGTGGTGCCCGTAGCCGTGCCAGTGCTCGTCAGCGGAGTGACCTCGACCTTGGTGACCAGCTTGCCGGCGTTGTCCTCGCTGACCTCAAGGTCGTAGACGGCCTGCTGCGAGTCAAAGGAGAAGTCCTGGGTCGTGCCGCCCTCAAAGTAGATCTTCGCCTCGAGCGACGTGATGCAGCCATTGCCGCTCTCGCGGTTGCGAATCTCAACGTCGTCAAGCGTGGAAGCCTGCTTGAACTCAAACGTCATCGTTGTCGGGAGCTTGACGTAGCTCGGGAGCTCGCCGGTCTCGGCATCGTGGTTGCCATCGATGTCCCACTTGAACTCGAACTCGATGCCATCGGTACCATTGAAGAGACCGTCGTAGCTGCTCTGCTGGATGAGCTTCCCGACGTTGGTGCCGTCATCGGTGGTCAGCACGTCGTTCGTCATGGAGATGTTGAACGCATTCTGACCGTACTCGGCGGACTCGACCTGTGGGACGTCCGGGAACACGACGCCAGAGCCATCGTCGACGACCTCGACGGTGTCGTACGCCGGGCCGATGAGCCACGAAGTGGACTCGAGGGCAACGTTGTCGACATCCTTCAGCGCGCGGAGCTGGAAGCTCGCGAGCACGTCGGTGCCGCTGTAGAGGTCCTTGTCGCCGCGGTTGGCAAACGCGAGGTTCACCGACGTGATGCCGTCACCGAAGTCCCTGCTGATGGACAGGTTCTCCATGGTGCCGGTGTAGGCGTTCTGCGTGATGCTGTTCTCGACGAACTCGAAGTCAGACGAGTTGAAGTGCACCAGCGAGCCGTAGGCGTTGACGTTGGTCGCGCCGGAGGCGTACAGGTCAACGGTAATCACGTCGCCCTGCTTGACGGAGTTGGCGCTTGGAATCAGCGCGATGCTGCCGGAGACGTCGCCCTCCTGCTTGGTGCCGCCGTCGAGCTTGAACATCGTGTAAGCGTAGTCGTAGACGTCGTAGGCGCCGTTGCCGTTGATGTCTCCGTAGCCCTTGACGATCTGGCTCTCAAAGGTGTCGGCGGTGGTGCCGTGGTTCTCGACGCCCTTGTAGTTGTTGAGGTTGCCGTAGTCCTCCTCGCCAACGGTGCCAGGCGAGACGGTGCTGCCGAGCTCAAAGCCCTCGGTGCCATCAACGATGTTGAACGCGAGCTCCGCCGCGGAGAAGAACGTGCCCACGGACTCGAGCGCGGTCAGGCGGATGTAGCGGGCAACGATCGGCTGACCGTCGTTGAGCGCGAGGAAGTCGACAGTCTGCATCTTGCCGTTGGCCTCGAAGTTGACCGTCGTCTCCTCCCAGGTGTTGCCATCGAGGCTCCACTCGATCTTCATCTGGGTGACGGTACCGTTGCCGGCGTCGTCACGCTGATAGTAGTCGAAGTCCTCGAACTGGTAGACCATGCCGTAGTCGATGGTCATGAGCTCGTTGAGGCCGCCATTGTTGGAGTGGAAGCCGCCGTCACCGGTCTGGATGACGTGGTCGAAGGCGAGACCGGCGTTGTGGTTGCCCCAGATGTTGCCGGTCCAGTCAACGCTGACGGGGACGGGCGTGTTGCGCCACGGGTCGAGCGCGGAGGTGAACTCGATCGGCTCGCTCCAGTCGGAATAGCCCTCGGCGTTGCGCGCGCGCACCTGATAGGTGTGAGTGCTGTTGTAGGCGAGGTCAGAGTGAACGTAGCTGGTCGCGTTGCCCACGGAGTTGAGGGTGCCGTCAACCTTGATCTCGTAGGAGGTGGCACCATCGACGGCGTCCCACTCGACCTGAATGCTCGTGGGGGTGATGGTCTCCTCCGGAGCCCTGACGTTCTGGGGAACGCCGAGGTTGGGGTTGAGGGTGTTGGCCCCGAGGTCGCCCTCGTTGGCAAAGCCGTTGATGACGAGCGTCTGCGCGTCGGTCTGAACGTCGGTCTCGGCAAACTTCACGTAGACCTTGGGCGAGTTGTGGACGTCAGCCACCATCTCGGCGAACTCTTCTTCCTCCTCGGGAGCATAGGTCTCGAGGACGGGGGACTCGTCGTAGAGGTAGATGGCCTTGCCGGCCTCGGGCGTGGCAGCGTCGAAGGCCGCCTTGTCCTCGACCTCGGTCACCTCGAGCTCGGTCTGGCCGTTGCTGGCGACGATGCTCTCCGGCTTGGCGGACACGCTCACCTTGAAGGTGGTGGAGCGGCTGAAGTCGTAGCCGTCATAGTCGCCCGTAGAGGGCTCGGCCGTGAGCGTGGCGGTGGTGCCGTCAACCTTGGAGGTGAACTTCGTCTCCACGTGACCGTTGTAGGAGATGTTGTCGATGACGCCGTAGGACTCGTCCTCGACGGTCTCGTTGGTGATGGAGATGCCGTCGTCCTCATAGGAGACGTAACTGTTCTCGCCGTCGACGGGATAGAAGTCCACGACGCGCTGCGTCTTGTCGAGACCGTCGGGGTTGGTCTCGGTGGCGGCCTTCGGGTTGTTGTTCTCCTCGTACATCGGAACGATGGCGTTGGCCTTCACGAAGAGCGGAAGCTTCCAGAGCGGAGCATCGTAGCCGTTGATGACCTGGCCGCCGCGATACTGCTCGCCGCTCCAGTAGTCGATCCAGATGGTGTCCTCATCGCCCGGGAGGTAGATGTTGTTGCGGACGTCGTTGCCCATGTCGTCGGCCTGGGTGTCCTGGTAGATGGGAGCCACGAGGAAGTCGCCGCCGAACATGTACTGATACTGGGTCGCCTCGGAGGCCGCGTAAGCGGAGTCGTCCTCGAGGAGCGTGGCGCGAATCATCGGAAGGCCGTTGTCGTCGTTGCCCGTCCAGCCATCGACGTTGGCCGCGGAAGCGGCGCTCGTGTAGATGTAGGGCATGAGCTGAGCCTTCAGCTTGAGGTACATACGGCTGATTCCGGTGTAGGGATCACCGTGGGTGTACGGCGCCTTGGCGTAGGTTCCCCACCCGTCCATGTCGAGCATGAGCGGGGTGAAGGTCTTCCACTGGTAGTCGCGCGTGGCGATAAGCGCGCTGCCGCCGAAGATGCCGTCCATGTCCGAGCCGATGTTGGGGTTGCCCGAGAGGCTCTGGCCGATGTAGGTAGGAATGTGGAAGCGGATGTACTCCCACTGGCCGCCGGTCTGGTCGCCGGTCCAGATGCCGGCAAAGCGCTGCGTGCCCGCCCAGCCGTCAAGGGAGACGATGTTCGGGCGCTTGCTCACGGAAGTGGTCACGATGTCGTAGGCCTGCTTGATGCCGTTGAGGCCAAAGGAGTAGCCGGAGCCGACCCATGCCACGTCGGTCTTGAGGGCGGCGACGCCGCCGGTCGTAACCTCGGCTTGGAAGTCGCGGAGCTTCTGCCACTTCGTGCCGTTGTTGGAATCGGGCGTGAGGTTGGACTGGGTCCAGAGGCCGGTCTCGACGCCGTGAGCGTTGGCGTACTCGGAGAACTTGCCGAGGTTCTGGACGTTGGCGGCAACCGCGGCAAGGCGCTCCTCGGAGCTGGTTCCGTCCTCGTAGACGCCGCCGGTCACCTCATAGCCGTTGTGGCCGTAGCCGGCGCCGTAGCCGTCGTTGGGAAGGAACCAGCCGAGCGGCATGTCGTACTCACCGTACTCGTCGATGACGGCACGGGCGGAGTACTCGTCCGGGGTCTCGCCGAGGTACTTCTGAGCGGAGGCGGTGAGAACCTCGTCCTTGCCGTTAAGCGACTCGGCGGTGTGGCCTTCAGGAACCACGTAGCCGTCGGCCATGCCGTACTCATAGGTGGTCGTGCCCGCAGAGCTGGCGGACTCGGAGCCCTTGATCGTCCAGGCCTTGCCGCCGCCCTCCTGCGTGTCGGACCAGCCGTCGCGGTTGTACGCGTTGAGGTGACCAAGATAGAACGCGTACTCGGGGAGCAGGACCGGGTCGCCCGTCACCGTGAAGTACTCGGTGAGAAGGTCCTGCGCCACGGAGGCGTTGTCCCCCGCCTCGGACGTGAAGATATACGCGTCATACTTGTTGTCATTGTGCGTGGCCGTAACGGTTCCGGCAGTGGTGGAGCCGAAGTCGTAGGAGCCCTGGGCGAAGGTGTTGCGCAGGACGCCGTAGCCGTCGCTCGACCAGTAGAACGGGTTCGGGGAGGCAACGCCGCCGTCGACCCAGTTGTTGGTGTTGGCGATGGAGATCACGTCGCCGGTGTGCAGGAAGCGGCCGTTCTGGGTGCCGCCGCCAAAGAAGTTCTCGCCCTCGTCGGCGCTGAGGGTCTGAACGGTCTTGTTGCCCTGGAACTTAATCGGGGCAGTCTCCTGCATGACAACGTTCTCGCCATCGGAGATGGTCATGAGGGCCGTGTCCTTGTCGAGGGAGACCGTGGTCCCGTCGGCAGTGATGGTGAACGCGTCGCCCTCGGTGTTGACCGAAACCTCTGCCGGCGTGTCATACACGTCGGAGCTGTCAGGCTGGGCCTGAATGCGTGCGGTGTGGGCGGAGCTGTTGGGAGTCGCGTACTCCGCGAACTGGCCCGTCGGGTCAACCACGTAGTGGATGATGCCGTCCTCGAGGAACGTCATGCGACCCTGGATGGTCTCGCCGCCCGCATCGAAGGTGATGTTCACCTGGTTGTCGCCGCTCGGCTCAACGCTCGTAACGCTCGAGAGCGAACCCTTGAAGTTGGCGGCCGCGGCGGACGCCATAACGGGCGTAATCGCCGGAAGTGCCGTCACCATGAGGGCGCCGGTAAGAACGCCCGCCGTCACGCGACGAACCCTAGAACTCACCTCCAGGGGCATGAACCGGTGCCTACCTTGCGAATGCTTCATATAAGCCGCCTTTCCTCGTGTCCCAGCAGTTGTTGCCCGCCTCCTACCGACGAACGACATAGAGCCAAGACAGACTTTCAGCCATTCTCTAGTTTCAAGGAAGTGGCCTGAAATGCGCGGAGAAGAGCCGTGAGCGTCCCAAACGAACCCGCAAACGGTCAAACACACCCTTCTACCAGCGGAAAGGTACTGTTCCAAAAATACAAGTTGGTACGCGGGAAATGATGCCAGTCGCTGAAGAGGTCGCTGTTCGACGCGCCATCAAAGAACTTCCGCGTGCGACGCGAGGCGGCCTGGTCCTTCTCGCCACGCGCTTAGTCTTCGCCGCGAGCGGAGGGTGTGGCTCGAATGTGCTTAGGGACCGGCGCGACTGGAGGGTTCTTCTCGTTTCGTGCTTAGAGATCGTCGCGGTTGGAGGGTTTTTCGGGGGTTGTCACGGATACGGACCCGTTCTGCCCTCCGATGCCGCCAATCTTTAAGCGCTCATCGCGCCGCGCCCTCCAATCGCAAAGAAGATTAAGCGCGTCGCGGTGACGACTCTCCAACGCCGGCCATCGTTAAGCACCCTTTCGCTCAGCGCCCTCCGGACGGCACCCTCCAACAGCGAGAAACAGCGAGAAGCGCCAAGCGCCGCCCCTCCCCCTAGGCACCCACGAACTCCGCGATCTCCTCCAGCTGCTCGCGCGCCTGGCGTTGCCCGGCAACATAGAGCGAGAGCAGCGTCTCGCCGTCGCGTGTGGAGGCGCCCACGGCAACCGGCTCCTCGGGGGCAATCACGAGGCACGTGCCCTCGCGCTCGAGCTCCCACAGCCTCTCGCGCTGGGCGTTGTAGCGCTCCGCTCGCGTGGAGAGCGCCTCCCGATAGTAGGGGTAGGCGTCGTAGCGGTGCGAGTGCAGCGCCAGCTGCTCAGAAGAGCCCGCCTGCTCGCGGACAAATCCGCGGTCCTGCGTGAGCACCACGAGGGCACGGCTCGCCGGAACATGACCCTCCACCTCGCGCTCGCCGGAAAGGCCCAACGCCACGCCATAGGGGATGGAGTCCGTGGTCCCACCATCGAGGTAGCGCCGCCCGCCGATCTCCACCATGCGCGACACCATGGGAAGCGAGGCGGAGGCGCGCACGCAGTCCACGTCATCGGGGAAGCACCGCACCGGCAGGTACTCGGGCACGCCAAAGGTCACATCCGAGACCACGGCGTAGAACGGCACGTCGCTGCCGTTGAAGGTCTCCAGGTCACAGGGGTCAAGGCGGTTCTGGACCTCGTCGTACATGAAATCCGCGCCGGCCATGTTGCCGGTCGTTGCGAACGACCACAGGGACATGAAGCGCTTGTCGTCACGGAAGGCGAGGATGTCACGCATGGTGCGGCCGATCTGGCGCGAGCGGAAGTTCGCCCCGTTCACCGCCCCGGCCGAGACGCCCCAGATGCTGGAGAAGCCGTAGACGCCGGCCTCCTGCAGCACGTCGAGCACGCCCGCCGTGAACATCCCCCTAAAGCCGCCGCCCTCCAGCACGAGCGCGGGTGCGGCAACGCGGCTCTTCTCGTCCAGCATGGAACCTCCCAACGAAAAAATGACGGCGGCCGCAGGCCCGGGAAGGGCCAACGGCCGCGAAGCGTGCATGGTGGAGGTGCGGAGAATCGAACTCCGGTCCAAAGCAGACCCCTGACAGGTGTCTCCAGGTTCAGTGGCCGGTTATATCTCGGACGCCGCGCACCCGGTCACCCGCGCTTGGCATCCCAGCCGGTTCGGCCTTTGCGCGCGGCATACCGGCTACGTCCGCGCGCGCATCTCCCTGAGATGACGTCGCCCCGGGAACGGGAGCAATCCCCGGTTTGACGCGCCGCTATCTAATTAAGCAGCGAGAGCCAGAGGCTCGTAAGAGTTGTTGTCGTCAATTCAATTTGACGGTACCCCTGTTTAACGTGGCGAGGAGACCACGACCTGCTGCCCATCTCAGGCCCACCCTGTCGAAACCAGTCACCCCCGGTTACAGGGCATGGCGAGAAGGACCGCCACCATGCGGCTGTCAACGTACGGGCCGCTCGCGCGGCCGTGGGGGTATTCTACCCGTTTTTCTCGGCGGAATTCGCGAGGGGACGGTCCTTCTCGCCCGCGCCTTGAGTGCGAATAACACGCAGAATTGACGTTGCGCGAAAAAAATACCTGCGGATATAGATAGTTGTGCTTGATTCTGCGTGTTATTTGCCGAGAAGAGCGCGGGGGCAGCAAGGATGCCGGCCCAGCGAGAGTAAGGACCGCCGAGAAGGACGCCGGACACCGAGAAGATCGCCTTCCCGCAACGCAGAAGCGGCCCTCCGAGAAGGGCCGCCCCGCAACGTGCTGCGCAACCTGTCCGCGCTACTCCTCGACGAGCTCGAACATGTCCGGGCCCACGCCGCAGACCTCACAGACAAAGTCCTCGGGCAGCTCGGGGGTGTCGACGGTGACCTCCCAGCCACAGACGGTGCAGCGGAACGTGTACTTCTTCTCCTCGGCCATGCGTGTCTCCTCTCTGCATTTGAGGGGCGTAGCCGCCCCGACCCGGGCGTCTCTCGCCCTGACCTAACTTATACCCGCAACGTAGGACGAAGCCTTCGGCGGCGTCTTACCTTTGAGGGTTGTGTGATAGTACGCGTACGTCATGGGAGGCACGCCCGAGAGGTTGCCCGCGTCCACGACCTCGCCCACAAAGGTGAGGTGCGTGCCCACGTCGACGGTCTGCACGACGTTGCAGGCAACGTAGGAGCAGACGTGCTCGGCGGGATACGGGTCGCCGGTGGAGGCGACGCCGCTCGCGATGCCGTCGTACTTGTCAAAGTCCGCCGAGGTGCGGAAGCCAAAGCGCCCCACAAAGAGCATGTCCGCGGACTCGTCCACCACGGCAAGCGAGAAGTGCCCGGCGCACTCGATGGCGCCGCAGGTGAAGTTCTCCTTGTTCACGGTCACCGAGACCTGCAGCGGCGCGGAGGTCACCTGCAGGCCGGTGTTGACGAGGCAGGCGGCCGCGCGCTCGCCCGCGCCGGGGTCCGCCGAGACCACGTAGAGCCCCGAAGAGAACTTGAACAGTGCGCTTGCGTCCATGCCCCTCTCCTTCCAACGTGGAAAAGGGACTGTCCCTTTTCCACATAACGTTACCGGCTGCGCTCCTTGAGGGCGCGGGCGATCTCGCGATCCGTGTCGCGGCGCGCCATGTCGTCACGCTTGTCGTAGAGCTTCTTGCCGCGCGCGAGGCCGATGGCCAGCTTCACGTGGTTGTTCTCGTCGAAGTAGATCTCAAGCGGCACAAGGGCCAGACCCTTCTGGCGCAGCTTTGCGTCCAGGTAGTCGATCTGGCGGCGGTGCAGCAGCAGGCGCCGCTTGCGGTCTGGGTCCACGTTCCACACACCACCGTTGGAGTACGGGTGGATGTGCACGCCGTGCAGCCATACCTCGCGACCTCGGATGAGGCAGAAGGCGTCCGTGATCTGGCACGCGCGCTCGCGCAGGCTCTTGACCTCGGTGCCCGTGAGCTCGATGCCCGCCTCAAAGGTCTCGTCGATGAAGTACTCGTGGTGAGCCGAGCGGTTCTTTGCGATGGTCTTCTTGCCGGACCTTGCCTGCTTGGCCTTGGCGGCAGCCGCCGCCTGGCGCACGATCTTACTCTTCGCCATCGGCAACCCCCTCGTCCGTTTCACGGATGAGCTCGAGCAGGGCCTTGGCGGCGGGCTCGCCCACCAGGTCGCGCGCGCGAAGGGTGAGATTGGCCGCCACGTCCTTCTCGCCCGCGGCCGCCGCGTCCATGGCGCACATGAGCAGGCACACGGCAACGTCGGCGTTGGCCCCGTCGGGCAGGCCCTCGGCGGCGAGAAGCTCGGTGGCCTCGGCGTCCGTCACGAGGTCGGGATCGTGGTCGGTACCCGCCGCCTCGCCGATCACGGCCACGATGGAGCCGTCGCGCACGTCGAGGTTGCGCGCTGCGCGCAGGGCGGCCGCCGCGGTGCGGGGCTTCTCCTGCGCCTGGAACCACCCGGCAAAGTTGGCAAAGGCGCGGGCAAGGTGCGCGGCCTCGCTCGCGCGCTCAAAGACGCTGTACGTGAGCGCCAGATACTCGCTCACGTCCCCGGACATTCGGCAGAGGTCCGCGAGGTTGAGGCGGGCGGCGCAGTCCATGGGGTTCCAGCGCACTGCCGCCTTGAGCGCGGCCGCCGCGCCGTCATAGTCCTCCTCGTGGACGCGCGCGATCGCGAGGTCGTTGTAGAGGCGGTCGACCGGCTCGCCAACGTCGCGCAGCTCGCGCGGGTCCTTCTCCACGCGCCGGTACGCCAGGCGGTCAAAGAGCGTGGGGAAGCAGAACCACTGCAGCTCGTCCGTGGTGGGGCAGTTGGCGTCCACGTATGCCTCGGCGTCGTCCGCCAGGTGGGCGAGAAGCTCGGCGGCCATGCCGCTCTCCCCCTGCACGAGCAGGCCCTCCGCGCGCTCGAGCTCGTCTGTCAGTTCCGTGCGTTCCATGTCTCTCCTCGCCGGCGCCGCCACGGGCGCCGCGTTCTTCTCGTAACCCTTAGTCTTCCCATTATCGCCCAGGCGTGTCACCGCCCGGACGGAAAGTGCGTTACCTCACGAGCGCGAGGTCAATCTGGCCACGCGCCGGGTTTGCGCCCGTCACCTCCACGACCACCCTGCTGCCGGGGCGCCACGCCTCGCCGGACTCCTCACCCGTGAGCGTCATGCGCGCCTCGTCGTAGGAGAACCACTCGGAACCAAGGGCGCGCACGGGGACCAAGCCCTCCGCGCACGTATCGTCGAGCATCACGAAGAGGCCAAAGCGCTCGCAGCCCGTGACCGTGCCGCTCGCGCGCTCGCCGATGCGCCCCTCGTAGAGCTCGGCCATCTTGATCTTCTGCGACGCGCGCCCCGCG
>CASFQX010000154.1 GCA_949296375.1 uncultured Olsenella sp.
CCCGGCGAAGAGGATCTCGCCGGCCGTCGGCCGCAGCATCCCGCAGATCATCTTGAGCGTGGTCGACTTGCCGGCGCCGTTGGGGCCGAGCAGGCCGTACACCTCGCCCTCGCGGATGTGGAGGCTCACGTCCGCCACGGCGTCCTGCGCCTGGTCGCCGCGGCCGAAGCGCTTGGTGAGCCCGCGCGTCTCGAGCATGTAGCCCATGGGTTCGTCCCTTCTCTTCCGGGCGCGCGTGCCGAGTCGCCGTGCCCGCGCGCCGCACCTTCGGGTTCACTATCCATGGTGGGGCGCGTTTCTAACGAAGCCGTAACGGCCGTTGGGCTCTTTTGGCGCCGGCCCTTCTCGACCCGTACGCCGCCCTTGCCCTTCGCGGAGCGCTTGACACGCGGCCTCGGTCTGCTAGGCTGAGCGCATACAGCAAAACCTCCTCTGAGGTTTTTACGGGGCGGGAGTGCGCGAGCGCTTCTGCCCCTGTTTTATATCGAGAACTCGCGGCACCATGTCCCACTATTGCCTGCGAATCGTCGATAGCCGTGCTATGCCCGCCCGCCTCCGCTTCGCCCGCGCGGTCATGAACGCTTGGATGCCGCACTCTCGCGAGGGCGACGTCCGCATCTACTCCGAGGCCGAGATGCGCCGCATCCTCGGCACCTGGTTCAGCGACGTGTCCTGGCGCCGCGTGGGCCAGACCGCCTGCGTCGCCGTCGCGCACAAGGGGGCCTGAGGAGCGATATAATCGGCGCATCGGAGATGAAAACACGACCCCGTCGGGTAGTCGGGGTGCGGGCGCCGCCCGTCAGTAACCTGCCTCCTTGGTTGTCCCTTCTCCGCGTGGCTCTCACATAAAGGAGGAATTCGCCATGCGGAAGACAGCCGTGTCCTCCACCCTTACCGTGTGCTACGACGGCCAGTTCTGGGTGGGGATCGTGGAGCACGTCGAGGACGGCGCCCTGAGCTCGTGCCGCGTCGTGTTCGGCGCCGAGCCCTCGAGCGAGGAGGTCCTCGACTTCGTGCTCAGGGAGTGGGCGAGGCTTCCCCTCGGCCCCGCCGTCGCCTGTGAGGAACGGGCGATGGCGAGAAACCCGAAGCGCCGCCAGCGCCAGGCCGCCCGCGAGCTGAAGCAGCGCGGCCCCTCGACGAAGGCCCAGGTCGCGCTCGCCGAGCAGCGCGAGGCCCTGGCGCAAGAGTCCGCCGTTCGAAATAAGGAGCGTCGAGAAGAGGAGAGGCGCCAGCGCTTCGAGCAGAGGCGGGAGAAGGCGAAGCGGAAGCGCCGGGGTCACTAGCGGGCCAATCGGGCGGACGGGAAGCGCAAGACAGTGCTGTTATACCGCGTGCGCCATATGGCTTCTGACTTCACCCGCGTCGTCCTGTAGCTGCTCGTGAAGAGGAAGCCGCCATGGACCGCTCGCGCATAGACGCCCGCCGACCTCTCGCCCTGAATCTCCACCATTCGTGTTGCGGCAGCCAGGGCAGATTCATCGAATTGCGCCAATGGGCTACCGGAACTTGCGGTGATTGACTAGTAAAATATGCGATAATCGACCAGTATAAAGTAAACGCCCCAGGAAGGCGGTCAACATGATCGAGCGTGAGATGACGGCAAAGCTGCTCGAGCTCGCCGAGCAGTATCCCATCGTGTCGATTACCGGTCCCAGGCAGAGCGGTAAGAGCACCCTTGCCAAGAGCTCCTTCCCCGATTATGAGTACCTATCCTTCGAGAATCCTGATGTCCGGAGTTCGTTCGAGGATGATCCGGTGACCTTTCTCAGACGTCATGGGTCGCACGTCATCTTTGACGAGGCGCAGCGTGTTCCGGAGCTCTTCTCGTATCTGCAGGGAGTCGTCGACGAGTCGGGACAGCTCGGGCAGTTTGTCATCACGGGCTCTCAGAACTTCCTGCTCATGAAATCTGTCAGCCAGTCGCTTGCGGGTAGGGTCGCGCTGTTCACCCTCCTCCCGCTTTCTCAGTTCGAGCTTGCCGCATCGGGCAAATTGCCGTCGACACTACAAGAGTGGTTGTTCAGGGGCGGGTACCCGCGCCTGTACGATGCCGTCCGCGACCCGCGAGACTTCTTTCCTGATTACGTGCAGACGTATCTCGAGCGCGATGTCCGTGCCGAGCTGGGCGTGAGAAACCTTGCCGGCTTCCAAAGCTTCCTGCAGCTCTGCGCGCTGCGGTGCGGGGAGCTGCTTAACGTGAGTTCGCTGGCTGCCGACTGCGGCATCTCACCCACCACGGCCCGCGAATGGCTCTCCATTCTCCAGGCGAGCCACATCGTGTTTCTGCTGCGCCCGTATTATTCAAACCGCACGAAGCGACTCGTGAAGTCACCTAAGCTCTATTTCCATGACACTGGGTTGGCGGCGCATCTCATAGGGCTCGAATCCGCCGACGACCTGTATGAGGATGAGGCAACGGGTCGGCTCTTCGAGTGCGCGGTCGTTGCCGAAGTATCGAAGCGCCTGTATGCGCGCAAAAGGACGCCGCGCCTCTCGTTCTGGCGAGACGACCACAAGCAGGAGATAGACCTTCTCATTGAGCGGGGGAGAGATGTCGCTCGAGCGGTGGAGTGCAAGTCCTCCGCGACATATCGCAGCCGCTACTTCGAGACGCTCAACCGCATTGCCGGCGAGCGCCTGGAGCTCGATGCCAAGCGGCAGGCAGTGGTATATGGTGGTACGGAGTGTCTCTCCACGCGGATGGGGGAGCTTGTCGCATGGGCGGAGATAGGGCGTCTGCTATCGTAGCATGGATGACGTCGTCCACTTGTCATCAGACGACCATGAACGCGAGCATCGCGGCGAACATGATCGTGAAGACGAGGTTGCTCCACCCGCCAAAGAGGACGCAGCGCGCCGGCTGCGGCACGCGCATCCACGCAAGGCCGAGAAAGCTCGTGACCAGCGGCGTGAGGACGACAAACCATGCGGGAAAGACCGTCTGTCCCAGCACTATGGCAACGCCGAGCACAACAAAGCTCAGGTACATGGGAACGGTGGCAAACCGCATGACAAACATGATGTTGCCCGCGGCCTCATCGTACAGTTCTTCTCGCCCTGCCTTGGCGATGACGGAGAGATAGACGTACTGGGCGTGGTAGGCGCCGCCGCAGATGAGCGCAAAGGCGAGCAGCGCCGCGGCCAGCCAGACGAGCCAGTCCATCTCGCCGCGCGCCGTGAGCGTAAGCCCCGCAAATCCGAGCACATAGAAGAACGCGGAGACCGGCCCGAGCGCACCTCCAAGCCGCACGCGACCGGCGGGCACGTCGCGCATGATGCGCATATACGGCCTGAGCGTGCCGTCCATGTCGTAGGCGCCGGGCGTGAAGTAGAGCAGCATGTCCCCGGCAAACATGAGAATCGAGCCCAGGAGTCCCAGGGCGAGAAGTACGAGCGTCAACGGCATGGCGCCTCCAATCCCACGTGACAAAGGGACTGTCCCTTTGTCACACTTTGTCACAGCGTCCAGTCTGCGCTTTGGGTCTGCAGGCGGACCATGCGGGCGAAGAGGCCGCCCGCGGCGAGCAGCTCTTCCGGAGAGCCCTGCTCGGCCACGCGGCCGTCCTCGAGCACCACGATCTTGTCTGCGCTCATGACGGTGCGCATGCGGTGGGCGATCACGATGACGGTCTTGCCGGCGAGCAGGCGCGAGAGCGCCTCCTGGACCTGCGTCTCGTTCTCCACGTCCAGGCTCGCGGTAGCCTCGTCCAGGAGCACGACCGGCGCGTCCTTGAGCAGGGCGCGGGCGATGGAGATGCGCTGGCGCTCGCCGCCGGAGAGCCGCGCGCCGTTCTCGCCGATCATCGTGTCGTAGCCCTGCGGCAGGCGGCTCACGAACTCGTCGCAGTTTGCCGCGCGTGCCGCGGCGAGCACCTCCTCGTCGGTGGCGCCGCGCCGACCCAGTCGGATGTTGCCCATCACTGTGTCGTC
>CASFQX010000155.1 GCA_949296375.1 uncultured Olsenella sp.
CATCGTGGTCTCGTAGGTGTAGGCGCCGCCGTCGTAGCACCAGCGGCAGAAGTCGGGGTTCTCGGCGCCGTTCGCGTCGTGGCCGAGCTGGTCGGGGCCGGTGAACATCATGCCGCAGCTCTGGCAGTAGTGCTCGGGCATCTCCAGCAGCTCGGTCACGGGGACGCCCAGCTCGCGCGCGATGAGCTTGGTCATGTCGATCCCGGGCGTGGTCTCGCCGCGCTCCCAGCGACTCACCGCCTGCCGGGTGATGTAGAGCCTGCGCGCCAGCTCCTCCTGCGTGAGCCCGCGCTCGCGGCGCAGGCGGGGCAGCACGTCCTTGATGGCCATGTCGGCCTCCCTTCGACTTGGTTGCTGGCTCCAGTATCGCCGCACGGGGGTCTCGGTCCAAGCAACGCTTCGTTGCGCGCCGGCGGGCGACTCACCCGCCGGCGCGGCCCCTTGGCCTCCTGCCGGCGCTTCTCGGTCGAAGGGTTCCGGACGTCGCGGCGACTTGCGCACAATGCCGGATTTGTGCGCCGGCGGGCGGGGCGCGCTACTCGGCCTCGGCCCCCGTGCGGTAGCGCGTCTGGTACGAGAGCTTGACGACAAGCAGCGCCGTGGCAAGAAACACCAGCGTGGCCGCCACGGCGGCCATCGCCTCAAAGCTCACGAGCGCGCCGACGAAGATTGCCACCACGGCGAGCAGGGGGATGGCCCGCACGAAGGTCCGTGCGATCTCGCGCTCCATGTGGGCGGTAAGCTCGTCGTTCTCGCGGGCGAAGTAGCGCCGGAGCTCGCGGTCGTCGGCGAGCGCGCGGCGCAGGCTCATCACCTGGCGGACGCTGAGGGTTGCCGCCACGGCAAAGCCCCCGGTCAGAAAGCCGCCGATGAAATTGGAGGAGAACATGCTCCCGCGCAGGGCCGGCAGGCTCTCGGTGAAGGTGAGCATGACGAGCGCCACCATCACCGCGCAGGTCATGACGGTCGAGACGGTCTCGCGGCGCAGCCGACGCTGGGCCTCCGCGCGCAGCGCGTCGAGGGAGCCGGCGGGCTCGGGGTTCTTCTCGCCGTGGGACGGGGCAGGGTTTTGACGCAGGGTGTCAAGCTTGCTCATGCTGATCACAGCTCCTCGTCTATCTCGGAAAAGTCAAAGACCTCCTCGATGGTGAGCCCGAAGTACCGGGCTATCTTGTGGGCGAGCGGCAGCGATGCCGTGTACCTGCCCACCTCGATGGAGGTGATGGTCTGGCGCGTGGTGCCCACGGCGTCGGCGAGCTCGGCCTGGGAGAGCCTCCGCTCCCGACGCAGCTCCCTGATCCTCGTTCGCACGGCATCACCTCCTCGGTCGTCGGTTGCAAAATGACAAGCGCGCTTTGCAAGATAAGCATAGTACGCTTTGCAAAAAGTGACAAGTAAGCTTTGCATAATCCGGCGAGAAGCACCTGGGCGAGAAGTGCCTGGGCGAGAGGGCGGCTCACGGCCCGCGGGCTATACTAAGGTCATCCGAGCCGGGGGGTGTCTATGGTCTCCTATCAGATGGACCTGAACGACGAGCGGCGAGCCGTGGCGATCGACGTTGCGCTGGAGAGTCCCGGCAACGTGCGCCGGCGTCGCATCGGCGGGCCCGCCCTCGTCGTCCTGGGGGCGCTGCTCGTCGCGATCGGGGTGCTGCTGCTCGGCTCGGGGTCGGACGTCCTCGGCGTCGCCTACCTCGTCCTCGGGGCCGCGGCGATCGTGCTCGGCGCGCGGGCGCGGGCGTTTCAGCGCTTCGTGCTCAGGCGCGCGGAGACGCTCGTCGACGACGCCTTCCGCTCGGGGGAGGTCCGCTACTCCTTCGACGAGGACGGCGTGACCGTCGACTCGCAGGTCGGTCACGGCGTGAGCTACTGGCCCTCCTTCAAGGGGTGGGGGACCATGGGGGACTACCTCTACCTCAGGCGCGGGGACAACAAGCTGGTGCTCGTGAATTGCCGCGAGCTCGCCCCGGAGGAGCTCGAGGAGGTCAGGGCGCTCGTGGAGCGCCACGTCGGGAGCCGCCGGGACGCCTAGGTCCGGGAGGCCCGTCGCCCTTCTCGCCAGCGCCCGCGTCCGCTACCTCAGCACGGACGCCGCGATGTAGGCGGCGTAGAGCACCACGAAGATCACGCCGTTCACGCGGCTCATCTCGTGGCGGCGCCCCACGTAGCAGAAGCCCACGAGCGCGAGGGAGAAGACGGCCACGAGCGCGAGGTCCAGGTTGTAGGCCGCGTCGTAGGGGATGGACGAGAAGAGCGCGGGCCCGCCCATCACGAGCAGCAGGTTGGCGATGTTGGAGCCGGTGACGTTGCCCACGGCGATGTCGGAGTTGCCGCGCAGCGCGGCCACGACGCTCGTCACGAGCTCGGGCAGGCAGGTGCCGAGCGCCACCACGGTGATGCCGATGACGCGCTCGGAGATGCCGGCGGCGGAGGCGACGAGCGTGGCGTTGTCCACCACGAGGTCGGCGCCCACCTTGAGCATGACGGCGCCCGCGACGACGAGCCACAGCGCCCAGGCGACGCTCGGACGCCGTCCGCCCGCGGCCTTCTCGTCTGCGCCCTCCCGCGAGCCCGCGTCCTTCTCGCCCGCGCCCTCCTTCAGGCCCATCTGCGTGGTCCGCACGAGAAACGCCGCAAAGGCCACGAGCAGCACGACGCCCTCGAGCTGGGTGACCTCGCCGTCCGTGTTGGCGAGAAGCGCGAGCAGGGCGCAGGCCGCCACGCTCACCGGGATCTCGAAGCGGATGGTGCCGCGCGAGAGCGCGACGGGGGCGATGACGGCGGAGAGGCCGAGGATGAGCAGCAGGTTTGCGAGGCAGCTGCCCACCACGTTGCCGAAGGCCATGTCGGCGTGGCCCGCGGCGGCCGAGGTGATGCTCACGACGAGCTCGGGCAGCGAGGTGCCGATGGCGACGACGGTGAGGCCGGCAACGCGCTCAGGCATGCCGAAGCGCGCGGCCAGGCGGCACGCGCCGTCCACGAGGAGGTTGGCACCGCCCACGAGCAGGCCAAATCCGGCGACGATGGCGAGAAGGCTCAGAAGCACGACGATCCTTTCGGGTCGGGGATACCACATCTAGTATTCCTGAGGGAAAATCACCCAAGATGCGGTAGGCACCCGACTCCCAAGCGAATCCACAGATTTGGCGTGCTACACTGCCCCGTGGCCCACCGGGCCCCTGACGAGGGCAGCCGTACCAGGGACGAAAAGACGGCGCATCTACCGAGGGAGGCTAATATGGACTGGGTCGTGCTCGTGTGTTCCGGGATGCTCGAGGCCGTGTGGGCGCTGGCACTCGACCGCACGGAGGGCTTTACCAGGCTCCTGCCGTCGGTCGTCTTCGTGGTCGCGCTCGTGGCGAGCATGCTCGGCCTCAGCCACGCCGTGCGCACCATCCCCATCGGGACCGCGTACGCCGTCTGGGTTGGGATCGGGGCGGCGGTCACGGTGGGCTACGGCATCGTCACCGGAGCGGAGCCCTTCTCGTGGGCCAAGGTCCTGCTGCTCGCGGGGCTCGTCGGCTGCGTGGTGGGGCTCAAGCTCGTGGGCGAGTCCCACTAGTGCGGCAAGCCCCTCCCTCGCGCTACAATTCCGGCGAGAAGAACGGTCGGGGCAGGGAGGCGCGCATGGCAATCGAGAGCGTGGCGATCATCGGGCGCGGCGCGGTGGGGATGCTCTACGGCTCCATCGCCGAGAAGAACCTCGGGTCGGGGGCCGTCGAGTTCGTGATGGACGACGAGCGCTTTGCCCGGCACGCGGGCGAGACCCCGCTCGTGAACGGGGAGCCGCTCCGCGTGCGCACGCTCCCCGCGAGCGAGGCTGCGCCCGTCGACCTGGTGATCCTGGCGACCAAGGTCACCGGGCTCGGTCAGGCGCTCGACACCATGGAGACGCTCGTCGGCCCGGAGACCCGCGTCGTCTCGCTGCTCAACGGCATCACGAGCGAGGAGCGCGTGGCCGAGCGCTTTGGCTGGGAGCGCACCGTGCTCTCGATTGCGCAGGGCATGGACGCCGTCTTTGTCGGCGACGAGATGACCTATTCCCATCCCGGGGAGATTCGCTTCGGTGCGGCGCCGGAGACCGACTCGGGTGTGGTGGAGGAGGTCGCCGACCTCTACGATCGCGCCGGCATCCCGCACGTGGTGGAGGAGGACATCCGCCGCCGCATGTGGGTGAAGCTCATGCTCAACGTCGGGATCAACCAGACCTGCATGGCATACGGCGGCACGTACGGCACCGCAAGCGAGCCGGGAAGCGAGCAGAACCGCTGCTTCGTTGCCGCCATGCGCGAGGCGCTGGCCGTCGCGCGCGCCGAGGGCGTAGATGTGACCGAGGCGGATCTCGCGCAGATGGCCCATCTCACAGCCTCGCTCGACCCCGCCGGCATGCCGTCCATGGCACAGGACCGCATCAACGAGAAGCCCACCGAGGTCGAGGAGTTCTCCGGCACCATCTGTCGCCTCGCCGAGCGCCACGGGCTTCTCGTTCCCACAAACCAGTGGCTCTACCGGCGGATTCGTGAGATCGAGTCGGACTTCTCCGCACGCTAAGGGGTGTGTTTAATATCGCTTTTGCTCGAATCGTCCCCGATTCTGTCTGAAACGTCACAAAGAGAAATTGTGTAATTCTCAGCTTTGTGGCCCGTTATATCGCAAAGTGTTAAAGGAACCGAAATATCGCTTGGCTACAGTGAGATGACTGGATGCCTCGCTACCTGCGAGGTTTCGTCTCTGCGCAACACTTAAGGAGGATGTTATGTCCGCTTCTGTCTCTCGTCGCTCGTTCCTCGGTCTTGCCGGTGGAACTGTCGCTCTTCTCGGTCTCGCTGCCTGCGGCGGCAACAACAACGCCGGTACCGATGGTAAGACCTACATCGTCGCCACCGACACCACCTTCGCGCCCTTTGAGTTCACCAACGAGGCGGGCGAGTTCGTGGGCATCGACGTGGACATCCTCGCCGCCATCGCCGCTGACCAGGGCTTCACCTACGATCTCAACTCCCTCGGCTTTGACGCCGCCGTGGCAGCGCTCGAGTCCAACCAGGCCGACGCCGTGATCGCCGGCATGTCCATCACGCCCGAGCGCGAGAAGAAGTACGACTTCTCCGACCCCTACTACGACTCCTACGTCTGCGCGGCTGCTGCCGAGGGTGGCGACGTCTCGAGCCTCGAGAACCTGAACGGCATGACGGTGGCCTGCAAGACCGGCACCCAGAGCGCCAGCTGGGCCGAGTCCATCGCAGAGGAGTACGGCTTCACGATCACCTACTTCGACACGTCCGACATGATGTACCAGGACGTCCTCACCGGGAACACCGCCGCGTGCTTCGAGGACTACCCCGTCATGGCTTACGGCGTGGCGCAGGGCAACGGCCTCACGATCATCGGCACCGATGAGGAGGATTTTGCAACCCCGTACGGCTTCGCCGTTATGAAGGGCAAGAACCCCGAGCTCATCGAGATGTTCAACGCGGGCCTCGCCAACATCCGGGAGAGCGGCGAGTACGACGAGATCATCGCCAAGTATCTCGAGGCGTAGAGCTCTGTTGCAAGAGCTAGGAAGACTGGGGCTGCGCGGCACGGACGCCGCGCAGCCCCCTGATGGTAGTAAGGGACCCCATGGACGCATCTCTGATTGACACTCTCGTGGCGGCGTGGCCGCTGCTGTGGCAGGGCCTGCAGATGACGGTCTACGTGACCGTGGTCTCGCTCGTCGTGGCCATGCCGCTCGGCATCGTCACCTGCCTCATGAACCTCTCCAAGTTCCGCGTGCTGCGCGGCATCGCCAAGTTCTACATCTGGATCATCCGCGGCACGCCGATGCTCGTCCAGGGCTTCTACCTCTACTTCGCCGTGCCGCAGCTCATGCAGGCTACCATCGCTCCGGACTTTCGCCTGGACATCATCACGGCGAGCATCCTCACGCTGATTCTCAACGCCGGCGCCTACTCCGCAGAGATCTTCCGCGGCGCCATCCAGTCCGTGCCCAAGGGCCAGACCGAGGCGTCTCGCTCCTTGGGAGTGAGCCACGGCAAGACCATGCTCAAGATCGTCCTTCCCCAGGCCGTCCGCATCTGCCTGCCGAGCCTCGTGAACCAGTGCATCATCACGCTCAAGGACTCCACGATCATGTACGCGCTCGGACTGCCTGAGATCATGAACCAGGCAAAGGTCTACGTCGGCCGCACGATGGACTCGTTCGCCACCTACACCTGGGTGGCAGTCATCTTCCTCGTGATCACCAGCGTACTCATGATCGTCTCGTCCCAGCTCGAGAAAAGGATGCGCAAGTAATGGCAAGCAAGAAGCAGACCAGCGAGGTCAAGATCCACGTTGCCGGGCTCACCAAGGACTTCGGCGAGAACCACGTCCTGCGTGGCATCGACATCGACATTCACGCTGGCGAGGTCGTCTGCGTGATCGGCCCGTCCGGCTCCGGCAAGTCCACGTTCCTGCGCTGCATCAACCGCCTCGAGGAGGCCACCTCCGGCGAGATCCTCATCGACGGCGAGTCCATCACCGGGCCCAAGGCCAACGTCGACAAGATCCGCCAGCACGTTGGCATGGTCTTCCAGCAGTTCAACCTGTTCCCGCACTACAGCGTGAAGCAGAACATCATGTACGCGCCTGTGGAGCTCAAGCTCAAGAGCAAGGAGGAGGCCGCCGCCACCGCGGAGCGCCTGCTTGCGCGCGTGGGCCTCTCCGAGAAGGCCGACGCCATGCCGCGCTCGCTCTCCGGCGGTCAGCAGCAGCGCGTTGCCATCGCCCGCGCCCTTGCCATGGACCCGGACATCATGCTCTTCGACGAGCCCACGTCCGCGCTCGACCCCGAGATGGTTGGCGAGGTTCTGGACGTCATGCGCGAGCTTGCCGACCAGGGCATGACCATGGTGGTCGTCACGCACGAGATGGGCTTCGCGCGCGAGGTCGCCGACCGCGTGTGCTTCGTTGACGAGGGTGTCATCATGGAGCAGGGCGCGCCGGCCGAGGTCTTCGGAAATCCGCAGAACCCGCGCACCCAGAGCTTCCTCTCCAAGGTCCTCTAGGCGCGGGCTGGAGGCGCCGTGCTGGGAATCGTCGGCTACGGGGGCTTCGTCGCGTCTGCGGCAGCCCTCTGCCTCACGCCGGGCATCGACACCGTCTACATCCTCACGCGCACCGTCTCCGGCGGCCGGCGCGAGGGGCTGGCCAGCGCGCTCGGCATCAACGCTGGCCTGGTGGTGCACACGGTCCTCGTGGCTGCCGGGCTGTCGCTCGTGCTCGCCGCCTCGCCGGTGGCCTTCAACGTGATCAAGGTGGCGGGTGCGGCCTACCTTGCGGTGATGGGCGTGCGGAGCATCCTCTCCGGGGGCTCCTCCTTCTCGGTGGGTGAGGGGAGCGA
>CASFQX010000156.1 GCA_949296375.1 uncultured Olsenella sp.
GCGACGGCGAGCTCACCAAGAAGCTCACCGTCAAGGTGGACAAGGTCTCCGCCTCTGCCAAGGCTAAGATCGAGGCGGCCGGAGGAAAGGTCGAGCAGGCGTGCTAAAGGGAATCGCCAACGCGTTCCGCGTTCCGGAGCTCAGGAAGAAGCTGCTGCTTACCGCGGCGATTCTTCTCCTGTATCGCTTCGGTGCCTATCTGCCCGTCCCGGGCGCCCCGTTCCAGGACCTGCTTGGCGCCTACCAGAGCGGTATGGCCGACAGCGGCGCCATGGCGGTGCTCAACCTGTTCTCGGGCGGCGCTCTCTCGCGCATGTCCGTGTTCAGCCTGGGCATCATGCCGTACATCACGGCCCAGATCATCCTGCAGCTCCTGCAGGCCGTCATCCCCTCCCTTGGCGAGCTCGCCAAGGAGGGTGAGGCCGGCCAGCGCAAGATCACGCAGTACACGCGCTACCTCACCATCGTGCTTGCCCTGCTCAACGCCGTTGGTTACCTGTTCATGTTCAGGAGCTATGGCGTGAGCCTCGCAAACACCGGCGCCCCCGAGGTCCTTCTCGACATCATGATCGTCTTCACGATGGTCGTTGGCGCCATGGTCATCATGTGGCTCGGTGAGATCATCACGCAGCGTGGCGTGGGCAACGGCATGTCTCTCATCATCTTTGCGAACATCATGTCCGGTCTGCCCTCCTCGCTCATCTCCTCGATCGGCGACACCGGCAGCATCATCCTGACCGTTGTCACGTTCGTGGTCATCCTGGTGGTCATCCCGCTCATCGTGTTCGTCGAGCGTGGTCAGCGCCGTATCCCCATCCAGTACGCCAAGCGCGTCGTGGGCCGCAGGATGATGGGTGGCCAGACCACCTACCTCCCGATCAAGGTCAACACCGCCGGCGTCGTGCCGATCATCTTCGCCTCGGCGATTCTGTATCTCCCGGCGCAGCTCGCGGTGTTCTTCCCCACGGTCGAGTGGGTCCAGGCCATCGCCAACGCCCTGTCTGCGGGTTGGATCAACTGGGTGCTCTCCGTCGTGCTCATCGTTGCGTTTGCGTACTTCTACTCCTCGATGGTCTTCAACCCCACCGAGACCGCAGACCAGCTTCGCAAGCAGGGCGGTTTCATCCCGGGCGTCCGTCCGGGCGCTGCCACGGCGGCCTACATCAAGAGCGCCATCGATCACGTGACGCTTCCGGGCGCACTCTTTATGGCTGTTCTCGCCGTGGTCCCCACGATCATCTTCTGGTTCACGGGCAACCCGCTCATCCAGGCCTTTGGCGGCACCTCGGTGCTGATCATGGTTGGCGTTGCCATGGACACGCTCTCCTCCATCGAGAGCCAGCTCAAGATGCACAACTACGACGGCTTCTTCAAGTAGCCCGAGTGGTTTAGGTAAGGTAAGCAGCTAGGAAAGGCGGTCCGCATCATGAACATCGTTCTTCTCGGCGCCCCCGGCGCAGGTAAGGGCACCCAGGCCCAGAAGCTCGTCGAAGAGTACGGTCTGGCCCACATCTCCACCGGCGACCTGCTGCGCGCCGCCATCAAGGAGGGCTCCAAGCTCGGCAAGAAGGCCAAGGGCTACATGGACGAGGGCAAGCTCGTTCCCGATGACCTGGTCATCGACCTCGTCAAAGAGCGCCTCGAGGCTGACGACGCCCAGAAGGGCTTCATCCTCGACGGCTTCCCGCGCAACACCGCGCAGGCCGTGACGCTCGACTCCGAGCTCTCCGCCATGGGTCGCACGCTCGATGCCGCGCTTCTCGTCTCCGTTGAGCCCGAGGTCATCGTCGAGCGCCTGAGCTCCCGTCGCACCTGCCGCGGCTGCGGCTATACCGCCCCGGCTGGCGTGGACACCTGCCCGCGCTGCGGCGGCGAGATGTACCAGCGTGACGACGACAAGCCCGAGACGATTCAGCACCGTCTTGACGTCTATCAGTCCCAGACCGCGCCGCTCATCGAGTACTACCGCGGCCACTCCATCCTCAAGGAGGTTGACGGAGACCGTCCGGTCGACGAGGTCTATGCCGACGTCAAGGTTCTCCTCGGTCTATGATCAAGATCAAGTCTCCTGAACAGATCGAGCAGATGAAGGCCGCCGGGGCGCTGTCCAAGGCGGCCCTTCGTCGTGCCGGGGCCCTCGTGCGCCCCGGCGCGACGACGATGGAGATCGACCAGGTGGTCGAGGGCTTCATCAGGCTCCACGGTGCCACTCCCACCTTCAAGGGCTACGGTGGCTTCCCCGGGAGCATCTGCTCCTCCGTGAACGAGCAGATCGTTCACGGCATCCCGTCCCCCTCCGTGATTCTTCAGGAGGGCGACATCATTTCCATTGACACGGGCGCCACGTATCAGGGCTGGGTGGGCGACAACGCCTGGACCTTCTACGTTGGCACTCCGTCCGAGAGTTGGCGCGCCCTGTGCGAGTGCACGCGCGACTGCCTCAAGGCAGCCATCGAGCAGGCAGTGCCGGGCAACCACCTCGGCGACATCGGCGCCGCCGTGCAGGAGCTTGCCGAGGGCAGCGGCTACGGCGTGGTCCGCGACTACGTTGGTCACGGCGTCGGGCGCGTCATGCACGAGGATCCCGAGGTCAGGAATTACGGAAAGCGCGGCCGCGGGGTCAAGCTCCAGGCGGGCATGGTCATCGCCATCGAGCCCATGATCACGCTGGGGACCTACTCCTGCCACACGCTTTCCAACGGCTGGACCGTCGTCACCGACGACGGGCTCCCCGCCGCGCACTACGAGAACACCGTTGCCATCACCAACGACGGTCCGGTGATTCTCACTCAGGACGAAGAGGGGCCCTGGTGCCCCATGCAGGGTGGCGCAGCTCAGTAGGCTGCGTCACTTCATGTGAATGAATCATGCAGCGTGATTTGCGCCGCATGGTTTACGTGTGTTTTGTGTATGATATTTGGTCGCTGTCGAAGTGGAGAGGGTGCGATTTTGAGCAAGCAAGACGCAATCGAGCTGGAGGGCAAGGTCGTCGAGCCCCTGCCCAACGCAATGTTCAACGTTGAGCTCGAGAACGGAAAGACCATTCTCTGCACCATTTCCGGCAAGATCAGGATGAACTACATCCGCATCCTGCCGGGCGACCGCGTCGTGGTGGAGATCTCTCCCTACGACCTCACGAGGGGGCGCATCACCTACCGCTACAAGTAGGAGGCGCCCGCTCCACAGCCTGGGATATTCACGCCAGCGGCTGGGCGAGTAGATAGCAACGCAAGCAGCA
The DNA here is from genome assembly GCA_949296375.1 of uncultured Olsenella sp. Lineage (GTDB taxonomy): Bacteria > Actinomycetota > Coriobacteriia > Coriobacteriales > Atopobiaceae > Thermophilibacter. The sequence continues at coordinate 3,239 of CASFQX010000156.1, forward strand.
CTACCGGAAGGAAGACGCATGAAGGTACGTCCTTCGGTCAAGAAGATGTGCGACAAGTGCAAGATCATCCGTCGCCACGGCAAGGTTTACGTCATCTGCGAGAACCCGCGCCACAAGCAGCGTCAGGGCTAAGGAAGGAGCTCCAAGTTGGCCCGTATTAACGGCGTCGACCTGCCGCGCGAGAAGCGCGTCGAGGTCGGACTCACCTACATCTACGGCATCGGCCAGACCCGCGCCACCAAGATCTGCGCGGAGACCGGTGTTGACCCCAGCACCCGCGTCAAGGACCTCACCGAGGACGACGTCACGAAGATTCGTGACTACATCGACGCGAATTACACCACCGAGGGCGACCTTCGCCGCGAGGTGCGTCAGAACACCGCCCGTCTGATGGAGATCGGCTGCTACCGCGGCCTCCGTCACCGCAAGGGCCTTCCTGTCCACGGTCAGCGCACCCACACCAACGCTCGCACCCGCAAGGGCAAGAAGCGTCAGATCGGTGCCAAGAAGAGGGGCTAGGGAGTAGACAATGCCGCAGAAGAAGAAC
>CASFQX010000157.1 GCA_949296375.1 uncultured Olsenella sp.
CCGTATTCGACCAGAAGATCAGCGAGCCCTGATAACCGCGCGGATTCGAGCCGAGACTCTGGCGCATGTCCGACGCGAGCGTTTCCAGCACCTTGAAATCGCCGGAATACCATGCGGCCTTGACAATGTCCGGCAGATAGCGGCAGCGGTTGGTCATGTCGGCGAGACGGTAGCCGTCGAGAAACTGTTTCAGCGCCTTTTCCGCGGATTCGCGTTCGATCCCGCCGAGCACGTCCGCCGGCTGGAAGTAGAGCCGTGCGAGACGCCACGCGTAGTCGGCCTTCCCCGGCGCGAGTTCGCGCGCCCTGAGGAGACAGCGTTCCGCCTCCGTCCTGTCCGGACCCAGGAAATAGGCGGCTGCGTTGGCGGCGGCGACCGCGCCGGACGCGCCCTGCGCCGCCTCGACCGCCTGGCCCGCCGTGGCCACCGCGCCCTGGGCGGTAGTCACGGCCTCCTGCGCCTTGGAGACCGCTTCGGAGATGAGGGCGTCGGCATTCTCGTATTTCTGTATGGCCTCGAGGAACATCGAGTACCCGTCGGAGCCCCCGCCCTCGCCGCCGGTCAGCGCCGGCCCCACGAGCACCGCGAAGGAGAGCGACGAGAGCGCCCGCTCGTCCCAGGAGACCATGACCTGGGCGTCGACGGTGCCCTCGGCGCGCGCCATCGCGGCGGGCCAGAACGCGCGGAACTTGCCCGCCCCCGCGTCCACCTCCTCGAGGGGCTCGCAGCCGCGCACGCGCAGCTCGCGGTGGCGCCACAGGAGGTAGAGCGAGGCACCCGTGAGGTCTACCGCCTCGCCGCCGCGCGTCACCGAGAGCGCGATCCCGCGCCCCTCCGCGTCCGCGGGCGAGGCGACGAACGGTCCCGCGAAGGGCGCGTCGCACTCGTCCCAGACGACCTCGCGCAGCCCGTCGCCGTCCAGCGGGAACGTGCTCTCGTCAGCCATGTCAGAACTCCCTCTCGCCCAGGTCCTCGTAGGACGCCACCGTGTCGGAGGCGGCAGCCGCCGTCTCCTCGACCGCCGCCACGCGCGCGGCCACGTCGGCCGAGGCCGCCCACGTCGTGCGCTCGACCGTGCCGAGCGTGAGCCGCACAACGGGCCTGCCCTCGCCGAGCTCGCGCACGCGCCGCACGCAGCGGGCGCGCAGGTGCCACTCGGGGGAGCGCGACGAGTCGACCACCGCCACGTCGTCGCCCAGCCGCACGCCTGCGCCGCCGTCCACGGCAGCGACGTCCACCTCGTAGGAGACGCGCGGCTCGCACGCCGCCGCGAGCGCCGCTTGGGTCAGCGCCTTGAGCTCGGTGGCGTCCTCGCAGTCCGGGAACACCACGTGCCCGAACCGGTGCGCCTTGCCGCCCGCGCCGTCGGGGCGCCCCCACACCAGGCGCGCGGCCTCGTCGCCCACCCAGTTGGCCCCGCCGTTCACGGAGCCGAAGGTGAGCCGCCGCGTGAACCCGCCCGTGGGCGCGCCCGTCTCGTCGTAGATCGGCAGGCCCTTGCCGTAGCCGTAGAGCGCCGTGAACACCTCGTCCTCGAGCACCGTCCGCGTGCACGCCGCGAGCGTCTTGCCGTGGCTGAACCGCGCGCCCCGCCACGCCCCGCGCCGCGAGGGCAGCCTCACCGTCCGCGAGGCCACGCGCCCGCCGGCAACGGCGATCACGGCCTCGGCCTCGCCGCCCCAGACCTCCTCGACGCGCCTGAGCGCCGAGAGCGCGTTCACGTGGTAGAGGAGGCACCCGCGCGCCGCGTCGCCGACGCCCACCTCGCCCGCAGCCCAGCGCGTGACCCCGAGCACTGAGGAGAGCGCCTGAGCGGCCGTCTTGCTCACGAGCTGTATCTCCTCGACGAAGTCGCCCAGGAGCTCGCAGAGCGACGACTCCGCGTAGACGTGCGCGGGCCCGCCCAGCGGCTCGTCGGTGCGCACCACCACGTGCTCGCGCCATACGCCGTCCGTCGGGTCGCGCCACAGCAGCCGCTCGCCCTTCTCGGGGGCGGAGAGGCAGTCGAACTCGACCGTGTCCTCGCCGCCCAGCTCCTCGACGTGCGTCACCGCGCCCACGGCGGGCAGGATCCCCAGCCGCTCGTCGAAGCGGTCGAAGAGGTAGAGCGTCGGCACCATCAGAGCCACCTCTCCACCCACTCGACGGTGTGCGCCGAGCACCCGGAGAAGGCCAGGGAATGAGATCCCGGGGCAAGCGAGAAGAACGTGCTCTCCACGGCCACGTCGGCGGAGGCGTCCTCTCCCTCGACCGTCACGGCCTCGCGCTGGAAGTCGAGAAGGACCTCGTCCCCGGCGGCGAACTCGCGCTCCACGAGCACGTAGCGCCCCAGGCCGTCGGCCACCTTCACCGACGACCCCGCGAGTGCCGTCATCTCCACCACCGGCCACGTCGCCCACGTGCCGCCGACCGTCAGCGTGTTAGCCGCGCTCGTCTTCCCCTCCCCGTACGCGACCGGGTCGAAGCAGGTGAACGCCAGCTCGCAGCTGCCGTCCTCGAAGAGCGAGTCCCAGTCGGAGGCGTCCGTCACCACGGCGTCGCGCCACGAGAGCCCCGGCTCCCCGGGCAGCTCGAGCTCGGCGCCCGAGGGCGCCACGAGCCACCCGTACAGCACGTGCCTGATCTCGGACCTCTCCTGGGCGGTAAGCGCTATGCCCGCGTCGAGGAAGAGCCGCACGCGCAGGACGCGCGGCGGCAGCTCGCACCCCAGCAGCGCCGCGCCCGGCCGCCCCGGCACCATGAGCGCCCTAGGCGAGAGCGCGTGCCCGGCGGGCTCCACAAGCTCGGCCGTCACGTACGGCGAGAGGTCGTGCCCGTTGTACACGATGGAGCTCACAGCCGCCCCCGCGCCCGCCCGTAGGCCGTCGCGCGGCGCTGCTGCTCGCGCCCCATGCGGTCGGTCTCCGCCGAGCCCGCCCGCTGCTCGCGCGACCCCTGGGCCGCACGCTGCAGCGGGTTGCTCTTGCGAACTACGTCGCGGTCGTCCACGCCGCGACCGGCCCTAACCCTGTCCGCCAAAGTCGATCACCACCGTCAGAATCAGCGTGAACCCCCAGAGCCAGCGCCCGGAGCCGTCGCGGCCCCTCGGCGCCGAGCCCCCGGAGTCCGCGGCCGCCACCCTGCAGCGCCAGCCCTCGCCGGCCCCGGTCCAGCTGTCGCGCCGCAGGTCGCGCTCCACCGCGCGGCAGGTCGCCTCCGCGTCGCGGGCGGCCTCGCAGCACACGAGCACGTCCACGGGCACCCGTCCGCGCTCCGCGCCGTCCGCGAGCCGCGCCTCGCGCTCGAGCGCGCCCTGCGTCAGCACGATCGGCTCGCAGCAGAGGCGAGCCGGCGGCGGCGAGCAGAACGCGTTGCCGTACCCCAGCGCGCGGAGCAGCGCGGCCACGGCGCCGGCGACCCCGCCGCCCCCGGCGTCCCAGTCGTCCGGCACGTGCGCGCCCAGGGCCTCGTCGTATGCCATCAGCCCACCTCCAGCTCCCAGTGGTGCACCTGGCCGCGCACCACGCAGCACCGCCTGCAGGCCCTTACGAGCATCGAGGGCCCGGCCCCTATCAGCACGCGCGCCCCGGCCGGCACCTCGAACGCCCCCTCGCTGTTGACCGCGTCCACGAACACTGTCCCGTGCCCCGCGTCGGCCGAGCGGTGCGCGTCCGCCACGGCGGACTCCTCCCGCTCGAACCTCACGTGGCGCACCAGGCGGCTCTCGCCGCGCCCGCCGCCCTCCGCGGGCAGGAACACCAGCATGTCGTCGGGCAAGAGCCTCTTGGGTATCGGCCTCAGGTACCTCATCGGCGCACCCCCGAGAAGCAGAGGCCCGTCCCCGCGAGCTCCGCGAGCGCAGCCCCTCGCGCCACCTCCGAGCCGGTCGTCCCCTCATCGCGATAGTTGGTCACCGAGAAGGACCCGATGGAGAAGCCGCCCACGCGCCCCTCGCCGTACTCGGCGAAGGCGTCGGCGGCGGCGCACACCGCGCGCCGCCAGGCTTCGGCCTGATCGTCGTCCCACTCCTCGCGCGCGTCGCGCGCCCCCGTGAGCGCGTCCACGCAGCGAACCGCCGCCGGCAGCGCCTCCGCGAACGCCTCTGCGGCGAGCGCCCCGCCGTACCCGTCGAGGTAGAACCCGTAGGAGACGGGCGCGGGGCCGCAGCCGGCCGCGCCCGTCAACCCCTCGCTCACGCCAGCGGCGCGCAGGAGACGTGCACGCCGTCCAGCTTGTTGTCCAGCAGCTCCACGATGCCGTACTTGCGGTACTTCATCATGTAGCTGTCCAGGTTCTCCAGCTCGTCAGGCGAGAAGACCCTCGAGGCAACGTGCTTGTCGAACTTGATGACAGCCGAGCGCTCCACGACCATGAAGTTGATCGGCGCGCCCGCGCCCACGAGCTCGTAGTAGCTCGAGAGGCTGCCCGAGGCCGGGCTCGAGACGGGCGTGTACTGCTCGCCGCTCTTCGTGTAGTAGGTCTTGCCCGAGACCACAGAGGTGTCCTCCGTGAGCTGGTAGGTCCCCTCGGCGCGCGAGTACCCGAACTGGTCCCCGTCGCCGGAGTTGAGCTCGATTGCGCTGTAGAAGCGCGTCTGCGGCACCTTCACGATGCGGCTGAAGCGCTCGAGCACGCGGTTGCTGCGCGCCGGGTTCGCCAGGCTGAAGTCGTCCAGCACGCCCTTCAGCGTCGGCGTGATGAAGAGGATGCGCGAGCCGGTCGTGACCTCCGCCTCGTCCATCGCGTTCGTCGCGGCGCGCAGGCTCGCCAGCACGTCCTCGGCCTCGGCGTCGGCGAAGTCCTCAACGGCGGGCGTGACGCCCGCGTGCCCAGCGATCTCGGAGAACGTGAAGGCGTCCGCCTCCGGCGCCACCTGCGTGCGCTGCAGCTCGGATCCCGCCGCCACGAAGCAGTCGAGCACGCCCGCCTCCTCCACGTCCATGACGTCGGCGAGCAGCTTGATGCCGCGGTCGTAGTTGAACGTCTTGGTCTCGAACTCGTAGGTGATCGACCCGGTCTTGTAGCCCACGTTGCGGGTGTAGTCGCCGAGGCCCGTCACCTCGATCTTCGGGACCATGATCTCCTTGGCGTTGCGCCCGGCGCGTGCCATGCGGCGAGGGCTGTTCAGACACGTCGAGCACGCGGCCCTCTTGTAGACCTCGTCCAGGACGGCCGTGTAGTTCTTGGTGTACGCGATGCTGTTTGCCATCTGCTACTCCTCGCTCTCGGGAAGGCCGGCGATCCTGCGCCAGCGGCTCATCTGCGTGGACTCGTCCGCGCCGGCGGCGCCCGCGCTCGGCAGCCCCGTCGCGCCGGTCGGCGCCGGGGCGGCGGGCGCCGAGAAGAGCCACGGCTCGGCGGCCTTGAGCTTCTCGATGTCGCCGTCGTGGTCGGCGAGGAGCGCGCGGGCGGCCTTGACGTTGCGCGCGCCCGCGAGCTGCAGCTCGAAGCCGACGCGCTCCTCGTCGCCCTTCCGGCGGAGCTCGTCCATCTCCTTGCGCAGGGCCTCCGCGCCCTCGGCGGTCTTTGCCGCCTCCGCGATCTCGCCCTCCAGCTCCGCGATCCGCGCGTCGCGCTCCGCGAGCGCCGCCTCGTAGTCCGCGCGCGCCTGAGAGACGCCGTCATCAACCTTGGGGGTTGCGGCGGCGCCATCGTCCCCGCTCACCTGCGCCGGCGCGCCCTGCGGCTCCTGCGCCGCGCCCTCGCCGACCTGCTGCGCCTTGTCCTGCAAGCCATCCATCTGCCCGTCCTTCCAGTAAGGCGGGCAAAGGAACGGCCCGCACCCAAACGATGGGTACAGGCTATGGGCGTGTCACAAGTGGGGCGACGCGGGATAATGAGGAGAAGGACGAGGGCGAGAGGAGGCGGCGATGTGCGTGAGGATGTGCCCGCTCACTGCCGATAAGGCGCAGGCCGTGCTGGACGCGCGCGCCACTCCCGGCGCGCACGCGATTCGCTACATAGAGCGCCCCGACCCCCTGCGCGACGCCCGCCCGGGCAGCCTCGTGCCCGTCTACGTCCCCGAGGGCGACGACCTAGCCGTAGCTCGCCTCGCGTGGGGCTTCCCGCTCGACGGCAAACCCAACGCCGTCTTCAACACGCGCATAGAGTCCGCCCTCGAGCAGCTTCGCCTGGGCAGGCACGGCATGTGGGCCAAGGCCATAGCGCAGGGCCGCTGCCTCGTACCCGTCCGTGCCTTCTACGAGGGGCACATGACCGAGAAGGTCGAGAGCGAGAGGACCGGCAGGCCGGTTCGCCGCCAGTACCTGTTCCGGCTTCCCGGCGCCAGGGCGTTCCTGCTCGCCGCCGTGCGCGAGGGCGATAGGTTCTCGATCGTCACCACCAGGCCGAACGCCAGTGTCGCGCCGATCCACGACCGCATGCCGCTCGTGCTCGGGCCCGGGGAGTCGAGCGTGTGGTTGGGACCGGGCTTCGCGAACCTCGCGGATAGGAAGTATGTGCAGCTACAGTCGATTCCAGAAAGTTAAGGGGTTATCGGACATCCCCACTAAGAATGCTAATCAGGTCTTCCACCTTTTTCAGTAGTTCGTCAAAGGTGATGATCGTCACACCGTTCAGAGCATTACGGAAGTTTTCAAACGTAGCAACAGCATCTCCTCGCTTGTCGACGCTGCATTCATCGAACTCCGAAGTGCTGCCGATAATCACTATGCACTGAGGATTGAACGCTTCGAATTCTTTTCCTGGAGAGTCCATCTTTAATTGAGCAAGTTTTGTCATCAAAGAATGACGATAGGACAGTACCTGATTCACTGCCCCGCTTAATTGCGAGCTGAGAGAATAGCAGTGGTTACGATATGCTCCACCTAAAAGATTGGTGCTCGGCTTCTTTATCTCAACTAGGGCAAGGTTTTTTGTCAGCTCGTTCTGGTAGATAAAGTCGACTACATTCCCGCCGTGATGCTCGATGGATGTGCCGCTGATATATGCCTTCGAATGGAATAGCGTACAGGGGGTTGAGAAAAGTTGGCTGATAATCCAAGGATACTTCTCCAGGATTTCTGTTTGCCAGTATTCCTCGCTAGTATTGCTGAAATTGTCTCGGATTTCATTTGCAGCCCGTTGAAGGATTTCAAGGCTCAGACCAGTGGAAAGAGAGGCAAGGTTGTCACTTTCGAGGCCGTTAAGAATCTCCGAGAGCTGTTCGTGGCTTGTGCCCTGTGTGAGCAGACGGACAAGCTCTCTCACAAGATCGAACGTATCTTTGTCGGCAAGCATTCGCGCAGCGGAAGGGCTCTCTCGCAGAAGCCCAAGCAGGGAACGTGCGGCGCTATCGACCTCGACGTATGTGGCTGCGCCGGAAGGGATGTCCTCCACGTCACCGGCAAGCCGGTACATTCTTCTTAGACCTTCGTAAAGCCTTCGAATCTCTCCAGACTTCAGCTCGATTTCTAAGGTATCGCCCTTGCGAATATCGTTCTTGGAAATGGACTTGCTCTCCTCGGAGGGAAAGAGCGGGTCATTCTTGCCCTTCTTCTCATAGATGAGCTTGCCTCGCACCTTATCCTCGGGATGCTTGGCGTTCTTGACGACCTGTGTATCGAAGTGGAGACGGTGGGAGTCCGAAGGATCTCGAAGCTCAATGGTCGGACCGTCTGCACTTTGCTTTGAAGTCGAAATAAGTCGCACTGATCCATCTGGATTAAGCTCTGGATCGAAATTGATATACCTCAAAGCCATCACTCCCTTAGACTACATGAGTCTGTTTGGCTCCAAAGAGAGTCCCATACAGGTGTGTTCAGCTCGGACCCGTCTAGATAGGCATCGAACACTTTTGCCGCAGGCAAAGCCCACATATTCACAAAGTTGCTGAGCGGCTCCTTCTCAGTTCCCATGACCTCAGGGAACGAAACCCTTGCGAGCATTCTAAGCTCGCTGTCGCAACTCGGCACCAGGAACGCGTTCACCACGCGTTCGAAATCATGAGCGCGTACAAAGTTCCGGTAAGCACTCTGATACAGGAACTGCTTTGTCACCGATTCGAGCCCAGGTTGTCCGATCATCTTCCCTCGTAGACTTGGCACATAGTACTTCGCGTCGTAGATGCAGAATGTGCGCGTACCATCAATGTCCTCGCGGAATGTCACCGTGTCCGGAACGAGCGTATCCACCTCGCCACAGGCGGTGAAGCCGCCACCGGACTTTGCCCTCGCCCATGTCGGCCTCGGCACAATCTGAAGCAAGGTCTCCGAGCCTCGCTTGCGCCAGCGCTCGGCAAGCGGGATGCCCAGGTCACGTAGGCGAACACCAAGCAGATCGCCGAACGCGACCTTGCAGGCAATCTCCCACACGTGATAGAAGCTCGTCGTGCCAATCGATCGTACGTCTTCGCGTTCGATGGCGCTCTGACGTCCGAGAAGATAACGCTCTAAGAGCTCAAGAACAGCAATCTTCCAGTCGACGTATTGAACGGCGCGCTCGCGTTCCAGTCGCGCTGCAAGCATCTCCGTGTCCCCAAAGCCGTCGACATCTTCTTCGGAAATCAGCACTTCTTCGACGGAGAGCAGCCCTCCTATACCCGTTTCAATGAGCTCGCGGGAGCATTCGGTAAGTACCGCGCGATGGAGTCGCGTTATGAAGTCGGATTCGTCACGCAGCGTCTTGCGCGTCTCGAAGTCAATGTAGATAGGTGCTTCGTCTGTCAGAACAGGCAGATGCCGACCGATCGTTCTGCCCCATTCAATAACTCCGGGACCGTTGAGCTCGTGACCCTCCACGTAGTTCGAGTACACTCCGTGCTCGGCGTACAGGTCAAGCAGGGCAAGCAGTACGGGAAGCCTGTCATACGCGCGCTCGCCGTCGTCGACAAGTTTCGCGATGCTCGACCAGCTCTCGCTGCGCCTGATCACCCGGAGAATTTGGCGAAGCTCGTCCTCGGAGGGCGTGCGGCTGCGGAAATACTTTGGATAGACCACGATTGCCCAGTCACAAAGGGCAACAATGCCAACAAAGCAGAATTGATAGAGCTCGTCGGCACGAGCCCCTTCTTCGTCAGTACCGTCGACGCCATCCCATGAGCTCGAGCTGCGGAAACGAACGATACCACGAATCATCAAACGCTCAATCGCGTTCAGCGCGTGTGCGATGTCGCAGTCGAGCGCTGCTGCGATGCCGGCAAGCGAATATGGCTTCAGTTCGCGGAAGAATGCCCGCCGCATGATTGGTTAACCCTCTGAGGGGGCTGTGCCATCGTCGGTCTCGCCCTCTCCGTCAGCCCAGATGGAGCGCTCATCGAAACCCCTTCCGAACACTCCCTCGCCATCAGCATCGAATTTGGCGCACACCTGCGAGTACGTTACGGGATAATCCCAGAAAAGGTCCTTGCGCTTCATCTTGCCGGCATCCTCATAGAGATATAGCAGCACCTTGTCCTTAAAAGCGCGACCGAATCGTTCTTCGGTAAGGGAGTCCGGGCTCAAGAAGAACGGGCCCAGCAGCTTATCCTCATTTAGTCTGCAATCCTCAATCATCAGCCTGTTGATCGCCTTGCGCAGCTCGTTCCAGTAAACCTTGCGCCCTCCGCAGGTGACAACCTTCTCGTTCAGGCGCTCCCCGTCAATATCGGCGCCCTCTCCATCATCGATGCCAATGTAGCGGAAGTCCCAGCGACGTTTGAATGCCGTATCCATGGGAAATACGCCCTGGTCAGCGCTGTTCATCGTCGCCCAAAGGTACATGTTCGCGGGTATTGCGAGGTGACTGGTGTCGCAGCCGAGCCCACCCAGCTCCTTCTCAAGCTGCTTGCGCATCTCCTCCGGAGTGACCACAGCGTACTCGCTCATGCCGCCCTTTCGGTCAAGGAGTTGGAATACATCACCGAACACCGAAGCCGGATTGGCGCGATTAATCTCCTCGATGATCAGGAGATAGTTCCTTTCCGGATGCTTCACCGCATCCAGATAGGTCTCCAAGAAAGGTCCGAACACATAGCGGTAGGTGATTGCGATCTTGGAACCACCATCACCGTCGTCAGTCTCATCAGAGATGGGCTTGAAGCAGCCTACGAACTGGGCATACGTGTAATCAGGATAGAACGTTACGCGCCTTATGCACTCTGCGTCAAAGTTGTTCTCGGCAAGCTTGTTGAGCTGATACGACTTACCGGTTCCAGGCGCGCCGAAGAAGATGAGATTTCTCGGTTCGGTGATTTCTGGGGCAACAGCAGCCTTCAGGTCTCCAATTTCAATCGGCGAGGCATCTACGGCTTTCAGCCCGTCACGAATTACCTCCTTCAGCTCCGGATAGACAGCGACTATCCCGTCAAGGGAGCTCGCCGAGGCCCTTCCACATGCGGAGAGCAGGGCTCCGACTTCGCTTCGAGGTGAAGGGTCAATCTCGCGAATGGTCTGGTTCGAATAGTCGTTGAGCCCCACCAATGGAGCCTCGGAAAAATGAGTGTAGGCAGACGGATAACTCTCCAAGAGTCCAATCTTGTCGATTGAGCTCTTAAAGATGTAGCCGATTGATATGCCAATTGAAGAGTCATCATTGTGCTTCTCACCAAGCTCGACTTGCTTAATACGAGCGATGGCGCGGATGCCTTGCTTCCAAGAAGTGGGCATCCCCTTAGAGTTATCAGAGCCAAGCCAGATGATGGCGTATGTACCAACCTCGAGTGTTCGAGGCACCTGTTTGCATACGACGGTAAGGGAGTACGGAGGCGACTGAACGCCTCCGGGGAGGGCATCGATTGCCTTGATGTCGGTGACGCTGTCCTTGCCAAGACGAAGCGTGACGAATTTAGGAGCGCTCATTCACTTGCCCCTTCCCGGATCTTTTCTGCAGCTAGAGCCTCTAGGCCCTTCCGCAGAGGTGGAAACAGGTGCCGATTGTTGTTGTCGACACGTCTAATTATCCCCTCGGCGGCATTTGGTGTCAGGTAATAGCGATCAGCAGCGCGATGTTTTTCGACAATGGAGAAGAGATCGGTTTTGACGGGGCTGCAGGGCAACTCACGATGCTCGGCAACGATGTATCGGCCCTTCCACATGAGGCCGGACTTCCCCCAACTGATTCGGTCATGTTCCGAGTCAACCTTCGGAAGCTCAATCCAGTGCCTGCCGTCAAAGGAGTGGTGAGAGACAACGGCGTCGTCGAGCCGGCTGAAGGACGGATTCTCAAGCTCGTCTTTAATTCGCTTTGCTATCCACTCGATCACGGGAACAGAGACAGCGTTTCCTATGGCTGCATACCTTAAGGAGTCGGCGTCTTCAGAATCGCCGTCGACCTTTGTCCAGTTGTCGGGGAAGCCCTGCAAGCGCTCGCATTCGATTGGAGTGAGGCGCCTAACGCCATCTTTGCAGGTCACGTACGTTCTGCTCCAGTCGGTTCCGGTGTGCCTGCCGGATGTTGCGGCAAGACAATAGCCAACCTGGGGCACGCGGGGGAACTTGCCCTTGGGGGTAGACTCCGTAATGAATGCTGCGCGCTCACGACTTGCCTTACTGGGAGTGTTCTCCTCGAACAGCACCGACAGCGCCCTCTGTGGAGAGCCCTTCCAGCAACACAGATAAACGCGAGGACGAGACTGGGGCACACCGAAATACCGACTGTTGAGGAGCCTCCAAGCAACACCATATCCAAGGTCATTCATAGTGTTGAGAATCACGGCGAAATCGTTGCCCTTGTTTGAGTTAAACAAACCAGCAACGTTTTCAATGAGGACAACCTCGGGCAGTTTAGCTTCAATGAGTTCTGCAAAACGATGGAACAGGCCTGAACGGCTTCCCTTCAGCCCAAGACGAGAAAGTGACCCTCTCGCTACGGAAATATCTTGGCAAGGGAATCCACCACACCAAACGTCGGCTTCAGGAATAGAGTCCGAATCGACTTCATTAATGTCTCCGGCTTTTGCAACGTCGGGCCAATGAAGATTCAAGACCTCGTTGCAAAATGGATTGTTCTCGCAAATGAAAGAGCAGGTAAATCCAGTCCGTTCGAACCCAAGGTCAAAGCCGCCGATTCCGGCAAAAAAGGAGTTAACGTTAAGCGAGTTCATTATGAAATAACCTCAGATTTCTATCGGATCATCGTGTAGTGCCGCGCTCGAAATCGAGCAAATCGTTCAAGAGACAAGTTCGGACGTAGGCGCTAAAACTAAGTCCGCTTAGAGTTGCCTTTTCAGCCGCAATGCTCTTCAAATGTTCGGGAATACGGATGGTGATAGCCGTGGTATCTCCGCCGGCAAGATACTCGCGCACCTCGTTTGAATCCAAGGCACCGTTTGTGAGCTCGCAATACTTCATCGTAACTCCCACACCGCTCTGCAATACAAACGGTTCATTTTAGCATGGATTATCTGAACGAGAAGAACGAGAAGAACGTCGGCTCGTCACCAAATCCGATATAAACGACCCAAGACGAGACCATTGTCGTAGCGACCATTTGAGCGCAGCTCAATCCTGCTCGAGTTTGCCCGCCGCCACCCCGGGGCGCCGCCACCGCCGTCCGCTGCCCGTCGAGGGCTGTCCGCAGCCCGCCCGCCTCCGCTCCGTTGCGCGCACGGCTCGGGCCCGCCCCGCCCCACGCGCGAGAGCTGGTCCCACGGCCGCCCCGCCCGCTCCGGCTGTGTATTGCGCCGCGGCGCGCGCCCGGCCGCGGCGGCCGCCCAGAGCC
>CASFQX010000158.1 GCA_949296375.1 uncultured Olsenella sp.
AGCAGTGGTGGAGGGCTCGGTTGCGGGCTTTGCCGCCTTCGTTGCGCTCTCGCTTGCGCTTCCGGCGCTCGTCACGGGGGGCCTCGCGGCGCGCTATCCGCACGCGAACGCGGTGGCGACCTCCGGGCCGCACCGCCGCGCGCATGCGGTCACGGCGTCCCGCTCGGCCGCGAGCCCGCTGCGCGCCCTCACGGTCAAGGAGCTCCGCCGCATCGGCTCCATGCCCTTCTACGCGCTGAACAGCTGCGCGGGGCTCATCCTCATGGTCGTGGCCGCGGGCGCGGTCGCGCTCTTCGGTACCGATGCGCTCCTCGCCTCCGGGGTCATCAACGGCGTGCGGCTCGACGCGCGGGCTGTCGCGGCCCTGCGCGCCCAGGTCGACGCGGCCCTGCCGTGGGTCTTCGGGTTCTGCGGGGCGATGTCGCTCACCGCCGCCCCCTCGGTCTCGCTCGAGGCGCGCGCGAGCTGGCTCATGCTCACGGCGCCGGTGGGCGCGTGGACGGTGCTCGGCTCCAAGCTCCTCGCCAACCTCGTGCTCGGCGGGGCGGCGGTTGCGGTCTCCGCCGTCGCGCTGCTGGCGGGCGGCACCGGCCCGTTCCTGGTGCTCCAGTGCGTCGTGACGGCTGCCGGCATGCTCACGGGCTTCGCGGCGCTCGCGCTCGCCGTCGACGCCTCGCGCCCCAACCTCTCCTGGACCACGCCCGCCGAGGTCGTCAAGCGCGGCCTGCCCATGATGGTCGGGGCGCTCGGCGGGGCTCTCGCCTCGCTCGGCCTCGGGTTCCTCTCGGCGACCGCCGCCGGCTCCCTCGGGCCCGCGGCGTCGGCCGCGATCAACCTCGTCGCCCCCGCCGCCCTCCGCGCGGTCGCCCGCCGCGGGCTCCCGGGCCCCGGCTGGGGCGAGTGACGCCGGTGGGAGGGGCCGCCACGAGAAGTCCCCACGGCGGCCCCTCCCCGGCGCCTCCCGCGGGCGGCGCAGCTTCGACGGAAGACCCTGTTCCGCAGCTCAGGTGGCCTGTAAAGCACTTTATACTGCACCGTGGGCGCCCCTTGGCTACGTTGGGGTTGCAGGAGAGGCCGCGAGGGATGAGGAAGCGCGCATGGACGTCGGCAACCAGATCAGGGAGCGCAGGCAGCGGCTCGGGCTCTCCCAGGAGGAGCTCGCGCAGAGGCTCTACGTGAGCCGCGTCACGATCTCGCACTGGGAGACCGGCAGGACCCTGCCCGACGTCCAGAGCATGCTCCTCCTCGCGAACCTCTTCGGCACCACGATCGACGAGATGGTGAGAGGGGACGTGGACGAGATGCGCGAGATGGTCGAGAAGGACGAGCGGCGGGCGAGGACTCTCGCGGTGGCGCTGGCCGCGGTCGAGGTTGTCGCGGTCACGGCGCTCGCCGTGACGGCGGTCGCTGGGCGCGAGTACCTGGAGCCGGCGCTGCGCCTGCTGCTCGCGGTGCTGGCGCTGGCGTTCTCGGTGGCTGTGCTGGCGTCGCGGCGCGGGCGGGGCGACGAGGGCGCGAGGAGCGCGGCCGAGCTTCTCGGCGCGGCCACGGGCGAGCCCGTGGAGGCCGCCCGCGCGAGCGGCGCCGCCCTGGGGATGCGGGTCGTCCTGCAGGTCTTTGTGGGCCTCGCCGTGGGCATTGGCGTGCTCGTGGCGGCAGATGTCCTCCTCGACCCCGCGACGTTCCGCAAGCTGGCGGTCGTGCTCGCCGTCGCTGCCACGCTCGCAGGTTCCTTCGCCTTGGGGCGCCTCGCCCGCCCGACGTGGGCGGCCGCCGTCCTGCCTGCGCTCTGGGTCGCGGGCGCCGTCGCCCTTGGCGCAGCGACGGGCGGCCTCGGCTCTCCTCGCGACTGGTTCGCCGTCGCGGGCGGAGCGGTCGTGCTCCTCGCGTTCTGGGCGATCGGGAGGAGCCGCCGCGGGTAGGCGCGGCGTCGCCGGAACCGACGAGGCCACCGGGCGTCCCGAGGGAGCCTCCCACGGGGCGCCTTCACGTTTCCGTGCATCCATGCGCCCCTCTGCGGGTAGAATCACCCCAATCGTCCCCTCCCGAGGAGGCAACACATGACGACAGACCTCTAGCCGATGAGGCCCGACGCTTTCGCTATCGGATGGAGGGACAGCTATGTCGAGAATCAGGGGGATGCTGCCCGACGAGTACGGGCTGCTGGACGAGTTCTTATACCAGGCGATCCACACCGAGCCGGACGAGCCGCGCCCGCCGCGCTCCGTGACCGCAGGCCCGGCGCTGCGCGCCTACGTCGAGGGCTTCGGTCGAACCGGCGACGTCGCCGTCTGCGCCGAGGAGGGCGGCGAGGTCGTGGGTGCCGCCTGGGCACGCCTCATGCGCGGCTACGGCTTCGCGGGGGACGGCGTGCCGGAGCTCGCCGTCTCCGTCCTGCCGGGCCATCGCGGACACGGGGTGGGGACCGCCCTGCTCTCCTCCCTCATCGAGCGGTGCTCAGAGCTCGGCCACCCCGCGCTGTCGCTCTCGGTGCAGCGCTCCAACCCGGCCGTGCGCCTCTACGAGCGGCTCGGCTTCCGGGAGGTCTCCGGCGACGACGGGGAGGCCGTGATGGCGCTCCCGCTCGGCGGCCGCGACCAGGGCGCCCGCGGGGGAAGCCCCTTCGAGCGGTCGCGCGCGGCCGCCCTGCGGGTGCTGACCGCCCCCGGCCTTGCCGGGAAGGCATACCTCCAGGGAGGCCTCGTCCCCTGGGTCGCCTCCGGGCGCGACTCCGGGCGGCGCCACGGCGACGTGGACGTCTCGGTGCGCCTGGGCGACATGCCCGCCGTGCGCGCCTGGCTCGCCGCCGAGGACCTGTACGACCCCGCGCTCGACTCGCTCAGCCTGGGATGCAACGAGGGCCATGGTGACTTCGGCGCCCACGCCGTGGTGGATGGCGTGCTCGTGAGCTTCTGCCCGTTATACTTCGAGAATGGCGAGCTCCACCAGCGCAACGCCGCGCTCGCGGCGACCGACGGCTTCGACGCCCTGCTCGAGGCGACCGTCCCGGGCGTCGCGGAGGGCGACCTCTTCGAGGTGCGCGCGCTGTCGGGCGGCGCCGTCATCGGCTGCGCCGCGCTCGAGGCCGTCCGCGCGGCAAAGGTGGCGAGCGGGCGCGAGAAGGACGCGCACGACATCGCGGAAATCGACCGCTTGGGCTACGACCCCGCGTGCTACGCCCGCGTGGCGTCCGCCTACGGGGCCATGCGCATCGCGTGCGCGGCGCACGGGGAGTAGGCTGGCCGCAGGGAGAAGCGAGGGCGGGCCGTCACGGCCCGCCTCCCATCGCCTCGGCATCGTGCTGCCGTGCCCGCCCGCCGGCGCCTATCTCACGAAGAGGCCGCCCTGGGACACCCCGTAGGCCACCACCAGCGCGAAGAGCGCCAGGACGACGCAGCCGACGACGAGGAACGCCCGCCAGGCCCTGAGCGCCGCCTCCTTGCCCCGCTCGACGTCGGAGTAGATCGAGGAGATCTGCTTCTCGGACTCGTTGAGGGCGCGCACGTCGCCCACGTCGACGCCCCTCACGAGCTCGTCGAGGCTCATCTCGTAGTAGTCGGACAGAAGGACGAGCCGCTGGAAGTCGGGGTAGGACTGCCCGAGCTCCCACTTCGACACCGTCTGCCTCGAGACGCCGAGCTCGTAGCCGAGCTGCTCCTGAGAGAGCCCCCGCTTCCTCCTGAGGTCGGCGAGCCTGTCGTTGAAGTTCATGGTCGTTCCTTTCGGTCGATGGTCCCGTCGCACCGCCCGGGTGCGAGACCATGGAACCGCAGAGCGGGCACCGGCGCTACCAACGACGGTTGGCAATCCGTCAACCAGGGGCGGCATCTGGTCCGGTTGCGGCCCTGCCAGCCGCCGCGCCCACAGGTAGCGGCGCGCGCGACCCATGTATGCCTCATAGGGCTCGACGCAGCGCGCGAGACCACCGCTCCTCGGCGAGCTTCTCTTGGCGGGCGTCGGCGGCCATGGGAGCTCCCTTCGGCCGGGCCCCGACCGCTCCCATTATCCCATGGGTGCGTCGGGACCGGCGGCACGTCCGGTGTAATCGGGAGCATGAGCCCGACCAGAGGAGGCGCACCATGGACCTCTCGCGCATAGACGCCCGCCTGCTCTCGCGCCCCGGCGCCACCAAGGCCCTCCACGAGAAGTGGGGCCTTTGGTCTACTGGGTGGGCGGCAGGCAGTTCGCCTGCGAGCTCACCGCCTCTCCCGACGCCAAGCCACCCTACGCGGGGCGCCACCTGCTGTCGCTCAAGTGCGACCCCGACCGCATCCTGGAGCTGCGCGCCGAGCACCCTGACGCGGTGCTGCCCGGCTACTACTCCGATGGCCGCACGTGGGTCTCCGTCGACCTGGACGCCGACCTGCCCGATGAGCTCGCGCTCGGCCTCTGCGACATGAGCTACGACCTCGTTTTTGCCAAACTGCCGAAGCGCGTGCAGCGGGAGGTCTCCGGCGGGTAGCCGTGCAACGATCCGTTTCTCGACGGGCGGCCCGACCTCCGGGACAATGGGCGAGAAGGACCCAGACGAGAGGAGCCCCCGATGATCATGCTCAAGGACGCGCTCGCCCGCCAGCGCCGAGAGCGCGGGCTCACCCAGGAGGAGCTGGCGCGCCGGCTCTACATCACGAGGCAGGCGGTGAGCCGGTGGGAATGCGGGGCGACCGAGCCCGGCATCGACATGCTCAAGCTCATCGCCCGCGAGCTGGACGTGCCCGTGACCGCCCTCCTCGACATGCCCGAGCACTACTGCCAGAGCTGCGGCATGATGTTCACCGGCCCCGACCAGCTCGGCCACGACGCGAACGGCGCCGAGAACCCCGACTTCTGCCGCTGGTGCTACGACGGCGGCGCCTACACCTACGAGACCACGATG
>CASFQX010000159.1 GCA_949296375.1 uncultured Olsenella sp.
CGGCACCAACTTCTCCGGCGGCCAGCGCCAGCGCCTGGCCATCGCCCGCGCCCTCGTGCGCGAGGCCGACCTCTACGTCTTTGACGACTCGTTCTCCGCACTGGACTACAAGACCGACGCCGCGCTGCGCCACGCGCTCTCCGGCGAGCTCACGGACGCGGCGACGCTCATCATCGCGCAGCGCGTGAGCACCATCCACGACGCCGACCAGATCGTCGTCCTCAAGGACGGCGAGGTCGTTGGCCTGGGGCGCCACGACGAGCTCATGGAGAGCTGCCCCACCTACCGCGCCATCGCCGACTCCCAGACGAGGGGAGGGTCCTCCCATGAGTAACGAGAAGAACCGCGAGCTCGACACCGCCGCCAAGCTCAGACGCGGCGAGGGCGAGACGTCCGTCGAGGAGGAGCTTGAGGTCCCCACCGACGCCCTCGGCACCGCGCGCCACCTCTGGCAGGCGGCCGCCGGCCAGCGCTGGAGGCTCGTCGTTGCCACGATCTGCTCGATCCTCTACGTTGCCGGGTCGCTCGGCGCCACCGCCTACAGCGCACACCTCATCGACCTGCTCTGGACCAACATCCAGGAGGCGTTCGCGCGCGGGGAGAACTTCGTCGCCGCCATCGGCAACGGAGGCGAGGAGATCCTCGTGTTTCTCGGCATCTGGACGGCCGCCTGGGTGGCATACACCATCCAGGTGCTCGTCATGGCGAGCTTCTCCGAGCGGCTCAACCTCAGCCTGCGCCGCCGCATCGGCGAGAAGTGCTCGCGCCTGCCGCTGTCCTACTATGACGCGCATCAGCCTGGCGACACCATCAGCCGCGTGACCAACGATCTCGACAAGGTCTCGGAGGTGCTGCAGCGTGGCCTGCTCCAGCTGCTGATCGCCGTTGCCATGGTGCTGGGTGCCATCATCATGATGTCCACCTACAACCTCATGCTCACGGCCGTCTTCGTGACGTTCGCGGTCATCGCGACCGTTGCAACCAAGATCGTGACGGCGAGCACGCTGAAGATCGCCGCCGCTCGCCAGGCCGCGCTCGGCGAGCTCACGGGCATCGTCGAGGAGGCGTACTCCGGTCGCGCCGTCATCAAGGCGTTTGGGCGCGAGGGCGCGAGCATGGACGACGTCCGCGAGGCCTCCGAGCGCCTCGCGGAGACGAGCGGCACCGCGGATTTCGTGACCAACGCCATCGCGCCGGCCATCCGCTTCCTGATGCGCCTGTGCCAGGTGACCGTTGGTCTTCTCGCCGGCGGCATGCTCGTCATGGGGCAGATCTCCGTTGGCGTGTTCCAGGCGTTCTTCCACTACGTGATGCAGGCGTCAGAGCCCTTCACGCAGCTCTCGCTCACGGTGAACATGCTGCAGGGCGCGCTTGCCGCCGCCGAGCGCGTGTTCCGTCTGCTCGACGAGGACGAGGTGGTCCCTAACCCGGAGAGTCCGGCGGAGCTGCCGGAGGCGGTGGAGGGTCGCGTGGCCTTTGAGCACGTGCGCTTTGGCTACGTGCCCGATCGCCCGCTCATGAGGGACGTGTCCCTGGTTGCGGAGCCCGGGCAGAAGGTGGCCATCGTGGGTGCCACGGGCGCGGGCAAGACCACTCTGATCAACCTGCTCATGCGCTTCTACGAGGTGGACGGCGGCCGCATCACGCTCGACGGCGTGGACACCCGCGACCTCACGCGCGCCGACCTGCGCCGCCAGTTTGGCATGGTGCTGCAGGACGCGTGGCTCTTCGAGGGCACCATCGCGGAGAACATCGCCTACGGAAAGCCCGGCTGCACGCGCGAGGAGGTCGAGGCGGCGGCCCGCGCGGCACGCGTGGACTTCTTCGTGCGAACGCTGCCGCACGGTTACGACACGATGCTCTCCAACGACGCCGAGAACATCAGCCAGGGCCAGCGGCAGCTGCTCACCATCGCGCGCGCCATGCTCACCGATCCGGCGATCCTCATCCTCGACGAGGCCACCTCGAGCGTTGACACCCGCACCGAGCAGGCCATCGTTCGCGCGATGGAGGCCATCATGGAGAACCGCACGAGCTTCGTGATCGCGCACCGCCTGAGTACGATCGTGGACGCCGACCTCATCCTCGTGATGGACCACGGCAACATCATCGAGCAGGGCACGCACGAGGAGCTGCTGGCGATGGGCGGGGCTTACGCCGAGCTGTATCGCTCGCAGTTTGCGTAGCGTCGAGGCTGACCGGCCCTTCTCGCCCGTCCTTCTCGATTGCCCCGGCGACCCGGGCCGATTTTCGCCGAAACAGAAATTCGGCACAGAATGACCCCGTCAGGAGGCAGATTCTGTGCCGTTCTTCTGTTTCGATGTAGTTCGCTCGCGTTAGATGAGGTGGGAGTATGCGTGCGGCGAGAAGAACGTGCGGCGAGAAGCGCCGGTGGACGAGAAGCTCGTGCCGTCGCGCCTGCGAGCTAGTCGCAGGCGCCGCAGGACTCGCATTTGGCGGGCTTGGGGGCGCCGCCCTTGTCGCGCTGGTCGGTGTTGTAGAAGCCCGAGCCCTTGAAGACGATGCCCGAGGGGTCGAAGACGCGCTCCGCCTCGTTGCCGCAGCTGGGGCAGGTCACCTTGGGGTGAGCGCTCATGGGGTGCTCCACCTCAAACGTGATTCCGCAGTCCGGGCAGTGATAGTCGTAGCGTGCCATGCTTGCCTCCGATGGTTCGTTCGTTTTCCGCAGGATACTTTACCCAACCTGTGTGCGATTCTCCTCGAGAATGTCCCCGGGCGCCGAGATTACGCAGATGCGACCCCGCCTTGCTATGATGGGCGGGCGAAGCGACGATGGGGGAGCGATGGACGTATCTGGCGTGATCTTTGACTGCGACGGTACCCTGGTTGACTCGATGGGCGTGTGGCGCGAGGCAAGCGCCTGGCTCATCGAGGAGAGCGACGTGGGCGACGTGCCCTTCGACCGCATCGAGTCGCTCTCCCTGCGCGACACCTGTGCGATGCTCCATGACGAGATGGGGGCCGAGGCCACGGCCGACGAGCTCTACGAGGGCGTCTGCTCTCGCGTTCGCGAGGCCTACACGCGCGACGTGAAGATCATGCCCGGGGCGCGCGCGTTTCTCGACGAGCTCGCCGCCGCCGGGGTGCCGATGGTCATCGCCAGCTCCACGCCGGTGAGCGAGCTGCGCTGCGCCCTTGCCGCCCACGGGCTCGAGGGGTATTTCGCCGACCTCGTGAGCACCGAGGACGTGGGCGGGCGCGACAAGGAGTTTCCCGACGTCTACCTCGAGGCGGCCCGGCGCCTCGGCACACCGCGCGAGACGACGTGGGTCTTTGAGGACGCACCCTTTGGCGTGCGGACGGCGCGTCGCGCGGGCTTTGCCGTGGCGGGCCTCTTCAACGACCACGACGGCAGGCGCGAGGAGGACGTCCGCCCCTGGTGTGACATCTTTGCTCACGGATTTGCCGAGCTCTCGCTCGCGCTGCTGCATGACTACGAGAGGCCGACGGCGGCCCACGGCGCTCCGCTGCGTGCGCTGGTGGTTGACGGATCGCCCGAGCCGAGCTCGCCCGCGCTCGTGGCGCGCCTCGCCGACGAGGCAGAGTACGTGATCGTGGCGGACGGCGGCGCCGACGTCTGTCGTGCGGCCGGCGTGGCGCCCGACGTCTTCTGCGGGGACGGCGACTCGGCGGGTTCCGAGGCGGCCGCCTGGGCACGCGCGGCGGCAAGGACCTGCGTGAGCTTTCCTGCCGAGAAGTACGCGACGGACCTCGCGCTCGCCCTCGACTGCGCCCAGCACGAGGCCGCCCGACGCGACGCGCCCCTCGCCGTGACGCTCACCTGCGCCTCCGGTGGTCGCGCGGACCACGCCCTCGCGGTGGTCGGGCTTCTCGCCAACTTGGGCTCGGCGTCCGCGCGCATCGTGGAGGACGGCTATGAGATGCGCGTGCTCAG
>CASFQX010000160.1 GCA_949296375.1 uncultured Olsenella sp.
CCCGGAGCTCAAGACCACCGCGCGCAAGTTCCGCGAGCGCGTGGGCGCCATCGCCGACCAGCTGGAGCTCGACCAGGGCTTCCTCATGCGCGAGCTCAACGTGGGCTTCTCCGGCGGCGAGAAGAAGAAGATCGAGATGCTGCAGCTCCTGCTGCTCCAGCCCAAGCTGGCCATCCTCGACGAGACCGACTCCGGCCTGGACGTGGATGCGCTGGGCATCGTCTCCCGCGGCATCCAGGCCTACCGCGAGCAGGTGGGCGGCGCGCTGATCGTGATCACGCACAACACGCGCATCCTCGAGCGCCTGGAGGTTGACCGCACGCACGTCATGGTCCACGGCCGCATGGTGGCCGAGGGCCCGGCGGACCTCATCGCGGACATCGACGCCCACGGCTTCGAGCGTTTTGAGAAGTGCGAGGACTGCGACGGCTGTCCCAAGGCAGGTGACGCCCAGTGAGCGAGGAGCGCCGCCGCACGCAGGTCGCCGACGTCGATCGCTCCCTCTACGACTTCACCAAGTCCGAGGAGGGCTACGAGCGCTACGACGACGGCCTGACGCCCGAGATCGTCCGCGCGATCTCTGAGAAGAAGGACGAGCCGGAGTGGATGCTCGAGATGCGCCTGCGCGCGCTCGACCTCTACCACGCCCGCCCGATGGCGCCCAACTGGGGCCCGAGCATCGCGGGACTGGACCTGGACCACATCTCCACGTACGTCTCGCCCAAGACCAAGCAGGCCAAGAGCTGGGACGACGTCCCCGAGGACATCAAGGACACCTTCGAGCGCCTGGGCATCCCCGAGGCAGAGCGCGAGAGCCTCGCCGGCGTGGGCGCCCAGTACGACTCCGAGATCGTCTACCACAACATGCGCGAGGAGGTGGCCGAGCAGGGCGTCATCTACACCACGATCGAGGACGCCCTCCACGACCCCACGTGGGAGCCCGTGGTGCACGAGTACTTTGGCACGCTGATCCCTCCCACCGACCACAAGTTTGCCGCACTGCACTACGCCGTGTGGAGCGGCGGCTCCTTTGTCTACGTGCCTGCCGGCGTGACGCTGCCCTACCCGCTGCAGAGCTACTTCCGCCTCAACGCCGCGGGCGCGGGCCAGTTTGAGCACACGCTCATCATTGTTGAGCCGGGCGCCGACCTGCACTTCATCGAGGGCTGCTCCGCGCCCAAGTACTACGAGGCCAACCTCCACGCCGGCGCCGTGGAGCTCTTCGTGAAGGACGGCGCGCGCCTGCGCTACTCCACGATCGAGAACTGGTCCAAGAACATGTACAACCTCAACACCAAGCGCGCCACCATCGGCGCCGACGCCAAGATGGAGTGGGTCTCCGGCAGCTTTGGCAGCCACGTGAGCTACCTCTACCCCACCACCATCATGGCGGGCGACCGCGGCACCTGCGAGTTCACTGGCATCACGTTCGCCGGCGCCACGCAGGACCTGGACACCGGCTGCAAGGTGGTCATGAACGGCGCGGACACCACGGCGTCCGTGAGCACCAAATCCATCTCCAAGGACGGCGGCGTGAACACGTTCCGCAGCTCCGTGGTGATCGGCCGGCACGCGGACCGCGCGCGCTGCAGCGTGAGCTGCCAGAGCCTCATGCTCGATGACATCTCTCGCTCCGACACCATCCCCGCGATGGACGTGCGCAACGCCACCGCGCAGGTGGGCCACGAGGCCACGATCGGCCGCATTTCGGACGACACGGTGCTCTACCTCATGAGCCGCGGCTGCTCCGAGGCCGAGGCGCGCACGCTCGTGGTAAACGGCTTTGCCAACCCCGTCTCCAAGGAGCTCCCGATGGAGTACGCCGTGGAGATGAACAACCTCATCAAGCTCGAGATGGAAGGGGCGATCGGATGATGGCCGAAAAGAACGGCGCGCTCGCCGCTGACGTCGCGGGCGCCGCGCCCGAGCTCACCCTCGAGCGCGTCAACGTTGCCCCCGCGCAGACGTGGAACCGTCTGCGCACGAACGACATCACGCTCACGGTGCCCGCGCCCGGCCGCAAGGGCGACGTGTACTTCTCGCTGCCGCGCCTGTTCGAGGGCGTGGAGTGCGGGATGGGCCGCGAGGTCACCGACTGGGTGGAGTCCCAGGCGAAGGGCGCACGCTACGTGGAGGTTCCGCGCGGCGAGAGGCGCGAGGAGCCAGTCGTGGTTGCCGTGGGCGCGGGCGACGTTGCGGACACCGGCGTGATGGTCCGCGCCGGCGCCGAGGTCACCATCGTCGTGGCGGCGGGCGCGGGCGAGAAGAACGGCGAGGCCGGCACCTCCGCGTCTCTCGTTCGCGTAATCGCCGAGGCCGGCGCTCGCGTCCACCTGCACGAGTACGTGGGTGTGGGCGCGGGCCAGCAGCACCTCGAGAGCGTGGGCATCTCTGCGGCGCAGGACGCCCGCGTGGACGTGCACCAGTACCTGCTCGGCGGCGGGACCGTCGCGCTGGGCTTTGCCTGCGACCTCGCCGGCGAGCGCGCACGCGTTGACCTGGGCTGCCGCTACCACGCGGCCGGCACGGAGGTCCTGGACATCAACGAGGTCGTGCGCCAGCGCGGTCGCAAGACGCGCTCAGAACTCTCCTACAACGGCGTGCTCGAGGATGCCGCGCACAAGGGCCTGCGCACCACGATCGACCTCGTCCACGGCGCCAAGGGCGCCCAGGGCAACGAGGCCGAGACCGTGCTCGTGCTGGGCGATGACGTGGTCAACAAGACGCTGCCCACGATTCTCTGCGACGAGGACGACGTAGCCGGCAACCACGGCGCCACGATCGGCTCCGTGAGCCCCGAGCAGCTGGCGTTTCTCGCCAGCCGCGGCCTCTCCCGCGAGGACGCCGAGCAGCGCGTTGTGCGCGCCCTCTACGAGGACGCCCTCATGCACGCCCCCTGCCCCGAGGCCCGCGCCGTCGTGGAAAACGCGGAAAAGGGACAGTCCCTTTTCCACATCGGGGAGGCGTGATGGTGGACATCAGACAGAACCCGTACCGCGCTGACTTCCCGCTGCTGGCCGGCCACCCCGAGGTCGCGTTTCTCGACAGCGCAGCCACCGCGCAGCGCCCCGCCTGCGCGCTCGACGCCCAGCGCCGCTTCTACGAGACCATGAACGCCAACCCGCTGCGCGGCCTCTACAGCCTCTCCGTGGCGGCAACCGCGGCCATCGCCGACGTGCGCGCGCAGGTGGCGGCCCTCATCGGAGCGCCCGACGCACGCGACGTGGTCTTCACGCGCAACACGAGCGAGAGCCTGAACCTCGTGGCAAAGTCCTGGGCGCCCACCGTTCTGGGCCCCGGCGACGAGGTTGCCATCACGATCATGGAGCACCACTCCAACCTCATCCCGTGGCAGGAGGCCTGCCGCGCGGCAGGGGCACGTCTCGTCTACCTCTATCCTGAGAAGGACGGCACGCTCACGGACGCAGAGATTGCCGAGAAGATCGGCCCGCGCACCAAGATCGTCTCCGCCGCGCACGTCTCCAACGTCATGGGCTGTGAGCTGCCCGTTCGGGGTCTCGCGGACGCCGCGCACGCCGTGGGCGCCGTCATGGTCGTGGACGCCGCACAGTCCGTCCCGCACCTGCACGTGAACGTGGGCGAGCTGGGCGCGGACTTCTTCGCGTTCTCCGGCCACAAGGCGCTCGGCCCGATGGGCGTGGGCGTGCTCTGGGGCCGCCACGAGCTCCTGGAGGCAATGCCGCCGATGCTCACCGGCGGCGAGATGATCGACTCCGTGCGCGAGCAGGACGCCACGTGGGCACCCGTGCCCGAGAAGTTCGAGGCCGGAACGCAGGACGCCGCCGGCATCTACGCCACCGGCGCCGCGCTCTCCTACCTCACCGAGACTGTGGGCATCGACGCCGTGGCCGAGCGCGAGGCGGCGCTCGTTGCCTACGCGTTCGAGCGCCTGGCAGAGCTGGACTTCGTCGATCTTATCGGCAGCGCCGACCCCGCGCGCCACCACGGCGTCATCAGCTTCAACGTGCGCGGCGTCCACCCGCACGACGTGGCGAGCATCCTCGACGCCTCCGGCGTGTGCATCCGCGCCGGCCACCACTGCGCGCAGCCGCTGCTGGCGTGGCTCGGCGTGGAGAACCTCGCCTGCTGCCGCGCGAGCCTCGCCTTCTACAACGACACGTCCGACGTCGACCGCCTGGTCGACGGCCTGAGTCAGGTCTGGGGGATCTTCCATGGCAGTAACTGACCTCTACAACGCGGCCTTCATGGACCACGTCTCGCACCCCGACTACAAGTACCAGCTGGAGGACGCCGACTGCAGCCATGAGGGCGTGAACCCCTCCTGCGGCGACGAGCTCACGTTCTCCGTGCGCTTTGCCGACGATGGCACCATCGAGGAGGCGGCGTTCACCGGCCACGGCTGCGCCATCTCCCAGGCGAGCGCCGACATCATGAGCGATCTCATGATCGACAAGACGCCCGAGGAGGCGCGCGAGCTCTGCGG
>CASFQX010000161.1 GCA_949296375.1 uncultured Olsenella sp.
CACCGCCCACATGGACTACCTGCGCGCCCTGGGTATCAACGCGATCTGGCTCTCCCCGTTCTACCCCTCCCCGCTCGCCGACGGCGGCTACGACGTGGCTGACTACCGCAACGTTGACCCGCGCCTGGGGACGCTCGAGGACTTTGACGAGATGGCCGCCGCCGCACACGCCGCGGGCATCAAGGTGATCGTGGACATCGTCCCCAACCACACCTCCACCGAGCACGAGTGGTTCAAGGCCGCGCTGGCGGCGGGCCCCGGCTCCCCGGAGCGCGACCGCTACATCTTCCGTCCCGGTCGCGGAAAGAACGGCGAGCTGCCCCCCAACGGCTGGAAGTCCACCTTTGGCGGACCCGGTTGGGAGCCGGTGGGCGATGGCGAGTGGTACCTGCACCTCTTTGCCGTGGAGCAGGCGGACCTCAACTGGAAGAACCCCGAGGTGCGCGAGGACTTCAAGAAGACGCTGCGCTTCTGGAGCGACCGCGGGGCGGACGGCTTCCGCATCGACGTGGCGCACGCGCTGGCCAAGGACCTCGAGAGCCGTCCGCTCGACGAGTGGCCCGACGATCCCGACCAGGGCGAGCCCGGAGACGAGAACCCCCTGTGGGACCGCCCCGAGGTCCACGAGATCTACCGCGAGTGGCGCCAGGTCTTCAACGAGTACGAGCCCGCGCGCTTTGCCGTTGCCGAGGCGTGGGTCGTCCCCGAGCACCAGTGGATGTATGCCTCCCCCGAGGAGCTGGGGCAGGTCTTCAACTTCGAGCTCTCCAAGGCGGGCTGGTTTGCCGACGAGCTGCGCCTGGCCATCGAGGAGGGCCTTGCCGCCGCCGAGCGCTCCGGCTCCACCACCACCTGGGTCCTCTCCAACCACGACATGCCGCGCCACCCCACGCGCTACGGCCTGCCGCAGGTCCGCTCCGCGGTGCACCACCAGCTCGTGAACGACTGGCTGCTCCGCGACGGCAAGACCTACTACGAGGACCGCGACCTCGGCACCCGCCGCGCCCGCGCAGCGCTTCTCATGGAGCTGGGCCTTCCCGGCTCGGTCTATCTCTACCAGGGCGAGGAGCTGGGGCTCTTTGAGGTGGCGGACATCCCCTGGGGTGCGCTCGAGGACCCCGAGGCGGCAATGACGAGCCACGGCGACGCCATCAAGGGCCGCGACGGCTGCCGCGTGCCGCTGCCCTGGAAGGCCGTCGACGAGTCCGGCGACTTCGGCTTCTCCGCGCCCGCCGAGCACGAGCCCGCGCACCTTCCCCAGCCCGAGTGGTTTGCACAGCACGCCGTGGACATCGAGGAGACCGAGAAGGACTCCATGCTCAAGTTCTACCGCCGCGCGCTCGCCGCGCGGGCCGAGCTGCTCACGGCCACCGGCGACACGTCGCTCACGTGGGCAGATGGCTACGGCGACCAGGTCATCGCCTATCGTCGCCCCGCAGCAGACGGGCGGGTACTCACGAGCGTGACCAACTTCGGCGCAGCCTCCGTGGCACTGCCCGCTGGCGAGGTCCTTCTCGCCAGCGTCCCTCTCGTGGACGGCAAGCTCCCCACCGACGCCACCGCCTGGATTGTCAGCTAATTATTCGTTATAAGACTACCGACAAGAGCGGCCGGCCGGGCATTCCGTAGAGAGATTTCGCTAAGCGCATCTCTCGAAGGAATGCCCGGCCGGCCCACCCGCAATTGCGCGACTAGTCGACCCTCTCGAAGCGGTACATGAAGCTCTCGTACGGCGTGGCGGGCACGGAGACGGGCAGGCCCATGTCCATGAGGGCGTCAGCGGAGTAGACGCGGCCGTTGCTCACCATGCGGTAGTTCGCGCCGGGCGTGAGCCCGCGCGGCACGACGTAGTTGGCCAGTCCGTAGCCGTCAACGCGCGTCACCACGGCGCAGACGAGCGCCTCGGAGCCGTCCTCGGAGACAAACTCCCAGGCCGCGACCGTGGCGTCCTTGGGGTCGCTCAGGCGGTAGAAGAGACCCTCACGCACGAGGTGCTCGATAGTGCGGTAGGTTTTGACCTGGCTCCGGATGAGCTCGCAGGCGCGGTCGTTCAGCTCCATGAGGTCGAGCTCGTAGCCAAATGCGCCGCCGCCCATGGCCACGGTCCCGCGGGCTCCGAGAGGAACGGTGCGGCCGGTGATCTCGTTGGGGCAGGCGGAGACGTGCGCGCCCATCGCCGAGCACGGGTAGCCGAACGAGGTGCCGTACTGGATCTCCAGGCGGTTGCGGGCGTCGGTGTTGTCGGACGTCCAGATCTGCGGCGTGTAGTAGAGCATGCCCGCGTCAAAGCGGCCGCCACCCGCAGAGCAGCCCTCGATGAGGAGCTCCGGGTAGCGGGAGCGAACGCGCTCGAGAAGGTCGTAGAGGCCGAGCATGTAGTCGTAGAGGACCTTGCCCTGGTCGCTCGCGGTGCGGGAGTAGACGTCCACGATCGAGCGGTTGTAGTCCCACTTGACGTAGTCGATGCCGCCTTGGTCAAGCACGGCGCAGAGCTGCTCGAAGAGGTTGTCGCGGACCTCGGCGCGCGAGAGGTCCAGCACCAGCTGGTCGCGGCCGAGCACGGGCTCCTTGCCGGGGACGGTGAGCGCCCAGTCGGGGTGCGCGCGGAAGAGGTCGGAGTCCTCGTTGACCATCTCCGGCTCCACCCAGATGCCAAAGCCCAGGCCCACCTCGTTCACGCGGCGGGCGAGGTCGGCCACCGTGCCGCCGAGCTTTGCCATGTTGGGCTGCCAGTCACCGAGGCCGCGGTGGTCGTCGTTGCGCGCGCCAAACCAGCCATCATCCATGACGAGCATGTCCAGCCCCAGCTCGGACGCCTTCTTCGCAAGCTCCACGAGCTTGTCGCCCGTGAAGTCGAAGTAGCAGGCCTCCCAGCTGTTGATGAGGATGGGGCGCGGGGCGTCGCGCCAGGGGCCGCGGCAGACGTTGCGACGGATGCAGCGGTGCAGGTTGTGGGAGATCCTCTCCAGGCCGGCACCCGAGTAGGTCATGATGACCTCGGGCGCCACGATCTTCTCGCCCGGCTCGAGCGGATAGGAGAAGAGGTCGTCGTCGAGGCCCATCTGGATGCGGGACTGGTCGTACTGGTCGCGCTCAGCCTCGGCGAGGAACCCGCCGCTGTAGACAAAGCTCATGGACCAGCAGCGGCCCGAGGTCTCGGTGGCGGCGTGGTCGCAGGCGATCATGACCGGGTTGTACTGGTTGGAGGACATGCCGCGGCGGCTGCCCACGGAGAGCGAGCCGTTCTGGAGGTGGCGACGCGTGGGACGGCGCTCCATTGCGTGGCGTCCGTCGAAGGTAATGATGTCGAAGTCGCCGGTCACGAAGTCGAGGCAGGAGCTCTGGAGCTTCTCCACGGTGACGCGGGCGCTCCCGTTGTTACGGACGATCGCGGCGCGGGTGATGACGTCGAGCTTGGGCAGAACGCCGTAGAGCAGCTCGACCTCAAGGCCCAGGCGCTCGTCGGCGAGCGTCACCGAGAGGGTCTCGGCGTCGTCCTTCTCGCCCGCGTAGACGGCAGGAAGCCCCGGAAGGTCATACTTGCCCGGACGGATCTCGTGGCACTTGTAGCGCAGGTCGCAGCCAAAGGTGCCCTCGGCGTCGCGGACGAGCAGCATCGGGCTGCGCATGTCACCGGAGCCCTGGAAGGGGTACTCCTGCGGGAGAAAGTCGAGCGAGTAGGTGCGATCAGCCACGTCATGCGGGCAGCCGCACATACCGCTGCGATCGCAGTACGTGAGGAGGTAGGACAGGTCCCCCTCCGCACGTGCGCCGTAGTAGAGGTGGAGCAGGTAGCCGTACTCGTCGACCTTCATCTGATAGGTGGAGTTATCCGTTGAGATGGTGAGGAGGCGCGCGGGGGCGTCGTACGACAGGGGCATGGTTCCTCGATTTCTCTCGTGGGCGAAAAGTGCAATAGCGAATGTAGCGCATCCGGGGGACGCCCGGAACCCATCAGGAGACGGGTTCCGGGCGCCAGGGGAAATCTTTACAGATACCCTACGTTCCTCAACGGAGGCCTACTTCACGGCACCGTTGGTGACGCCGCCGATGATCTGCTTCTGCGCCACGATGTAGAAGATGATCATCGGGAGCATGGCAAGCAGGTAGGAGGCAAACGCCAGGTTGTAGTTCGTGCCGAACTGCGTCTGGAAGCTCATCTGCGCGAGCGGCAGGGTGTTGACGCCGGAGCCGCCCATGATGACGAGCGGGGTCATGACGTCGTTCCACACGGCCAGGCCGGTGATGACGGCAACGGTGGCGTGCATGGGCTTCATGAGCGGGAAGATGACCTTCCAGTAGGTGGTCCAGGTGGACGCGCCGTCTACGCGGGCCGCCTCCTCGAGGGCGGTGGGGATGTTCCTCAGGTAGCCCGTGTAGAGCATCATGTTCATGGGCATGTAGAACACGACGTAGAGGATCATTACGCCGAACATGTTGTCAAGGTGCATCATGGCCGTCTGCTTGACGAGCGGCATCATCAGGATCGCGAAGGGCACGTACATGCCGGCGACGATGAAGTAGTAGGAGCCCTTGAAAAGCTTCTTCTTGTCCATGTTGCGCCCGATGGCATACGCCGCGAGGCTGTGGATGAGGATGGAGACGACCACGGCAACGACGGTGATGAGGAGCGAGTTCAGGAACGAGTGGAAGAAGTCGGTGACCTGGATGGCCTCGATGAAGTTGTCGAGAGACCATGTGGCGGGAAGGGAGAGGATGCCCGCGATGTCGTTGGTCATCTCGGAGGGGTCCTTGAACGCGATGACCACAGCCATGTAGAGCGGGAAGAGGACCGTGAGGGTGCCGATCATGAGCAGGATCGTGACGGGCCAGTTCACCCGCTCCTTGACCTTGGTAGGAACAGTGTTGTTAGCCATTAGAGCTGCTCCTCCTTACTGTTCAGGAACTTCGTCTGCGCAATGGAGACCACGGCGATGAGGATGAAGAAGATCACCGCGTTTGCGCACTGGAAGCCAAACTGACTGTTGTTGAGACCGTTCTCGTAGATGAGATACGAGATGGACTCGGTGGAGTTGGCGGGGCCGCCGCCCGTCATTGCCACGATCTGGTCGAAGACCATGAGCATGTCCTTCATGACGAGGACCATGTTCGTGGTGATGGAGGGCATGATGAGCGGGAACGTGAGGTAGCGGAACTTGTTCCAACCCGTGGCGCCGTCGAGCGAGCCGGCCTCGTAGACGTCCTCGGGGACCGAGGAGAGACCGGTGATGTAGATGATCGTGGTCTGGGCGCACGCCTGCCACACGAGCACGACCACGATTCCGATCCACGCCCAGTCGGCGCTTGCGAGGATCGAGTCGGTACCCGTCACCGCGGGGACGATGTAGGTGAAGAAGTACGTGAAAACGTAGCCCACGACGAGGGCGCCGAGGATGCGCGGGACAAAGTAGAGGCCGCGCAGAGCGCTCTTGAACTTGATCTTGCTCGAGAGGCCGATGGCCAGGATGAGCGAGAGCACGTTCACGAGGATCGTGGAGACCACGGCGAGCTTGAAGGTGAACAGGTACGAGTTACCAACGCGGGCGTCCTGGAACAGGTCGATGTAGTTCTGGAGCCCGATGATCTCGAAGGGACCATAGCCCTTGGAGTTGGTGAAGCTGTAGAAGAAGCCCGTGAGCAGCGGAATCGTGTTGAAGGCCACAAACAGGACGAGCACCGGGATCAGAATCATGAGGAAGGTGCGGTTCCTGTCAGACCCCGCCTTGGACGTTGCGAGATTTGCCATCAGTTTCCCTCCTTATCCCTGATTCGCTTCGTATTCCTGGACCGTGCGCATGACGGTCTTGTTGTAGCGCTGCCAGTCCGAGTCCCACTTGGCGAGGAACGCGTCGACGTCCTGGTCGTTGATGAGACCCTGGAGGACGGTGTCGCAGGCCATGGCCGACGGGTAGGAGTGGTCGGGGTAGTCGATGAGCCTGCCCTCGTCAATGAAGTCGAGGATGTCGTCGAAGAGCGGATCGAGCGTGAAGTCGCCCTCGGTGCAGGGGATGGCCTTCTGGTCGTCGATGTAGGCTTGGAGGTTCTCCTGGTCGGCGAGGAAGTCGACGACCTTGTAGATGGAGTCCTTCTTGTCCGACTTCGCCTGGCAGATGTTCCAGCAGAGGTCAACGCCGGAGACCACGATGCGGTCATCGGGGTCGTCTGCCGCGGGCATCGCGAACAGGCCGACGTTCATCTCGGGGTTCACCTGCAGGATCTGCGGAACTGCAAACGAGCCGCAGGGATACATCGCGCTCTGGCCGCGCGCGAAGGCGGTGCAGGCGTCGTTGTAGCTGTAGGCGAGCGGGCCGGGCTCGGCGTAGTCGAGGAGCTTCAGGAGCTTCTCGGCGGGCGCGCGGTAGTAGTCGGAGAACTTGGCATTGCCGGCGTTCACCTGACGCGTGAGGTCCTCGGGAACGAGTTGGACGAGCATGGAGTTCCACGGGGAGAGGATGGTCCAGGTGTCGCGATAGCCCAGATAGAGCGGAAGGACCTCGCCCTCGGCCTTGATGGTCTCGCAGAGCTCGATGAACTCGTCCCACGTGGTGGGAATCTGCCAGCCCTTCTCGGCGAACATATCCCTGTTGTAGAGCATACCGGCGGCGTTTGCCACGTAGGGGACGCCGTAGATGCCGTCCATGGGAACGTAGGTGAGGCTCTTCATGATCTCCTGGTAGGCGGGAGACACGTTGGCCATGCCCGGATAGTCGGAGACGTCGGCGAGCATTTCGGAGTCAACAAAGTCCGCGTAGGTGGCGTCGCCGCCGATGGCAACGACCTCGGGATAGTCGTCACGGACGAAGCGCGTCTTCATGATCGTGACGGCGTCGTTGGGGCTGTCAAAGTTGAGGAAGACGTCGTCGCTCTGCTCGTTGAACTGGGCCTCGAGGTCCTCGAAGTAGGAGGCCGCCTCCATCTTGTAGTTGACGATCTCCACCTCGGCCTTGCCGTCGGCGCGCTCGCCCTCGCAGCCCGTGAGAGCGAGACCTGCGGCGGCAGCGGCGGAGAGCCCGAGGAAGGAGCGACGTGTCAGTGCTCTTTTCTGCATAAGGTGTGCCCTCCTTCCCTAGTGGGCGATGGCGAGCTCGGTCTGCTTGTCGAAGAGGTGGATCTTGTCCACGTCGACGGAGCAGTTGATCTTGGAGCCGGTGCGGACGGAGCTTGAGGCGGAGAGGTGCGCGGAGATCTGGCCACCGTCGACGTCGGCGTAGATCATGGCC
>CASFQX010000162.1 GCA_949296375.1 uncultured Olsenella sp.
GCGAATGACGTAGACGATGGAGAGGATGTAGAGCATGACGACGCACACGACCATGAGGTAGAGCACCATCTTGACCTCGGGGGTCACAATCTGGTCGAAGAGTTCTTGCATTTCGGGGACTCCTTCGGACTTTTGGCGCTGCATCGCGCCGCCACATACAAGCCAGATTGTAGCAAAAGCTAACGGAAGAGGCCCGCCAACTCTCCGGCAAGTGTGATAGAACCGCACGCAACATACGATTCTCCACACAATGCCGACGCGGCAGCCTCAACCGTGGGATGCATTGCAATCACGTCAGCGCCAGCGTCTCGAAGAATCTGAGCGTAATCGTCAGCGGGAAGGGCTCGGGGGCTCCCCGTCTGCGTCACTACAATGCGCGGAAACTCCTTGGCGAGAAGTGCGGCGATACCGCCGGCGTCCTTGTCGGCTAGAACAGCGGTGAGAAGGAGCGGTCGCCCCTCACGATCCGGCGCCACGTCTGCCAGTGCAGAGACGAAGGCATCAACGGACTGCGGATTGTGGCAGGCGTCGATGAGCACGGGAGGGTCAGGTCGCAGGAGTTGGAAGCGGCCCGGCGTGGGACACTGAACAACAGACGTGAAGAGAGCGTCCGCATCCAAGGCGCGCCCGAGGAACTCCTCGCAGAGCGCGACCGCGCAAGCGATGTTCTGAGCCTGATATGCGGGCTTGAGGGCTGCGAGCTCGGAATACGTGGCTCTGGGCGTCCTCACGTCGAGTTCGAGGGGCGCACCGAGGCGATGCTGTCGCCTGATGACGCGAAACGATGTGTCAGAAATCCCCTCGCAGGCATTGACCTCGACGCCCTCCGGACGAACGAGCACGGGAGCGACACCCGCCTCGCGCGCACGAGATAGGAACACGTCCTCGACGCTCTTCGGCTCTGCCGTGCCGGAGCCCAGCACGCAGGTGCGCCCCGGCTTGATGATCGCCGCCTTCTCCCCCGCGATCTCCTCGAGCGTGTCTCCGAGCACGTGCATGTGATCGAGCCCGATGCCCGTCACGGCAACGCTCCTGATGGACTTGGATGCAGAAGTAGCATCCCAACGACCTCCTAGCCCGCATTCGAGCACGGCAACGTCAACGCCCGCCTCGGCAAAGACGACCATGGCCGCAACCGTGAGCGTGTCGAACTCGGTTATGTCATAGGGACGCTCCCCCGCCGCCGCACGTCGCGCGTTCACGCGCTCGCCGGCGACCTTTGCCGCCGCGACACCATGCGCGAACGTATCCTCGGAGACGGGGGCGCCGCCCACCTCCATGCGCTCCGTGTAGCTCACGAGCTCGGGAGAGGTGTAGAGTGCCGTGCGCAGACCCTCACCGGCGAGAATGGCTGCCGTATAGCGCGCCGTCGACGTCTTGCCGTTGGTACCGGCAATCTGCACGCACTCGAAGAAAAGGTCAGGGTCACCGAGCTCGGTGAGCATGTCCTCCACGGTCTCCAGCAGCGGACAGATGCCAAACCGAAGCGCCCCGCGCACATGTGCGAGCGCCTCCGCATACGTCATCTCCGGCACCACGAACGGAAGCTGATACACATCTATCTCCCTTGCAACTCCCTGCCGGGGCATGGGAATACCCCGGCGCTCGGACAGCTTGCCGCAAAGGACGCGGCAAGAACTCGCGGCGGGGCATGCCCATGCCCCACTGCGAGCTTTTCGAGAACGTTCGACATGCGGCGCGCCCTTGGGCGGGGAACGTCCACCGCGAGTTCCGCAGCCGCGTCCTTTGCGGCGAGGACTGTCCGAGCGCCGGATGTTCCCCGCCCAAGGGCGCGCAGACGACGCTACAGCCCGATTAGGCGAAGGGCCTCCTGACGGGTCTTGAGGTCGCGCAGGCAGCCACGCACGGCGGAGGTGGTGGTGAGCGCCCCGGCGGCACGGATGCCTCTCATGGTCATGCAGGTGTGCTCGGCCTCGAGGACAACGAGCACACCAAGAGGGTCGAGCTCGCGCACCATGGCGTCCGCGATCTGCCCGGTGAGGCGCT
The DNA here is from genome assembly GCA_949296375.1 of uncultured Olsenella sp. GTDB lineage: Bacteria > Actinomycetota > Coriobacteriia > Coriobacteriales > Atopobiaceae > Thermophilibacter. The sequence goes on from CASFQX010000162.1 coordinate 2,008, forward strand.
CCTGGACCTGCAGACGCCGCGCATAGCCGCTCACGCAGCGCGCGATCTTGGAGAGGCCCGTGATGCGCCCGTCACGCGGGATATAGCAGACGTGCGCCCTGCCTGTGAACGGGAGCATGTGGTGCTCGCAGAGGGAGGAGAACGGGATGTCCTTGACGATCACCATCTCCTGGTTACCCGGCTCGTGGAACTGCTTGCGCAGATGGACGCCCGGGTCCTCCTGCATTCCTCCAAGTATTTCCTCGCAAGCGCGGGCGACGCGGTCAGGCGTACCGAGAAGTCCCTCTCGGTCGGGGTTCTCACCGATGGCGAGCAAGAGCTCACGAACGGCGGCCTCGACCCGCGACTTGTCGATGGGACGGAAGCCCTCGGTCAGAGGCTCTCCGTTCGTCTCGTCATCAATGCTCATGAGTGTCCTTTCCGGCACGCGAGCGCCCGTAGACGAACCAATACGAGCACCCAACGAGAATCACGCCGCCCACGAGGTTGCCAAGCGTTGCGGCGCTCAGGTTGTGAATGACCCCGGCAAGATCGACGGAGCCCGCTACGCCGCTCGCCTGGAGCATGAGGGCATACGGGAGGAAGAACATGTTGGCGACGCAGTGCTCAAAGCCGGCAGCCATGAAGGCCATAACGGGAAGGAGGGCCGAGAAGAACTTGTCGGTGACTGAGTTGGCGGAGTGGCCGATCCAGACGGCGAGGCACACGAGCATGTTGCAGAGGACTCCGCGTGCAAAAGCTGTTCCCCAACCGAGCGCAACCTTGCCCTCGGCAACGGCGATCGCAGCATCGCCGAGAGCCCCGCCGTTCGAGGATGCGACGCCGGCGGCGATAAGAACCGCCGCGGCAAGAACGCTGCCAACGAGGTTTCCGAGCAGCACGATGCCCCAGTTTGCGAAAAGCTTGCCCCAGGAGAAGCGTCCCGCGAGCGAGCCCATGACCATGAGGCAGTTGCCCGTGAAGAGCTCGGCGCCTGCGGCGAGGATCAAGAACAGGCCCAGGGTGAACGAGAAGCCACCAAGGAGCTGGGTCGCGGCAAAGGGCAGCGATGAGTCGGACTTCACGACGAGCATGAAGGTCGCCCCCATGGCAATATAGGCGCCCGCGAGAACGGAGAGGACGAGTGCACTGGCGAGGTCGGTTCCCGCCTTGGTCTGGGCGACGCGCTCGTTCTTGAGCTCCATCGACGCAGGGGTCATCGCCCCGCTATAGGATGAGGATGGCTTCTCTGTTACCTTCATGCAAGCGTCCTTTCGGCTGCCTCGACGACGTGTCGAGCGAGAATCGAGGTCGTGACCGAGCCGACCCCGCCGGGAACCGGCGTAATCGCCCGAGCGATGGGTTCCACCGCATCAAAGTCAACGTCACCCACGAGACGTCCCTCACGCTCGTCCCAGTTGATACCAACGTCCACGACGACCTGCCCCTCACTGACGCTGGACGCATCGATCGTCCCGGCATGACCGGCAGCTGCCACGATGACGTCTGCGCGCCTGCAGCAGGCGGAGAGGTCGCGCGTGTGAGTATGACACACGGTGACGGTCGCGTTTCTCGAGAGGAGAAGCGCAGCGACAGGACGACCGATCACAAGTGACCGACCGACCACGCAGACCTCCGATCCGTCGAGCTCGATGCCATAGTGGTCGAGAAGGGCGACAACAGCCTCCGCCGTGCAGGGCGCAAAGCCCCCGGGACGACCGGCGAGCGTGGAGAGGAGAGACCCCTCTGTGATGGCATCGACATCCTTGACGGAATCGAGCGCCGCGGAGGCAGCCTCCTCATCGAGACCCGACGGGAGGGGTCGGAAGAGCAGGCAACCATGTACACGCGGGTCACGAGACACGCCCGCGAGCACGCCCTCGAGGTCCTCTTGGGTACACCCCTCGGGCAGCACGTGCTTTCGCACCTCCACCCCCACGGCGTCGCAGCGCTTCTCGGCGGCTCGCTCGTAAGAGAGGTCATCGGGACGCGCGCCAACGCGCACGATGGCAAGAACAGGCACGACACCGGAGTCCCTCAGCGCGCGGACGCGCGGAACGAGGTCTTCCTGAATGCGGGCGGCAACGGGGGCGCCCCTCAGAAGCTCCGCCATCACGCTCCCCTGCTCCGAATGCCACTGACGATGTCACGGGCGAGGCGCTCCGCGCGCGGAACGTACTCCTCGACAAGCTCCTCGCAGGTGGACTCTATGCGCCGTGCCTGGGAGCGGTCGGCAAGGGACGACGTGTTCACATAGACGTTCACGCTTGCGGCCTCTATAGCGGCACGGACGAGCTGCGCCCCGCAGGCAACGTCGGAGACAAGCATCCGTGAGCACTTTGCGCCCATCTCCTCGAGAAGGACGACGGCGCGGCAGCACTCCCCCACCATACCAAGCGGCGCCATGGCAGCGGAGACGATTGCAGCCTCGAGCCCCTCTGGGCGGGCGGGGTCGTCCTTGGGAAGCGCATAAGCCTCCATCAGGGACTCAAAGCCACTCGCGTCTTCCTCGACGAGCTCGATGAGACGGTAGCGGATGGCGTCGGCCTCCTCCATGATCTCGGCGACGTCCTCCTCAACGTCACGATAGCGGGGCTTTCCCACGGTGAAGGCGCCCGCCATCGAGCAGAGCGCAGCGCCCAGCGCACCCACGAGCGCGGCGGCGCCCCCGCCCCCCGGGACGCTCTCCCGGGCGGCGAGTCGCTCAGAAAACTCCTCGCAGCCGAGCTCCGTAAGTCTCTCCTCCACGAGCAGCTCCCTTCCGAAGCGCATCTAGAACAGGCCGATGATGCGTCCGTCCGGCGTGACGTCGATCTTCTCTGCCGCGGGGACCTTGGGCAGACCGGGCATCGTCATGATGTCGCCGGTGAGCGCGACGATGAAGCCGGCACCCGCGGAAACGCGGAGGTTGCGCACCGTGATGCGGAAGCCCTCAGGCGCGCCTAGCTTGGTCTGGTCGTCTGTGAAGGAGTACTGCGTCTTGGCCATGCAGATGGGAAGGTCGCCATAGCCGAGCTCCTCGAGCTGGGCGAGCTGCCTCTTGGCCGGGCCGGTAAAGTCCACACCGTCCGCGTGATAGACCTTGGTGGCGATCGCCTCGATCTTCTCGGCGATGCCACCCTCGAGCTCGTAGGCGTAGCGGAAGTCGGACGGCTCATCGCAGAGGCGCACGACCTCGTTGGCAAGCGCCTCTCCGCCCTCGCCTCCCTTGGCCCAGACCTCGGAGAGGGCGACGTTGACGCCGAGCTCGTTGCAGCGACGCTCGACGAGAGCAAGCTCGGCGGCAGTGTCCGTGGGGAATGCGTTGATGGCAACCACGACGGGGAGGCCCCAGACGTCCTTGATGTTGGAGACGTGGCGCAGCAGGTTGGGCAGACCGGCCTCGAGCGCCTCGAGGTTCTCCTCGGTGAGGTCAGCCTTAGGCACGCCGCCGTTGTACTTGAGCGCACGCACCGTGGCAACGAGCACAACCGCAGACGGCGCGACGCCCGTGGCGCGGCACTTGATGTCGAGGAACTTCTCGGCACCGAGGTCGGCGCCAAAACCCGCCTCCGTGACGACGTAATCGGCGAGCTTGAGGGCCGTCATCGTGGCCTCCACGGAGTTGCAGCCGTGGGCGATGTTGGCAAAGGGGCCACCGTGGACGAAGGCGGGGTTGCCCTCGAGCGTCTGCACGAGGTTGGGCTTGATGGCGTCCTTGAGCAGGGCCGTCATGGCACCCTCAGCATGGATGTCGGAGACCGTGACAGGCTTGCGATCATAGGTGTAGGCGATCACCATGCGACCAAGACGCGCCTTGAGGTCCGCCAGATCCGTGGCGAGGCAGAAGACCGCCATGACCTCGGAGGCAACCGTGATGTCAAAGCCGTCCTGGCGCGGCATGCCATCCGCAATCCCGCCGAGGCCGTCAACAACGTTGCGGAGCTGGCGATCGTTCATGTCGACGCAGCGCTTCCAGACGATGCGACGAGGGTCGATGCCGAGCTCGTTGCCCTGCTTGATGTGGTTGTCCAGCATCGCGGCACAAAGGTTGTTGGCGGCGCCGATGGCGTGGAAGTCTCCGGTGAAGTGGAGGTTGATGTCCTCCATGGGGACGACCTGCGCATATCCACCGCCTGCGGCACCGCCCTTGACACCAAAGACGGGACCGAGCGAGGGCTCACGCAGGCAGAGCATCGTCTGATGGCCCATGCGGCTCATGGCATCCGCGAGGCCGACGGACGTGGTCGTCTTTCCCTCGCCGGCGGGCGTGGGGTTGATGGCGGTGACCAGAATGAGCTTGCCCTTGCCGGGCCGGTCGGCGAGGGAGTGGATGTCGACCTTCGCCTTGGTCCTGCCGTAAGGCTCGAGCATGTCCTCAGTGAGGCCGGCCCGCGCCGCAACCTCAGAGATGGGAAGCATCGTCGCCTCCTGGGCGATCTGGATATCAGACTTGTATTCCGCCATATTCGTATCCCCTCGAACGGCCGTAGGAATCTCTACTATACCGCTGAGGGCGACCCGGCGTCTCGCTCAGAGGCTAACGGGCGGGCGCCACGCTCTCTCGCTCCACGAGCACGGGAGCGATGCGTATCGCCAGGGGGCGATACCCAGGACCAGAGCCAAGAAGAGCGTGCTCCACGGCCGTGCGACCGCGCTCGAACAGATCAAAGCGTACGGTTGTCAGGTGGACGTTGGGCATCATCCTGCTCAGGGAATCGTCCACGCCGACCACGCTGACGTCCTCGGGAACCCGGCGCCCCGCGTTCTCGAGGGCGGCGACCACGCCGATGGCCATTTGATCGTTTGCGGCATAGACAGCCGTGACGCGAGGGTCGCGGGCAAGTCGCTCCCCCGCCGCGTAACCGCTGTCGGCGGTCCAGTCTCCGCGCTGCGGCTCGGCAACGTAGCACCCGCGAGCCTCCAGCGCCTCTCGCCAGCCCTTCTCCCTGAACACGGAGTCGACCGAGTACCCCGGCCCGCTGACGAACCTGATCTCGCAGTGCCCGCGCTCAAACAGGTGGTCCATGAGAAGGGTCGAGCAGGCATACTGGTCTGAGTCGACCGTGGTGCAGAGCGGATGCTCGTACATGGAGAGAAGGACCGTCGAGAGTCCCGGCTGGGGTGAGAACTCCTCGAAGTCCCTCGCCTTGATGCTCATGCTGATGATGAGGGCGTCGATCGGCAGCGCCATCATCCTCCTGGTTGCCTCGGCAAGCGAGAGGGGCACGCGATCGTCCATCTCGACCGTGGTGACGGCATAGCCCATGTCGCTGGCGGCGGAGAGGATGCCCTTGATCGTGGCAAGGTTTCCGAACTGGTCAACGTTGTAGAGACAGAGGCCGAGCGAGTTGTAGCGCCCGCTCCTCAGAGACTTTCCGGCAAAGTTGGGTCTGAAGCCAAGGTCGCGAATGGCGGCGAGCACGCGGCTGCGCGTCTTGTCACTCACGTTCGGGCGACCATTGACCACCCGCGAGACGGTCTGCTGGGAGACGCCCGCGGCGAGGGCGACCTCGGCCATCGAGACGGGCCTCCGATCGTGGCATCCAGCCATGGGCTCGCCCATCTCACACCCCCGACCGCTCACAAGAAGATTGGACTCCAACGTCGAATAGTCGCGCTTCAAGTCATAGAAGCGATATGTGTACGTTAACATCAGCGATAGGATCGTTTGCGAGCAGGCGGCGAACGGTGCGGTAATGGACCGTCTGCGACGGGAAGGGAGCTCACGTGATCGAGAAATCCTCTTTTGGCCATACCACGGAAGGTCTTGAGGCCTGTGCCTACACGCTCTCGAGCGGTAGCACACGAGTCCGCGTCTGCGACTTTGGAGCGACCCTTCTCGGCATCGAGTTTACCGGGCGCGACGGCTCGGTGGCCGACGTGGTTCTTGGCTATGACAGCGTTGTCGGATATGCCGGCGTCAACGGCGCCTGCTACGGCGGGACCATCGGACCGGTCGCAAACAGGACCGACCGCGCTGAGGTCCCCATCGCAGGCACCGTCTATCATCTCCCGGGAAACGACGGTCCCGCCAAGGAGAACAACCTTCACACGGATCTTGAGCACGGACTTCACAAGAGGCTCTGGGATACGAGTATGGACGACGAAGCCTGTGCCGTCACGTTCTCATGCACGCTCGGAGACGGCGAGTTTTGCCTTCCCGGAAACAGGACCCTCTCGGTAACCTATGCCCTCGCAGAAGACGAGGGTGACTCCGTGCTCACGCTCACGCAGACCTGTACCACGGACGCCGAGACCTACGTGAACCTGACCAACCACGCCTACTTCAACCTCGCCGGCCACGCATCCGGCTTGGTCCATGACCAAGTTGTCTCAATCGACGCAGACGATTTCCTCCCCGTTCGCGAGGACTCGGTGTCCGAGGGAGAGATTCGTTCCGTGGTTGGCACGCCCTTTGACTTCACCCAGCCAAAGCCCCTCGGAAGAGACATCGCCGAGAGCGATGTGCAGCTTGACAGGGCGCGCGGCTATGACCATTGCTTCTGCGTGAGGGGTTACGAAGAGGGCGGCGACCCGCGTCACGCCCTAAGGGCGACGGACCCCGCGAGCGGTCGCACGCTCGACATCCTGATCTCAACCCCAGGAGCCCATCTCTATACCGGAAACTGGCTCGACGATGCCGCGGGCGTGAAGGACGGCGCGACGTACGTTCCTCGATCCGGCTTTGCCTTTGAACCCGAGTTCTACCCCGACTGTGTGCACCACCCCGATTGGCCCCAGAGCGTCTGCGCTCCCGGCAAGCCGTATGTCTCCACGATCGTCTATCGCCTCTCGCTGAGCTGAGCCAGGAGACATCGACTCCAACCGCACCGGCGCCCGACCGCACAACGTGGTCGGGCGCCGATTTGTCTCAGACGCCTGTGGGGAACGCTTAGGTTTCGAACAAGGAACCCGCCCGGGCAACGGGGCACCCGGGCGGGATTCAGAAGGCCTTTCCGAGGAAAGGACTACTTCTTCTGGATGTACTTCAGGCAGTCGAGGGTGACGGCGAGAAGGATGATGATGCCGGAGAAGACGAACTGGAGGTTCGTGTCGACGCCGAGGATCGTGAGCGAGTAGGTCAGCGCGGTGAAGATGAGAACGCCGATCGTGACGCCCGAGATCTTGCCGATGCCGCCGGTGAAGGAGACGCCGCCGACGACGCAGGCCGCGATGGCGTCGGTCTCCCAGCCCTGGCCGTAAGCGGCAGCGCCGGAGCCGACCATGCGCATGCACTCGAGCCAGGAGCCAAAGCCGTAGAGAACGCCAGCGAGGAGGAACGTGCAGAACATGACCTTGAAGACGCTGATGCCGGAGACGGCAGCGGCCTCGGGGTTGCCACCAACGGCGTACATGTTCTTACCAAAGGTGGTCTTGTTCCAGATGAACCAAACGATGGCGATGGCAGCGACGGCCCACAGGATGATCGTCGGGAAGGAGCCGATCTTGGGGATCATCATGTTGGGGATGCTGGTCTCGATGGAGCCGAAGGAGACGCCCTTGGTCGCATAGGTAAGCAGGCCGAAGATAATCAGCATGTTGGCCATCGTGGAGATGAACCAGTGCATCTTGAACTTGGCCGTGAAGAAGCCGGCAAATGCTGCGAAGGCCGTGCACAGGACGATGCAGACGACGAGCGCGAGCACGATGCGGCCGGCGACGGGCATCGTGGAGAAGTCGAAGGCGATGCCGAAGACGGTGCCGGTGTTGGGGCCGGCGTGCATGATGATCGTGGCTGCCGTCATGCCCATGCCCACCATACGACCGATCGAGAGGTCGGTACCGGTCTGGAGGATGAGGCCCGCGACGCCGAGCGCGAGGAACATGCGCGGGGAGGCCTGCTGCAGGATGTTGAGGACGTTGTTGGTCGTCAGCAGCTGCGTGCCGCGAACGATGGGAGCGGCGATGCACAGGGCGATGAAGACGCACAGGATCGCGATGTACAGACCGTTCTTCAGGAGGAACTGACGACGGTCAAACGTGTACTTGTAGTTCTCCCAGCGCTGGGCCTGGGACTCGCCGAAGGTGAACTTCGAGAGGCGCAGCATGTCGATCAGGTGATAGCGGTGCGAGAAGGCCTCGTGACCGCGGTCCTTGATCATCTGGAGGCTCTTCTCGTAGTCGATCTTCGCGTCGAAGCGCCTGTTCTTGTAGACGTACTTCTCGTCCTTGACCTCGGCGGAATCGGAGATCTTGGAGAGGTTGGCCTGGTGCTCCTTCTCGAGCTCGGCGAGGCGCTTCTCGTAGTTCTGCTTGGCGACGATCTTCTCCTGGGCGCAGCTCTGCTTCACGGCGTCAAGGTAGTCCTTGTCGTAGTGAGCGGAGAGGTAGTCCACCGCATCCTTGACGAGGGCGTCAACCTTGGACTTGTTGGCGCTCTCGACGGACTTGGCCTTTTCGAGGTCCTTCTGGTACGCCGCGATCGCGCGATCGCGCTCGTCCTTGGTGAGAATCTTGTCGCGCTTGGTGTCCTCGATCGAGCCCTGAAGGGCAACGACCTTGGTAGTTCCGTCAGCACGCAGAGCGTCAACCTTGGCCTGAATCCCGCCAACGTAGTCGTCGATGGGCTTGCGCAGGGCCTGCTCCGCCTCGGGCGTGAGAATTGCGTTTGCCATTGCTTATCCCCCTTACAGATACTTGGCGCTGAGACGAAGGAGCTCCTCCTGGTTCGTCTCCTTGGTATTGACGATTCCAGAGAGCCTGCCGTTGGACA
>CASFQX010000163.1 GCA_949296375.1 uncultured Olsenella sp.
CTCGCCCCCGCCGCCATGGCGGACTTCTCGGAGCGCGGCGGTTACGTGAGCAACGGAATGACGACGTGGGCCCTCATGACCGACGGGGCAGCCGAGCTGGGACTCGTCTCCGAGGAGCTGCCTGCCAGCGCGAGTGCCGTGCGCGATGCGCTCCTCGCGGGAAGGCCCGTCATCTGCAGCGTGGGCCCCGGAGACTTCACCACCACGGGCCACTTCATCGTGCTGACGGGCCTGACCGAGGACGGCGAGGTGGTTGTGCACGACCCCAACAGCGCCGAGCGCAGCGCGCACCCCTGGAACCTCGAGCGCGTGCTCGGCCAGTGCCTGAACCTGTGGGCCTTCTCAGCGTGAGAGCGGAAACTTGACGGTAAACGTGGTTCGGCCGTTCTCGCTCGCGGCGGAGATGGAGCCGCCGTGCAGCTCAACGATCTCGCGCGCGATGGCAAGGCCGAGGCCGGCGCCGCCGGTGGCGCTCCCGCGCGCCTCGTCCAGCCGGAAGAACCTATCAAAGATCGCGCGGAGCTTGTGCGAGGGGATGGTCGCGCCCGTGTCGGACACGGTGACGACGACGCTCCCCTCCCCGGCCGACGCCCCGATCTCCACAGGCGTCCCCTCGTCGCTGTAGGCGATCGCGTTGCGCAGCAGGTTGCCAAAGACGCGCGCAAGGCGGGCGGCGTCGGCCGTTACCACGAGCGGCTCGCCGGGGTCGTCGACGCTTCGTACCGTGCCCGCCACCGTCACCCGCGCCACGTTGCCGTGGGCGGAGAGCGCCGGGTAGAACTCGTCAGCAAGCTGGACGAGAAGCCCGGCGAGGTCCACCGGGGCAAGCTCGAGCTCTATGTGCGTGAGGCTGTAGCGCGTGATGTCGAAGAACTCGTTCACCAGGCGCTCGAGCCGGCACGCCTTGTCGAGCGCGACGCCGGTGTAGCGGGCGCGCTGCGCATCGGGCATGTCAGGCACCTCGTCCAGGAGCGAGAGATAGCCGATCACCGAGGTGAGCGGCGTCTTGAGGTCGTGCGCGAGGTAGGTCACGAGGTCGCTCCTGCGCGCGGACTCGTCTGCGAGCTGGCGCTCTCGCTCCGCCGCGGCGCGCTTGGCATCCGCAGCGACGAGCGCGAGCTCCTCCCAGCCGGGCGGGAACGCCTCGTGGGCCTCCAGGTCATGGGCGAGAAAGACGCGCAACAGGGCGGCGGCTCGGGCGCGCTCCTCGCGACGCGCGCGCCGTGCCGACAGGATGGCGGCGGCCGCACACCCCACGGCGAGAAGAACGATGCCGCAGATGCCCAGCTGCAGGAAGAAGTACTTGATGCCGGAGACGTCCAGCACCATCTCCGGCCAGATGCCAAACTCGTTCAAATTGTTGATGTTCAGAAACTGCGGGGCAAGCCAGTCCATGAACGAGCCGTTCCAGGCCTTGTCCACAAAGCCGAAGACCGTGTTGAACGCCGCGGACGCAACCAGGATGGCACCCGCCACGATCGCGACGGTCAGGACGATAGACCGAGCCCCACCGTTCTTCTCGCTAGCGCTCAATCTTGTACCCCAATCCCCAGACGGTCTTGATGTAGCGCGGGTCCTCGAAGGAGTCCCCCATCTTCTCGCGCAGGTGCCGCACGTGCACCGTGATGGAGCCTGAGCCCCGCTCGTAGTACTCGTCGCCAAAGATGCGCTGGTAGAGCTCTCGCGCGGAGACGACCGCGCCGTCGGCCTC
>CASFQX010000164.1 GCA_949296375.1 uncultured Olsenella sp.
CACCCTGTTGCTCAGCGCTGCGAAAGTGACTGGCCACAGAAGCTCCTTATCTGACTGCTCAGAGCGGACAAATACCCAAGTAGCCTAGCATAACGTCAAGGCCTCAACTTTTTTCCCGCATAATGCACACGAGAAGGGCGGTCTCCTTGCGGAAACCGCCCCAGTTGCGCACTTTGCCTGCACCTCTCGTTTAGTCTTGGGCGAGAAGTCCCTCGACGGCGCCCTCAATGCCCTCCGCATCAAGTCCGTAGCGGTGGAGCAGCTCGAGGGCAGGGCCCGAGACGCCGTAGACGTCCTCGACGCCAACCTTGCGAACGGGCACCGGGCAGCGCTCGGCGAGCACGTCGCAGACGGCGCTGCCGAGGCCTCCGATCACCGAGTGCTCCTCGCAGGTGACAACGCGGCCGGTCTTGGCGGCGCTCTGGGCGATGAGGTCCGCGTCGATGGGCTTGACGGTGTGGATGTTGATCACCTCGGCAGAGACGCCCTTCTCGGCGAGCCTCTCGGCCGCCTCGAGCGCCGCCTGGACCATGAGGCCGCAGGCGATGATCGTCACATCGGCCCCCTCGCGCATGACGATGCCCTTGCCGAGCTTGAACTCGTAGGTGTCGGGGTCGTTGAAGACCGGGGTCGCCAGGCGCGCGAGGCGCAGGTACACCGGTCCGTCGTACTCGTAGGCGGCGCGAGTGGCGGCACGGGCCTCGACGTCGTCGCAGGGAACGATCACCGTCATGCCGGGGATGGTCCTCATGAGGGCGATGTCCTCGTTGCACTGGTGGGTCGCCCCGTCCTCGCCAACGGAAAGACCAGCGTGCGAGGCGCCGATCTTGACGTTGAGGTGCGGGTACCCGATCGAGTTGCGAATCTGCTCGTACGCGCGCCCGGCGGCGAACATCGCAAAGGAGCTGGCAAAGGCCACACGACCCGTCGCCGCGATGCCCGCGGCGATGCTCATGAGGTTCTGCTCGGCGATGCCCACGTCAAAGAAGCGGTCGGGGTAGGCGTCCTTGAACCTGCCGGTCTGCGTGGACGCGGCGAGGTCGGCGTCGAGAACCACAAAGTCATCGTGCTCCGCGCCAAGCTCAACGAGCGTCTCGCCGTAGCTCACGCGTGTGGCGATCTTCTTAGTCTCAGCCATTGTTACGCCTCCCTCGAGAGCTCGGCCATGGCCTGCTCGAACTGACTGTCATCAGGACCCTTGCCATGCCAGTCGACCTGGCCCTCCATGAACGAGACGCCCTTGCCCTTGACGGTCTCGGCGACAATGGCCACCGGCTTGCCCATGACCTCGCGGGCAGCGCCAAAGGCCTCCCTGATCTGTGCCATGTCGTTGCCGTCGGCAAGCTCGATCACGTGAAATCCGAAGGCGGCGAACTTGTCGGCGATGGGCATCGCCGAGTTGACCTCCTCGATCGTTCCGTCGATTTGAAGGCCGTTGTGGTCCACCACAACGACGAGGTTGTCGAGCTGGTGGTTGCCGGCAAACATGGCTGCCTCCCAGACCTGACCCTCCTCGAGCTCGCCGTCTCCGAGCAGGCAGTAGGTACGCCACCCCTCGTTCCAGTGCTTGGAAGAAAGCGCCATGCCCACCGCAGCCGAGATGCCCTGGCCCAGGGAGCCGGTGGTCATGTCGACGCCGGGGGTGTCGAGCATGTTGGGATGACCCTGGAGACGACTTCCGATGTGGCGAAGCGTCTCCAGCTCCTCAACGGGGAAGAACCCACGCAGGGCGAGCACGGAGTACAGGGCGGGCGCGGCGTGGCCCTTGGAGAGCACGAAGCGATCGCGCTTGTCCCAGCGGGGGTTCTCCGGGTCGACGCTCATCTCCTCAAAGTAGAGGTAGGTGAGGATGTCGGCCGCGCTGAGCGAGCCGCCGGGGTGCCCCGACTTGGCGGCATGGGTGCCAACAACGACCCCCTTGCGGACCTCGTTGGCAACGTGACGAAGCTCGTCGTCGGTCATGAGACCTTCCTTTCCCTGGGCCGTGACGCGATCAGTGCCCATCACCCATACTTCACCTGGGGCGCGGACGCCCCTAAGAAGATACCATCTGCGCGGCTCAGACTCTGCGCAGAAACCAGAAACCACCCTCCGGGCAAGACCCGGGCAGCGACCCTACGCAGCTCCTGTCATGGATCGCACGGCCTCGACGACCTCGACGGGCGTCGAAGCGCCATCGAGCCGCTCGAAGAACCCCGGGTTTCGCAGGAGCTCGACGAGTTCCTGCAGGGCGCCGAGGTGCCCGTCGTTATCTGTTGCCGAGAGCGGGAAGAGGTAGCGGACCGGGTCGTTCTCCTCGCTCCCAAACGCCACCGGCTCCTCTAGGGTAACGACCCCCAGGGCGTTTCCGAGTGCTCCGCACTCGGGGCGAGCGTGGGGCAGCGCCACATGAGGGGCAATCACAACATAGGGGCCGAGCGCCTTGACGCCCCGGACGATGTCCTCGACGTAGGACTCGGTCACCATCTCGGCGTCAACGAGCGGACGGACCGACAGCCTGACGGCCTCCTCCCAGTCGGATGCGGCAACGCCGAGGCGAACCAGCCCCTCGTCGAGCAAATCGGCCAACATTGCGCTCTCCCTTCTCGTCCGTCCCGGCAAGCCCCGGTACGGCTGGCCTACTCCATCCCCTCGCCCGCGACGCCCAAAGACGCCGCCTCGTCCACGGCCCAGCGATGGTAGCCAACCACAAACTTGTCGAGGTCCCCGTCCGAGAGAACGGAGTCCACGTTTCCCGTCTCCACTCCCGTGCGCAGGTCCTTAACGAGCTGATAGGGGTAGAGGACGTAGCTTCTGATCTGGCTGCCAAAGCCGATGTCACGCTTGGGACCCCTGAGCTCGTCGAGCTCGGCGGCGCGCCTTGCGAGCTCCATCTCGTAGAGCCGGCCGCGCAGGATCTTCATCGCAAACGCCTTGTTCTGAAGCTGGCTGCGCTCGTTCTGACAGGTCACGACGGTGCCCGTGGGCAGGTGCGTGATGCGCACGGCGGAGTCTGTGGTGTTGACGCCCTGGCCGCCGTGACCGGACGCATGGTACACGTCGATGCGCAGGTCGTTGGGATCGATGTCGACCTCAACGTCATCGGGGAGGACCGGGAGGACCTCAACGCCGGCGAAGGTGGTCTGCCGACGCTTCTTCTCGTCAGTAGGCGAGATGCGCACGAGGCGATGGACGCCCTGCTCGGCACGAAGCATCCCGTATGCGTTCTTACCACTCACGGTGAAGGTGGCGCGGTCGAGACCGATGACCTCAGCGGCCGGGGCGTCGTTCACCGTCACCTTCCAGCCCCTGCGCTCGCAGTAGCGCACGTACATGCGGAAGAGCATTTCGCACCAGTCCTGAGCTTCCAGCCCACCCTGTCCGGGAGTCACCGTGACGATGGCGTCCCCGTGATCAAGGTCATCGGTAAACCAGCTGGAGAGCTCGAGCTCGGAGAGATCGTCCTCGAGCTCTCGAGCCGAGGAGGCCGCCTCGGCGAGAAGGTCCTCGTCTCCGGTCTCCTCGCCAAGCTCGAGGGCAGCGCGAGCGTCCTCGAGCCGGCGCCGGGCGGAGTCGATGCTCGAGACGTCGTCCCTCGCCGAGGCGAGCCTCGCCATGGTTGCCCGCGCAGCGTCGGCATCGTCCCAGAACCCCGGCTCGACGCTTCTCGCCTCCAGGTCGCCTATCTCGTGGCGCTTCTCCTCGATGTGGAGGTAGCCCTCCACCTCCTCGAGACGCTTGGAGAGGGCGTCCAGGTCTGCCCTGCCGAACTCCGCCATCTATCTGTTCCTGCCGTGGCAGTTCTTGAACTTCTTGCCACTGCCGCACGGGCAGGGGTCGTTACGACCAACATTGACGTAGGGATCGGGATCATCCGCCTTGCGGTAGGTCTGGGGCTTGGCCGTTGCCGCCGCACGCGGGGCGGCACCGGGGACGGAGGCGGGCTTGACCCGAGCTGCCCCCTGGTCTCCGTCAACCTCGGAGGGACCGGAGTACTTTGCGCCGCGAAGCTCGCTCGGCTCCTCGTCTTGGGCGGGAGCCTGCTGAGCGGGGGTGCGCACGGCGATCTCGATGCGCAGGATCGTGCGCAGGAAGTCCTCGTACATCGTGTTGACGAGCTCGCTGAACGCCGCGAAGGCCTCGCTCTTGTACTCGACCAGCGGGTCGCGCTGGCCAAAGCCGCGGAGCCCGATGCCAGTCTTGAGGTAGTCCATCTCCTGGAGGTACGACATCCACCTGGTGTCGATGACTCGGAGCATGACCTGAGAGGAGAGGGCGTGCATGGGCGCCTCGCCGAGACGCTCGGTCTTCTCGTCAAAGCAGGATCCCACGTACTCGTCGATCTTCTCGACAACCTCGTTGGCGCTCGAGCACTCGGCGACATCCGGAGCGTCCTTGCGTCCGGTGAGCTCCATGAGCCACTTCTCCAGGCCCTTGAGATCCCAGTCGGACTTCGCCTGGCCCTCGGGGCAATAGCCGAGCACCTCTCGCTTCACGGTGTCCGCAGTGACCTCGTCGATGCGAGCCATGAGGTCCTTGCCGTCGAGGATCTTGTTGCGCTCCTCGTAGATGACCTGACGCTGGGTGTTCATGACGTTGTCGTAGTCGAGAACGTTCTTGCGCATCGCAAAGTTGACCTGCTCGACCTTGCGCTGAGCGCTCTCCACTGCCTTGGTCACGAGCTTTGCCTGGATGGGCATGTCGTCGGGCATGTCGTACTTCTGCATCATCGCGGAGATGCGGTCCATGCGATCGCCGCCAAAGAGACGCATGAGGTCGTCCTCGAGCGAGAGGTAGAACTGGGTCTCACCGGGGTCGCCCTGACGGCCGGAGCGACCGCGGAGCTGGTTGTCGATTCGACGGCTCTCGTGGCGCTCGGTGCCGATGACGCACAGTCCGCCGGCGGCGACAACGTGCTCACGCTCGACGGCGCACTGCTTCTTTGCGCGCTCGAGGGCCTTGGCGAGCTCGTCGGCGATCGCGTCGAGAGTCTCTCGGTCGACCTCGATTCCGCGGGCAGCAAGCTCCTCGGGCTTCTGCTTGGCGGGATCGCCGCTGGCGAGAATCTTCTTGAGGGCCTCCTGCTCGATTCCAAAGTCGAGGGAGAGGACCTCTTCCTCGGCGAGCTCGTCGGCGTTGCCGCCGAGCAGGATGTCCGTGCCTCGTCCGGCCATGTTCGTCGCGATGGTGACGGCGCCCTCGCGACCCGCCTGGGCAACGATCTGCGCCTCGCGCTCGTGGTACTTCGCGTTGAGGACGTTGTGCCTGATCCCGCGCTTGTCCAGGATGCGGGAGAGCTTCTCGGAGTTCTCGATGGACACGGTGCCAACCAGGCAGGGCTGACCCTTTGCGTGGCGCTCCACGACATCGTCGGCAACAGCCTTGAACTTGGCCTCCACGGTGCGGTAGACGAGGTCGTCGTGGTCCACTCGGGCAACCGGCTTGTTGGGCGGGATGACCGTGACGGGGATGTGATAGACCTCGCGGAACTCCGCATCCTCGGTCATGGCGGTACCCGTCATGCCGGAGAGCTTGTCGTACATGAGGAAGTAGTTCTGGAGGGTGATCGTGGCGAGGGTCTGGTTCTCCTCGCGGACGTACACGCCTTCCTTCGCCTCGATGGCCTGGTGCAGACCCTCGGAGTAGCGCCTGCCCTCCATGATGCGGCCGGTGAACTCGTCGACGATCTTGACCTCGCCGTCAACGACCACGTACTGCTGGTCGCGGTGGAACATGTACTCGGCCTTGAGGGCCTGCTGGAGGTGGTTCACGAGCTGCCCGGAGGGATCGCCGTAG
>CASFQX010000165.1 GCA_949296375.1 uncultured Olsenella sp.
GCGCCCATGATCATCATCTTCTGGCGCATGCCGTGGGAGTAGGACTGGATCTGGTTGTCCAGCTCGCCCTCCATGCCGTACTCGCGCGCGAGCTCGGCGATGCGCTCGGCACGGACGTCCTGGGGCACCTCGTAGACGTCTGCGATGAAGCGCAGGAACTCGTGGCCCTTGAGACGCAGCAGGTGGTCGGGCGAGTCGCTCACGTAGCAGAGGTTGCGCTTGGCGGCTAGCGGGTCGGCGGCGACGTTGATGCCGTCGAGCTCGATGATGCCCGAGCTGGGCGCGAGCACGCCGGCGAGCATGTTGAGCAGCGTGGACTTGCCCGCGCCGTTGGGACCGAGCAGGCCAAAGATCTCTCCGGACTTTATCTCGAGGGAAAGGTCGCGCACCGCGTTGGTGGCTCCGCCATCGTAGGACTTGGAAACGTGGTCGATGCGAATCATGGCTCTCCTGTCGTCGCCTAATTGGGACTGCGCAATTCTACTCCACCGTCAAAAGGGGACAGGTACGAACTCCCAGATAATACCTGTCAAAACTGCCCATGAGGAAAGGACACGCTCGTCAAAACAAAACCTGCCAAAAGCGCATGGCAACTTTTGGCAGGTTTTAACTGGGCAAGTGTACCTGTCCCCTTTTAGCAGGTTGGGAGGGCCTTCTCGCAGTAGTCGCGGATGACGGCGCAGGACTTGCGCATCGCGCGGCGCTCGTCGTAGGAGAGGTCGATCTCCAGCACAGAGTCAACGCCGGTGTCACCGATGACGCAGGGCACGCCGGCGGAGATGCCAGACTCGCCGTACTCGCCGTCGAGGTGGGCGGAGAGCGGCACCACGCGCTTCTCGTTGTGCAGGATGGAGGTCACGATGGCGGCAACCACCGAAGCGATGCCAAACTCCGTGCAGCCCTTGCCGGAAATGATCGCGGCGCCGGACTCTCGGACGCGACGCATGACATCGTCGAAGTCGATGGAGTCGGTCACGTCATCGCGCAGCGAGAGGTACTCGCGCAGGCCGATGCCCTCAACGGAGATGCGCGAGGTGGGGATGAACATGGAATCGCCGTGCTCGCCCATGCAGAAGGCCTGGATCTGACGGCTGGAGACGTCGATGATCTCGGAGAGGACGCGACGCAGACGCGCGGAGTCGAGCGAGGTGCCGGTGCCAAAGACCTGGTTGCGCGGCAGGCCGAGCTTGCGGTAGAGGTACTCGACGACGATGTCGGCCGGGTTGGAGACGCTGATCAGGATGCCGTGGAAGCCAGAGTCCTTGAGCGGGCCCACAATGCCGTCGAGCACCTTGATGGTGCCGTCGAGCATCTGGAGGCGCGTCTCGCCGGGACGGCGGCTGCGGCCGGCGGTGAGGATCACGAAGTGGGCATCCTTACAGTCGGCGTACTCACCCACGCGGATGGTGAAGGAGTCGCCGAGGCCGGAAGCCAGGTCCTCGAGGTCGAGCGCCTGGGCGCGCGCGGCGTCCTTGTTGACGTCCAGGAAGACGATCTCATTCACGAGGTGCTGGAACATGAGGCACAGGGCCACGTGGCTGCCCACGCGACCGGCGCCGATGATGACTGCCTTGCGGGTGCGGATGTCGTCTCCGTGCATGCGAGCTCCTATCGCCGAGGCGCAGCGCGCCAGTTTCACAAAAAAGGGGCGCCCCTGGGGACGCCCCTTCATTTTAACTGGATGTGGACGTTCTGTGACGGCAATGTTTCAGAAAAGCTTCGCCGTTCACCGAGAAGTGCCGTGGAGCAGCTAGTCGCGCGTGAGCTTGCGGTGCAGACGGTGCGGCTTGGAGGCATCCGCGCCGAGGCGCTTCTCGCGGTCGGCCTGGTAGGCCTCGAAGTTGCCCTCGAACCAGTGCCAGCGGCCGGGGTTCTCGTCGTCGCCCTCCCAGGCAAGGATGTGCGTGGCCACGCGGTCGAGGAACCAACGGTCGTGCGAGATCACCACGGAGCAGCCGGGAAACTCCTCGAGCGCCTCCTCCAGGCTCTCCAGCGTCTCGACGTCGAGGTCGTTGGTCGGCTCGTCCAGGAGCAGGAGGTTGCCACCCTGCTTGAGGGTCAGCGCGAGGTTAAGGCGATTGCGCTCACCGCCCGAGAGCACACCGGCGCGCTTCTGCTGGTCGGATCCCTTGAAGCCGAAGGCCGCCACGTAGGCACGGCTCGGGATCTCGGACTCGCCCACGCGGATGTAGTCGTTGCCGTCGGAGACTACCTCCCAGAGGGTCTTCTCGGCATCCAGGCCCTGGCGCATCTGGTCGACGTAGGAGAGCTTGACGGACTCGCCCACCTCGAGCGTGCCGGAGGTGGGCTGCTCTTGGCCCACAATCATCTTGAAGAGCGTGGACTTACCCACACCGTTGGGGCCGATCACGCCCACGATGCCGTTGCGCGGCAGCGAGAAGGACAGGTCGTCGATGAGCACACGGTCGCCGAAGCTCTTGCAAAGGTGCTCGGCCTCGAGGACCTTGGCGCCGAGGCGCGGGCCCACGGGAATGTGGATGTCGGTGAAGTCCACGCGCTTGGAGGCGCGGGCCTCGGCCTCCATCTGCTCGTAGCGCTCGAGGCGGGCACGGTTCTTGGCCTGACGCGCCTTGGGGCTGGAGCGCACCCACTCGAGCTCTGCCTTCATCTTCTTGGCGCGACGGGCGTCCTGCTGGCTCTGGGCCTCCAGGCGCGCAGCCTTCTTCTCCAGATAGGTGGAGTAGTTGCCCTCGTAGGGGTAGAGCTGGCCGCGGTCCACCTCGCAGATCCACTCGGCCACGTCATCGAGGAAGTAGCGGTCGTGCGTGACGGCCATGACGGCACCGGGGTAGCGGTGCAGGAACTGTTCGAGCCAAAGCACCGACTCGGCATCCAAGTGGTTGGTGGGCTCGTCAAGGAGCAGCAGGTCAGGAGCCTCAAGCAGCAGCTTGCACAGCGCCACGCGACGGCGCTCGCCACCGGAGAGGATGTTCACGGGAGCATCCGGGTCGGGGCACTGCAGGGCGTCCATCGCCTGCGAGAGCTGGGAGTCCAGGTCCCAGCCGTTGGCAGCGTCGATCTCGTCCTGGAGCTGGCCCATCTCTGTCATGAGGGCGTCGAAGTCCGCGTCGGGATCGGCCATCTCGGCACTCACCTGGTTGAAGCGCTCGATCTTGGCAAGGATGTCACCAAAGGCCTGCTCGATGTTCTCGCGGACGGTCTTGTCCTCGTCGAGCGGCGGCTCCTGCTGGAGGATGCCCACGGTGTAGCCCGGAGTGAGGCGCGCCTCGCCGTTGGAGACGTCCTCGAGGCCGGCCATGACCTTGAGCAGCGTGGACTTGCCGGCGCCGTTGGGGCCCACTACGCCAATCTTGGCGCCGGGGTAGACGCCCACCGTGACGTCATCGAGGATGACCTTGTCATGCACGGCCTTGCGGGCGCGGTTGAACATGTAGACGAACTCTGCCATGGGATTACTCGCCTTCTCGCGGGGGTCGGGGTTCGAGGTTCGGGGGTCGGGGTTCTTGCCACCCTCTATCTTACCGGGGCGTGCACGTTGTTTAGGCAAAATCCGCATCCTCCCCCGGAGGCACACGGTCCAAGGCAGTAAATCGCCGCTTCGTTGTCACTTTGGGCCTCGTTTGTGTGACTTGATTCGTACGCCACTCCATTTGAGCAGTTTCCAGATCACATAATGCCTGTTAGCGCCTTAAGAAAAAATCGAACTATCGTCTCTACAGATTCCAATCCACACAAACGAGGCCCAAAGTGACACCGGAAGACGGAAATACTGCCCCAAGCGTTAGAGCTGATACCGCGAGCCGCCAAGAACTCGGTCCCAAAGGTCAAATTGCCGCGCAAGGGTATCCGCCTCAAGCCGACGGTTGCGCTCGGAATCTGGATCCCCAACAAGGCGCGGCTTCTTCCTCTGGCCCAAGGCGCGACGAATTCGGTCCATCTCCCGACGAAACGCCACGTAGTTGCTTACCTGCTGAGTCCCCAAGGTTATGTGCCTGAAGTCCTCGTTCGGTGCAAGGAGGTTCCTGCGGTCGAGATCCCGGGCAACCCGGTCCGGCGCACCGTGAGTCAGCTTTGCGTCGTAGTCCACCCCCACGCGCCGCAACACGCCGTTGGAATCCCGGGCGCTCACCAGGATGTCCGGGATACGGGTCACCCAGCGCACCTGACCCCTCACGTCAACTCCGTCATATACCTTGACCTCAGGGTTCATAACGGTCTCCCCCAAGGCGTAGCCCCCAAGGCGCAGCGGCATCCCAATGACCATCGCAAGCCCAATCTCATAGGGAGATCGGGCACCGTCCCTCACATGCTCAAGCGCGCGCAGCGCCGCCCCTCTACCCTTGGTCCCCGCTGGGACCCTCTCAAGATACGAGCGAATCCTTGCAACGCTGGTAAGCGGCGCGTCAGACCACTCACGCAGAGCGCAGCCTCCGGGCGCGTATTCGTCAAGACGAAACGACGAGCAGAGAGCAAAGCCGACGTATATGAGATGGTCAACCTCAACCTCATTCGCCATCTGAAGAAACACGAGCTCCGGGGCGCACAGATAGAACTCTATCCCCATTGCGTCTGCGGGAATGAAAGACCCTGCCGGCAGCTTAGTCGTGCAGAGGCGTGCGCGGAGCCCCTTCGTCTGGTGGCGCCCCGAATTAGTGGAAACCAGCACGTCCAGCGCGTCCGCTCCCTCAACGAGGTTGGGCGCTAGGGCTTCAAGGAGCGCCTGCGCCTCGGCGGCGCTCGGCACGGAGTCCGGTATCGCGCTCGCCCGGCTCGGCCGGGCATCTGCGTCGCGCAGGTTGGGCATCCTCAGCAGATAAGCCAACGCAGTTTGATGAGAGACACAGGTCCTCATGGCTTCCCCCATCCCCAGGATCCACAGCGACCGAACGTGGCGAGTCTCCAAGCGTACCTCGCACGCATCGGGGGCGCGGCGGAGCCTGGTCGGAATTGGGTCAGCCGCAGACCCTCAGCCGCAGCGCTCTCGCCGACCGCCCCATGCCGATTTGCGCCACTTACAGGGCGACCGGCAAAACCAACCCTCCCACGTGGCACAATGGAAAGGTGAGCCTAAGGGGGTAACCATGCCAGAGGGAATCCGCAAGATCAACGTCATCGGGCACCTGCATCCAGACACAGACAGCGTCTGCTCTGCCATCGCATACGCCCACCTCAAGAACGAGGCGGAGCGTACCAACATCTACGAGGCGCGCCGCGCGGGCGCCGTGAACCGCGAGACCGCATTCGTGCTGCGCCACTTTGGCTTCGAGGAGCCGCCGCTCATCACCTCCGTCACCCCACAGATCAAGGACACCGAGATCCAGCGCCAGGGCGGCATCGACGGCGAGATGAGCCTCTTCTCGGCATGGAACCTCATGCGCGAGGCCAAGACCGACACCCTCTGCATCACGGACGACGACAACACCCTCGAGGGCCTGCTTGCGGTCAAGGACATCGCCAACGCCAACATGGACGTCTTTGACACGAGCGTGATCGGCGAGTCGCACACCTGCTACGCAAAC
>CASFQX010000166.1 GCA_949296375.1 uncultured Olsenella sp.
CGCGTGGGCGAGGAGCGCCCGCCCGGCCTCCGGCATGTAGCCGCGCCCCCAGAACGGGCGCGCGAGCCAGTAGCCGAGCTCCGCCTCTCTTGTGCCGCGTGCGAGTTCGGAGGCGGCGCCAAACTTGAGGCCGATGGCGCCGACCGGCTCGCCCTCGGGCTCGCGCTCGCGGACCACGATGGCGTAGCTCTCCGGAATGGCGAGCACCTCGTGGATGATTATTGCGCTCTCCTTGACGCTCGCATGTGGCTCCCATCCGGCACGCGGCCCCACCTCGGGATCGCGCGCCCAACGAAAGAGCGCGGGGGCGTCGGCCTCGGTCCAGGGGCGCAGCGTAAGGCGGGTTGTCTCCAGCTCGTGCATGGGATCTTCCAGGACGTGTTGCAGCGTGACGGTTGTGCGCAGTCACGACGGTTATGCGCAGCCGTGACGGTTATGCGCAGTGCGCCAATAAGACATTTTGCTGGTAGATGGGTTGGGCCTGCAAGAGGTTCACCGCAAAGGTGCGCATAACCGTCGGGAGTGTGCACAACCGGCGGGCGTGCGCATAACCGATGTGCGCGCCGTCCTTCTCGCCAGCGTTTGACTAATACCCCTATGGGGTATAAACTCAGCATGATAAACCCCATGGGGGTATCTGAGCGAAGGGAGAGCAATGGCAGAGAAGAACGACTGCCCGCACTGCGGCGCCCTCAAGCACACGCCGCGCTCACCCGAGCTCAAGGCCAGCGTGACGCGTCGGATCAACCGCGCCGTTGGCCAGTTGAACGGCATCCGCGCAATGGTGGAGGAGGATCGCTACTGCGGCGACGTCCTCACGCAGCTCGCTGCCGTTGAGTCTGCGGTGAAGGCTATCTCGCGCGAGGTCATGCGCGACCACCTGGAGACCTGCGTTGTCGAGCGCATCCAAGCAGGCGACACCGAGGTGACCGACGAGGTCATGGACCTCTTCCGCAAGTTCATGTGATGTGGAAAAGGGACAGTCCCTTTTCCACATCGGAGGGAGTTCTGGTGAAAGAGACCTTTGACATAACGGGCATGACCTGCGCGGCATGCTCGTCACGCGTGCAGAAGGCGGCGGGCGAGGTGCCCGGCGTGGCCTGCGCCAACGTGAACCTGCTCAAGAATTCGATGGAGCTCGACTACGACGGCTCGCCCGAGACGGCTGACGCCGTGGTGGAGGCCATCGAGAAGTCCGGCTACGGCGCCGCCCGCCGCGCGCCGACCGGCGAGAAGGGCCGCGGTGCCGCGCCCGCCGAGCGACCCGGCACGGCCGCCGAGAAGGCAATCCGCGAGAAGCGCGACCAGCTGGTAATCTCCGCGGTCTTCTCGGTGCCGCTTTTCTACGTTGCCATGGGACCGATGTTCGGCTGGCCGCAGCCGCCCGCGCTCGCGGGGGAGGCCAACCTCGTGGCGCTCGGCATCACGCAGCTATTGCTCTGCGCGCCGATCCTCTTTGTGAACCGGCACTACTTCATCACTGGCTTCAAGACGCTGGCGCATCGCGCGCCCAACATGGACTCGCTCATCGCGTTGGGCTCGGCCGCGTCTGCCGCCTGGAGCATCGCACAGCTGTACCGCATGGCCTGGGCTGCGGGCGCAGGTGACGTGGCAACGCTGCACGGTGCCGCCCACAGCCTCTACTTTGACTCCGCCGGCATGATCCTCACCCTCATCACGCTGGGCAAGTTCTTTGAGGCCCGCGCCAAGGGCCGCACCACGGACGCCATCACCGCCCTCATGGACCTTGCGCCCAAGACCGCCACGGTCGTGCGCGACGGCGAAGAGGTCGAGGTTTCCACCGAGGACGTCATGGTGGGGGAGCGCGTGATAGTGCGCGCCGGCGAGTCCGTGCCGGTGGATGGCGTGGTGGTGGAGGGCGCGGCCGCCGTGGACGAGTCTGCCATCACCGGCGAGAGCGTGCCCGTCGAGAAGGGCGTGGGCGACCGCGTGACCGGCGCCACCGTCTCCACGCGCGGATGGTTTGCCATGGAGGTGCGCGCCGTCGGCAACGACACCACGCTCGCGGGCATCATTCGCCTCGTCGACGAGGCCACGAGCTCCAAGGCCCCCATCGAGCGCATGGCGGACAAGATCGCCGGCGTCTTCGTCCCCGTGGTCATTGCCGTCGCCGCGGTGACGTTCGTCGCGTGGCTCGCGCTCGCGGGCGACGTGGCCACGGCGCTCACTCATGCCATCTCGATCCTCGTGATTTCCTGTCCGTGTGCGCTCGGTCTTGCCACGCCCACGGCCATCATGGTGGGCACCGGCCGCGGCGCCGCAAACGGCATCCTGATAAAGTCCGCCGAGGCGCTCGAGACCGCCTGCAACGTGGACGCCGTCGTGCTCGACAAGACCGGCACCGTGACGGCGGGCGAGCCGCGCGTGACCGACGTCCTTCTCGCTCCGGGCGTGTCTGAGGGGGAGCTGCTGCGCGTGGCCGCGGCGCTCGAGCGCAAGAGCGAGCACCCACTGGCTGGCGCCATCTGCGCCTACGCGGACGAGAAGGGCCCGGATGCCGAGAAGGACGGCCGCGTCGAGAAGTTCGAGCAGGTCGCGGGTGGTGGCCTCTCCGCGACGGTGGACGGAGCGCCGGCGCTCGCAGGCAACGCGCGTCTCATGGCGGCGCGCGGCGTGGGGCTCGACGAACTTGAGGTGAAGGCCGCGGCGCTCGCGGACGACGGCAAGACCCCGCTGTTCTTCTCGCTGGACGGTCGTCCACTGGGCATGATTGCCGTGGCTGACCCCGTCAAACCCACGAGTGTCTCCGCCATCGCTCGCCTCCGAGCGATGGGTGCCCGCACGGTTCTGCTTACCGGCGACCAGGAGCGCACCGCGGCTGCCGTGGCTCGCCGGGTGGGCGTGGACGAGGTCATCGCCGGCGTGCTGCCCGCGCAGAAGGAGGCCAAGGTCCGCGAGCTGCAGGAGGCCGGACGCACCGTCGCCATGGTCGGCGACGGCGTCAACGACGCGCCCGCGCTCGCCCGCGCTGACGTGGGCATCGCCATCGGCGCCGGCACGGACGTGGCCATCTCCTCGGCCGACGTGGTGCTCATGCACTCCGACCCCGCCGACGTGGCAACCGCGATGGAGCTCTCCCGCGCCACGATGAGAAACATCAAGCAGAACCTCTTCTGGGCGCTCTTCTACAACGCCATCTGCATCCCCGTGGCCGCCGGTGTGCTCTCGCCCTGGGGCGTCACGCTGAACCCCATGATCGGTGCGGCCGCCATGGGCTTCTCGTCCGTCTTCGTGGTGACCAACGCGCTGCGCCTGCGCACCTGGAAGCCGAGCGAGCGCGCGACGTCTGAGGTAACCCCGGCCGCCGAGGTGGCCGTGTCCGTTGATAGTGTTGCCGGCGCACTCGCGCCCGCGATCGAGAGAAGGGAACCAACCATGACCAAGACCCTGAACGTCACCGGCATGATGTGCCAGCACTGCGTCGCGCACGTGAAGAAGGCGCTCGAGGGCGTCGACGGCGTGAGCGCCGTGGACGTTAACCTCGAGGCTGGCACCGCGACCGTCGAAGTTGCCGACTCCGTGACCGATGATGCCCTGGTGGCGGCCGTCGTCGATGCGGGCTACGAGGCGGCCGTCGCGTAGGTCTACAATGGGTCGGCTCCACTCGCACGTCAGAAGGGCCGACCCATGGACCTCACCTCTGAGCAGAAGCGCGTTGTCTACACGCTGGGCTTCTGCGGACTTGTCTCCGCTGCGGACAACTGGTTCGTTTCGCCGGCGCTGCCCGCTATCGCAAATGCGCTCGGTGTGGCGGCAGCCGCGGCGACCATCGTGCTCACCGCCTACCTCGTTCCGTATGGCCTGCTCCAGCCCGTGTGCGGCACGCTCGGCGACCGCTTTGGCCGACAGCGCGTGCTCCACGTGATCGTGGCCGGTCTCGCCGCGGGGACGTTCCTCTGTGCCGCGGCTCCCACGCTGCCGCTTCTCGTGGCGGCTCGCGTGCTCACGGGCTGCTTTGCGGCGGGCATCATCGCCGTCTCTCAGGCACATGTTGGTGACGTCGTGGGCCCGGAGCGCCGAGGCGCGGCGGTGGGCATCCTCATGGGGATCACCTTCACCGGCCAGGGGCTCTCTTCGGGCCTGGGCGGCATCATCACCGACCTCACGAGCTGGCGCGCGGCCTTTGCCTGCTTCGGAGTTCTTGCGCTGGTGGCGTTCGCCCTGCTCTGGCGGCTTCCGAGTACCGAGGTTTCGGCGGGTGAGAAGGATGCCGATACCGCGATAGCGGCACCCCAGGGAAACTTCTTCGTCCGCGCCGCGCGCATCTTCTTCGGCAGCCATCGTGCGATCTTCTTCGTGGCGTGCACCACGGGCCTCGTCTTCCTGGGCGTCTACGGCTTCATGGGCACGTTTCTCTCCGAGCGCTGCGGCCTCGGCTCCACGCAGGCTGGCCTCATCATGATGCTCTACGGCGCGATGTGCCTCGTGGGAGGCACAGTCTCTGGGCGCATCGGCGCGGCGCACGGTCCGCGCGGCGTCATCTATGTGGGTGAGGCCTCCGGGCTGCTGGCCATTGCGGCGCTCGTGGTCGTTACGGCGACGGGTGCCTGGCAGCCTGCGCTTCTCGCCGCAGGTGCGCTTGGCTTTGGCTACATCCTCACGCAACCCACGCTCGTTTCGCTCTCCATGGACGCTGACCCCGCGCAGACCGGTCTCTGCACCGGACTCATCGGCCTCGGCGTTTTCGCGGGTGGCGGCGTGGGATCGGCGCTTGGCGGTCAGCTCGTAGCACTCGGCGGCTATGATGCGCTTTGGATTGCGGCGGGCGTGCTGCTCGTTGCCCAGCTCGTGCTCGGCGGCAGCGCTCTCGCCGCCCTCGCCCGCAGGTAGTTTCGCTGGACCTCAGGCTTCGCGCCGACGCTTTGTCCTCGATTCCCGTTGGCACCGCGAGACGAGTGGGCTCCGAAGAGCCGGTCAAGTTTGCTTGAGGCAGTATTTCGGCCGCCGACTGTCACTTTTGGCCTCGTTTGTGTGGATTGAATTCTCAGAGAGAAGAAACAGATTCGAATCATTATATGAATCCTGCGGAAACGCCGACCAAATTTGCCCTCCAAATTGAGAACAGTCCAGCTATCCACACAAACGAGGCTCAGAGTGACAGTCGGCGGCCGAAATACTGCCTCAAGGTCTGAGGATGGTCCTGTGGAGGGTGAGGAACGGGTCGCCCCATGCGCTACCATGGTTGCCGAAGAAAACCACGACTCCGAGGAGCACCGATGGCAGATGAGATGAGCGGGCAGTCCCAGATGTCGCTGTTTGGCGACGTTCCGGCAACGGAGGCCCGGCCCGCTTCTTCCGTCCAGTCGCCGCGCGCCCGTCACGCGGAGCTCAATCGCACTCTTAATCACGCTGCCTATGCCTACTACGCGCTCGACAACCCCGAGATGACCGATGTCGAGTTCGACCGCACCCTCCAGGAGCTTCTTGCCCTCGAGGCGGAGCACCCCGAGCTCGTCACCCCCGAGTCCTACACCCAACGCGTAGGCGGCTACGTGTCCGAGCAGTTCGAGCCTGTCGCGCACGCCGCGCGCATGTATTCGATGGACGATGCGATGGACCTCGCCGAGCTGGACGAGTGGCTCGCCCGCACCGACGAGGCCCTCGGCGCCACGCCGGAGCACCCCGTCGCCTACACCTGTGAGCTCAAGATCGACGGCCTCGGCGTTGCGCTCACCTACACGGACGCCCAGTTCGTCCGTGCTGCCACGCGCGGCGACGGCACGACGGGGGAGAACGTCACCGCCAACGTCCTCACGATCGGCGATATTCCGCGCGCGCTCGCGCCTGCCGGTCTTGAGCGCCTGGCCGAAGGCGGCCTCGGCCGATCCGTTGAGGTCCGTGGCGAGGTCTACATGCCGCGCCACTCCTTCGCGCGCCTGAACGAGGATGCGGACGCCGCCGGCACCGCGCCCTTTGCCAACCCGAGAAACGCCGCCGCAGGCAGCCTTCGTCAGAAGGATCCCAAGGTCACCGCCCACCGCGACCTCGAGACCTTCATCTACGCCGTCGCCGACGAGACCCCCATCGACGTCCACACGCAGCATGATTTCCTCCAGTGGCTCATCGACTGCGGCTTCTCCGTGAACCCGCACTTCAAGCGCTGCATCTCCGCCGCGGAGGTCCATGCCTACTGCGAGAACGCCCTCGCGCACCGCGACGACCTGGACTACGACATCGACGGCGTGGTCGTGAAGGTGGACTCCTTCGCCAGCCAGGGGGCGCTCGGCTTCACGGCGCGTGCCCCGCGCTGGGCCATCGCGTTCAAGTTCCCGCCGGAGGAGAAGCGCACCGTCCTGCGCGAGATTCGCGTACAGGTGGGGCGCACCGGCGTGCTCACGCCCGTCGCCGAGTTCGACCCCGTGACCGTTGCCGGCTCCACGATCGCGCGCGCGACGCTCCACAACGTGGACGAGATCGCGCGCAAGAACGTCCGCGTGGGCGACACGATCGTGGTGCACAAGGCCGGCGACGTCATCCCCGAGGTCGTGGGCCCCGTGCTGGAGCTCCGCCCCGAGGGTGCGCCCGAGTTCCATATGCCCACGACCTGCCCCTCCTGCGGCAGCCCCGTCGTGCGCGAGGAGGGCGAGGTCGCCTACCGCTGCGTCTCCATCGACTGCCCCGCGCAGGCCACGGAGCGCCTCATCCACTGGGGCAGCCGCACCGCCATGGACATCGACGGCCTCGGTGACGAGCTTGTCTCCCGCATGGTGGAGCAGGGCCTGCTCGCCGACGTGGCAGACTTCTATGACAAGCTCACCGAGAAGGGCCTCGCCGAGGTCTGGACCGGTCGGCAGACCGTCGACGGCGAGGATATCGTCGTGGGTCCCGTGATCGCGGCCAAGATCATGGCGCAGGTCGTGGAGTCCAAGTGCCGCGGCCTCGCGCGCGTCCTCTTCGGCCTGGGCATCCGCCATGTGGGCGCCACCGTGGCGCGCCAGCTCGCCGAGCACTTTGGCTCCATGCAGGCGCTTGCGGCCGCCACGGAGGAGGACATCTCCCAGGTGGACGGCATCGGTCCCAAGATCGCTGCCAGCGTGCGCGAGTTCTTCTCAATCGAGAAGAACGTGGTCGTCGTGGAGCGCCTGCGCGAGGCGGGCGTGGTCCTGGAGGAGGAGCGCACCGAGTCCGAGCGCCCACAGACGCTTGCTGGCCTGACCTTCGTGCTCACTGGAACGCTCGAGCGCCGCACACGCGACGAGGCCAAGGCGGCGCTCCAGGCTCTTGGCGCCAAGGTCACGGGCTCGGTCTCCAAGAAGACCAGCTACGTCGTGGCGGGCGAGGCGGCCGGCTCCAAGCTCACCAAGGCCCAGAGCCTCGGCGTTCCCGTCCTCGACGAGGCCGCCCTCGACCACATTCTCGAGACCGGCGAGCTTCCGGCGTAGTCGCTGGGGGGATCGCCGGACGCCCTAAATCCCCGGAAAGGACGCACATGACGTGCACAGACACCCGGCCCAACTTTGGTCGCATCGACTTCGAGGGCCTGCCCAACACCCGCGACCTGGGCGGGCTTCCCGCAGCCGACGGTCGGCGCGTGCGCTCGGGCCTGCTCCTGCGCTCGGGCACGCTCTACTTTGCCACCGCGGCCGACCGTCGGCGCCTGATGGAGGACTATCACCTGCGTGCGGTCGTTGACCTGCGCGGTGACGACGAGCTCGCGGAGTACCCCGACGGTGTGGAGCGCATGCCCGGCACTCGTTACATACACGCCGACGCGCTCAAGGGAACCGTCGCGGGCATCTCGCAGGATGCGGCGGCTCGTGCCCAGCTGGAGGCGGCCCGCACGAACGACGACGATCCGGCAAGCTTCATGGAGATGGTCTACCCGCACATCCTGCTGGGGGAGTCCGGAATCGCCGCGTACCGCGCGCTGCTTCGCTGCGTGCTCGAGACGACGGACGGCTCCGTTCTCTGGCACTGCCACTTCGGTCGGGACCGTTGCGGCATGGGCAGCATGCTCGTGGAGGCTGCCCTCGGCGTGCCCACGGAGGCAGTCGAGAAGGACTATCTCGCCACCAACCGCTTCAACCCCGATCCCGCGGACGAGCGGACGGACGCCAACCCCCGCTTCATCCGCGCGGCGGTCGCGGCGGTGACGCGAGAGTTCGGAGGCGTGATGGGCTACGTTCATGACGCGCTGGGCATCTCGGACGCGGACGTGGCCGAGCTACGCAGCCGCTACCTCGAGGACGCGTGACGGTCAAACCTCCCGGCGTACGTGCGCCAGTCTACACGGCAGCGTTCTCGCGGCGCCACTCGCGCGGGGACACCCCAAACGCTCCCTTGAACGCGCGCGAGAAGTGCAGCTGGTTGGGGTATCCCACGGCACGCCCCACCTCTGCCACGGGCAGCGCGGTGAGCTTGAGCAGCTCCGTCGCCTTGCCCATGCGATAGCCGATCAGATACTGCTGGGGTGACTTCCCGGTTGCCGCCTTGAACACCTTGCCAAAGTAGCCGCGGTTGAGGCCCGTCTGCTTTGCGATGTCCTCGACCGTGATGTCGGACTGGTAGTTCTCCTTCACAAAGTCGATGGCCTCGCGGATGTAAAAGTCCTGGAGGCGGTTTGCCGGCTGCTCGTCCGGGTGTGCCACGGAGCGGAGAAGGTAGTCGAGGAAGAGATAGGTGTGCCCGATGAGGTGCAGCGCGGAGGCGGTGCGGTTGGAGATGAGGTAGCGCATCTCGTCCACCATGTACGCGCGCAGCTCGCTCGACTGCGAGCGATAGATGGGAGAGGAGAGCGTGAGCCCCGCGTTCTCGAGGTCATCTGCCACGCGGATGCCGTCGAACTCAACCCAGATGTACTCCCAGGGGTCGTCGAGGTCTGCGACGTAGGTGGTCACCTGACTAGGGAAGATGAGAAACCCCTCGCCGGCCGAGAGGCGAAAGTCGCGCTTGGCCCCGCTCTCGCTCGTGGTCATGAGCAGGCCGCGTCCCGAGATGATGTAGTGGAAGAGGAAGTGCTCCCGTCTCGCCGGGCCAAAGGCGTGGCCCGGCTCGCACTGTTCGCGACCGTACTGAAACGGCATCAGGTCAACGTAGTGACCGTGCGCAAACGTCGAGAACTCAAGCTCGTGCGTGGCCATGGAGCCTCCTCCAGCAAGAAGGATGACAGCGTCCTTACGAGACATGTCGCATTTAGCATATTTTATCGCAACACTGACATACGTGAAAAGGAAATAGCAAGCATTATGATAAATAAGAACGAACCTATTGTGGAATCGTTCCCCTCTTATAATCACAGAGTACAACGCGTCTACCTGCATATTTAAAAATCGACAAAACCGTTCGCCCTAAAAAGACTTCCGCTCAGCGAAATCGTGGAACATCTATGAAATTCAATATAAGAGCTGTACCAGCAAAAACACGTAGAACGTGATAAGACATACCAAAATAGATAGAAATTCGCGCAAAAACAGCAAACTAAAATAAGCGCAACGTAAGGTGGGGCCTCGGCTGGCGGGCGCACGCCGGTCGGGCAGGGAGAAAGGTTGCGCACATGGCAAGCCTCACGCTCGAACATGTAGGAAAGAAGTATCCGAATGGCTACGAGGGGGTGAAGGACTTCAACCTTGAGATCGCCGACAAGGAGTTCATCATCTTCGTCGGCCCGTCCGGCTGCGGCAAGTCCACGACGCTGCGCATGATCGCCGGCCTCGAGGACATCACCTCCGGCACCCTCAAGATCGACGGTCGCGTGGTCAACGACGTCGAGCCCAAGGACCGCGACATCGCGATGGTCTTCCAGACCTACGCCCTCTAC
>CASFQX010000167.1 GCA_949296375.1 uncultured Olsenella sp.
CCACCACTGCTGCCGCCCACGCGGCCGGCGGGTAGGCAGAGGCCACGGCCGCGGAGAGCGCGCCCGCGACGTCGCCCATCGCGGCGAGGGCGGCGGCGTCATCCGCCCCCGAAGAGGCGCCGCCGAGGCGAACGCGCCCCGCCCGCTCCCGCTCGCCTGGGACCTCCTTTACGTGCCCGTGATCCTGGCGACGCTCGCCCTCGCGCTCGCCCTCTACCCGCAGATGCCCGACCCCGTTCCCGTGCACTTCGACGCCGCGGGCTCGGCCGACGACTGGATGGACAAGGGCTGGCAGGTCGTCGCCATGCCGCTCGCCGTCCAGGCGTTCATGGCGCTGTGTCTCACCGCGTCGCACTGGCAGATCCTGCGGAGCCGCAGGCCGGCCTCGCCCGAGCACCCCGTCGCCTCCGCCATCGCGTACGGCGCGTTCGCCCGCGCCCAGAGCGCGGCGCTGCTCGTCACGGGCCTCGTGATCACCATGTCAATCGCGATCATGCCGCTCGCCTTCGCCGGCGTGGTCAGCTCGGACCAGTCCCTCGTGGCGCTCGTCGTGATCATCATCGGAGCGATACTCCCCAACCTCGCCGTCTCGCTCGTCTACGGACAGGCGGGGTCGCGCCTCCTGCGGCGCATGACGGCGTCGAGCGCGCTCGACTACGATGACGACGAGCGGTGGCACCTCGGCGTCTTCTACGTGAGCCGCGAGGCCCCCTCTGTCGTGGTGCCCCGGCGCTTCGGCGTGGGCTGGGCGATGAACTGGGGCAACCCCAGGTCGTGGGGGCTCGTCGCGCTGCTCGTCGCGGCGGTCGCCGCGTTCGTCGCGGTGGTCGAGGTCCTGCTCAGGTAGGGCGGACGACCCTGATCGTCTTTGCTAAAGCGGCGCCTTCCGGCAGCCCTCGCCGAGGCAGAACGCTGCATAGAGGGGAAGCTCGCGGACCTCGTGGCCCCCGCCATCCACACTCCGCCCAAAGTCACGCTCGGAGAGCACAACGGCATAGGGGGAGCGCGCGTGATCCATGAACGTTGACAGCGTCCGCGCACGCACGTTCCGGGCGGACTTGACCTCGACCGGAATGACCCTCATCTGGTCATCCTGCAGCAGAAAGTCCAGCTCGCCCGTTCCGCCCCATGCGGACGGCGGGGTCCAGTAAAACGTCTGCACGTCGTTTGCCGCGAGCGCCTGCATGACCGCGTTCTCGGCGAGGGCGCCGCGGAAGTCCGCGGATACCGGCAAGGTCGAGGACGACTCCGCCTCGAGCCACAGGCGCGGGTTGACGGCGAGCTTGTAGAACATGAGCCCCGTGTCCGCCAGATACACCTTGAAGAAGCTGCCCTCGTCCTCATCGTACGGAACGAGGGGGGCCTCCGTGCACGTGGTCAGCTCGTTCACCGACACCATGCCCGCGCTCGCAAGCCAATCGATGGGCTCCATGAGCTTTGTCCGCCTGCCACCGCGCTCCACCTCGGCGTACTTGAACTTCTTCGTCGATGCACGCAGGAGCTGTGCCGGGATGCTCCTCCAGACCTTGCGGGCCGCAACGGCACTGATACCGCTATCAGGGTCGGTCATGTCGGCGGTATAGATGTCGTCAACCTCCCGCTGCTGCACGCGAGCGGCGTCAATGTCACGCCTGTCAGCAAAGGCGGCGACCGCCGCAGGCAGACCACCGATGACAAGATAGTGTCGAAAGAGCTCGAGCGCACGCTCATGCGCCGGATATGGCTCCAGCGTCTCCGCATGCCAGCGAATCTCCTCAGGCATGCCGCTCTCCCCCATGGCCCAGAGAAACTCCTCGAAGCTCAGGGGGTGCAGCGTCTCTTGCTGGACGCCGCTGGGAAACGGCAGCCGGCGCCTGCGTGTGGCGACGCCAAGCTGACTTCCCGTCGCCGCAACACGCCAGCCAGAGCCCGAGAAGAAGCGCAGCGAGCTGAGCGCCCGCTCGCAGAGCTGCACCTCGTCAAAGAGGACGAGCGAGCGCTCGCGGTCGAGTGGGACGCGCTTGTACTCTGCGATACGCCGCATGATGGCATCGACGTCGTCAGTAGGACCGTTGAAGAGCGGGGCGACAAGATCGAGGTCGGTCTGAAAGTCGAGCTTCACGAACTGGTCCCCGGCCACACGCTTTCCAACCGCCTCGACCACATAGGTCTTGCCGACGCGGCGCGCGCCACGCAGGAGAAGGGGACGCTCCGGCCGCTGCGCCCAAAGCTCAATCTGCCGCTCAATCGCACGCTTCAATGACGGCCCTCCCTACGTCTCTGGTTTCTGCATTCATCATACAGATATTTCTCGATTTCATGTAATTCAAATACACGAAATCGAGAAA
>CASFQX010000168.1 GCA_949296375.1 uncultured Olsenella sp.
ATGTCGCGCATCGTCGGCGTCAACAACCTGTTGGCACACAACAGCTAGCCGCGCGCCGAATCGCGAGCCGCGAGCCGCGCGCCCTTCTCGCCCGCTAGGCAAACAGGCCGATAAGGACCCCCAGCTCGCCCTCGTCTATGACCTGACGGTCCGTCGTGGAGACGTTGCCCTCCTCGTCGGTCACGCTCTCCGCCTTGAGCGGGACGTCAACGCTCGCGAGACTGCTCATGTCCACCTGCGAGAGGTGCTCCGCAAACTCGAGCAGCTCCCCCACCTCCATGTCAGTCCTGATCCTGGAGACGAACGTCTTTGCGGAGCTGAGCAGGTCGTCTGGGTCCATTCCGGCGAGCTGCGCGGCGCTGCCCAGGATGTCATCGGCAGACACGACGACACCGTTAGAGAAGCGCAGGCCGGCGGCGCGGCCGAGCGGAACCACGCAGGAGGCGTAGCCCTCCTTCGCGCAGAGCTCCGAGAGGGTGGTCGGGTTTCCGTCAACGGTGAGCGCGAGGTCAACGGGCAGGTTGACGAGAACGGCCGAGCCCTTGGTGGAGTCGATCGCCAGGATGCGGGCGTCTTCGAGGGAGGCGTTCTGGGTGTCGATGCTGTTCGTGGTCAGAAGGAGCGTGCAGTACACCGTGTCCCCGGTGCCGGAGCGCCCGGCGGGCGGAGAGGCAACGCCGTACTCGGCGAGGTCGTGGGCCGCCTCCTCGAGCGCGTTGTCCCCGAGGTGGCTCTCCAGGTTGGCGCGATTCCAGGCAAAGACCACCGCCACGACCGTCGCGGCGATCGCGGCCACGGCAACCATGGCACCGATGACGTTTCGAAGCGGGCTCGGCTCAGGCACGTCCGTGCGCTCGAACATCTCTCGCTTCCTTGGCATCGGAGCCTCCGTCCTTCTCGCCAGCCTCTTGGAACCGGGCCTTTAGTTGGCCACTCCTTAGAACAGGATACCCAATGCGCCCACCACGAGGCCCGCCACAACGGCAACGGCGTAAACAAAAGTTGTAATGACGGCGTTCTGGCGTGCCCCGGCGTTGGTGCGCCAGAGCACGAGCAGGCCCACGCCGCCCGAGGCGAGAAGACCCGCGAGCATGGGCCCCGCGGCGAGCACGCCGTCGAGGTAGAGCTCCGTGATGGCCACGCTGGCGCCGCAGTTGGGGATCAGCCCCACGAGCGCCGCCACAAACGTTGCCCGCACGGGGTGATTGGCGAGGAGCGCGCCGAGTGCGTCTTGACCCACATACTCGATGAGCAGGCCAAAGGCAAAGGTGACCACGAGGATGAAGAAGGTCACCTGGACGGTGTGGATGAGCGCGGAGCGCACGATGGCCCAGCGGCCGTGGGCGTGGGAGTGCCCGTGGCTGTGGTCGTGGGCGTAGTCGCCGGAGGAGCCCCCCTCGTGGGCGTGGTCGTAGGCATGGGAGTCGTGCTCGTCGCAGTGGCAGTGCTCGCGCTCGCAGAGCTCGTGGATGTGCAGCTTGCCGTCGCCGGCGCGGTTCCTGGCGCGGAGCACGGCGTCGACCGCGAGGCCCACCACGGCACCGATGGCAACCTTCACGCCCATGATGGCAAAGAGGCTCCCCAGGGGCTCCTGGTGGGCGAGAAACACCGGCACCATCTCGTCCGAGGTGGAGAGCACCACGGCAACGAGCGTGCCCACCGTGACCACGCGGCCGGCATAGAGCGTGGCAGCCATCGCGGAGAAGCCGCACTGGGGCAGCGCCCCGAGCAGCGATCCAACGACGGGGCCCGCCTTGCCCGAGCGCTCCACCGCCGTGCGCACGTGCGCGCTCGCGGTGTGCTCGATGGCCTCCATGGCGAGGTAGGTAAGAAAGAGCAGGGGCACCAGCTCGAGCGTGTCAAAGATGCTGTGCTCCAGGACGTGCAGAACGAAGTCCAAGTTCAGGCCTCCAAGGCTGTTTGCGTCCGCCGGAAGGTGCTCCCGGGACGGGAGTCACTCCCAGGGCGTGAGAGTTAGCTCAGGGTATTCTACCCCGACGAAGGTGAGTCCTTTCGCGGGGGCACAGGGGCCGGCCGCGGTGCGCTCGCGGGCCTCCAGGACCTTCTCGAGCCACTCCACCGGACGGTGCCCGCGACCCACCTCCACGAGCGAGCCCGCGATCGTGCGCACCATGTTGTGCAGGAACGCGTTGCCCGTGATGTCTATGGCAACGAGCTCCTCCCCCGCCTCGGTGACGCGACTCACGTCAAGCGCGGCCACGTAGCGGCAGGTGGGCTTGCCCTCGGCGGAGCTCGCCTTGCAGAAGCTCTTGAAGTCGTGCTCTCCCAGGAGCGGTCGGGCGGCCTCGGCCATGGCCTCCACGTCCAGGCTGCCCCGGTACCACCAGCTGTGGTCCCATGCGAGCACCGGGCGCGCCTGGCCGGCGGCGATGCGGTAGCGATAGCTGCGGCTAAGCGCGTCAAAGCGTGCCGAGAAGCCCGCGGGGGCACGGAAGAGCGCCTGAACGGAGAGGTCGTCCGGCGTGAGGGCGCAGAGGCTGCGCATGAGGCGGCTGCCGGGGAGGGCGAGCTCGTCGGCAGTCACGGGCAGGCTCACGTACTGGGCGATGGCGTGGACGCCGGCGTCCGTGCGCCCGGCGCAGGTGAGCTCACACGGGCGGCGCAGCGTGGTCTCGAGCGCACGGCGCAGCTCCCCGGCCACGGTGCGCACGCTCGGCTGCTCCGCAAAGCCGGCAAAGTCCGCCCCTCGGTAGCCGAGACGTATGACGAGCGTTCCATCCTCGGGCATCGTGCCTCCCTTTCAACGCTCCCTAGCGTATCACGTGAGAGGGAGGCGGAGGCCGAACGTCTTGCCTGGAGGGTGTGTACGCGGTTCTGAGTTTGATGTTCTTCTCGGCAAGCCGTCTAGCTGCGCAAACGGGATTGCATGGTACCGTATTAATTGTTGAATAGTGCGCACAACCCAACGCGGGGTGCGCACAACCTGGCGCGAGGCGCGGTCTACAGCAGGAGCGCAGCCGCGGCCCATAGCGCGCCGCCGAGAAGCGCCGCCCAGTCGCGCACCGCCAGCCTGCCGAGAAGCGCCGTCTGCTCCCCGGTGTAGCAGCGGTCGCACATAGCGGCGGCAAGCTCGTCCGCGCGGCGGAAGAGGCTCACCACGAGCGGCACCAGCACCTGAGCCCAGGACCTCAAGCGGGCCACCAGGCCACCCTCGTCGAGACGCGCGCCACGAGCTCGCTGGGCGCAGCGGATGCGCTCGACCTCCTCCACGGTGAGCGGGATGAAGCGCAGCGCGATCGAGGAGGACATCGCGATGCCGCCCACGGGGGCGCCCAGACGCCTCAGGGGCGCCATCAGCGACGCGATGGCATCCGCGATGGCGGGAGGCGCGGTGGTTGCCGAGAAGGACAGCGCAAAGCCCACCACCAAGGCGATCCTACAGATCACCACCGCGCTCCTCGTGAGGCCCGCCAGCGAGAAGCCCGGCTGGCCGACCAGAACCACGGCGTTGGACACCAGGGACAGGAGCAGGATGATTGCAGCCGGCCTCAGGCCGAGAAGAACGGTCGCGGGCGAGGTCCGGCTCGCCACGAGCGATGCCGCCAGGCCAACGACAACGACCGCCAGGCCCCAGGGCGCCGGCGCCGCAAACGACGCCACCGTGGCAGCCAGCAGCAATACGAGCTTCGCCCGCGCGTCCAGCCGGTGGGCGACGGTGCATCCCGGGACGTAGGCCCCCGGAACGGCGATCTTACGCATGGGCCACCACCTCCCCCGCCACGACGGGCATCGGGGGCTCGAGGCCGGCCTCGCGGAAGAGCTCCGGACGGGAGGCGACCTCGCGGGCGCCCACGTGCGCCGTCACGCGACCGTCGCGAAGGAACGCCACGGAGTCCGCGCAGGGCAGCCACTCCTCGGGATCATGCGTGATGACGAGGACGCTCGCCCCATCGGAGGCCAGGCGCCGCACGAGACGCCTGAGCGAGCGGCGCGAGGGGGCGTCGAGGCCGGCAGTGGGCTCGTCGAGCACGTAGGCGTTGGGGCATCCGGAAACCACGCCCGCCAGCGCCACGCGGCGCATCTGACCTCCCGAGAGGGCAAAGGGCGAGCGATCGAAGAGGGCCTCGTCCACGCCGAGCAGATCCGCGGCCTCGTGGGCGGCAGAGAGGGCCTCGTCCTCCGAGAGGCCGCGCGCCCGGGGCCCGTAGGCAATGTCGTCGAGGACCGTGTCGCAGAAGAGCTGGTCCTCGCTCCGCTGGAAGGCCAAGCCGACCTCGCCCGCGCGGACGGGCGAGCCGTTCAGCAGGGCATCCCCGGCATCCGGGGGGAGGACGCCCGTGAGGACCTTGGCGAGGGTCGTCTTCCCCGAGCCCGAGGGGCCTACGAGCAGGGTCAGGCCCTGGATTTTGAGCGAGACGCCGTCGAGGGCAACAAGCCGATCGTACACAGACGTCACGTCGAGGGCTTCGAGGGAGTGAGAGACGCCGTCTGTGCACACTCGGCCGTTATGCACCTCGTCCGGAAGCCCAAAGAGACGCTCGCCCAGAGCGCTCGGAAGCCGATCGCCCTCCCAAGCAACGTGCCCCCCATCCATCACCACGATACGGGATGCCCCGGAAAGCGCCTCAGCGGAGTGTGCGACCTCAAGAACGCCAACGCCTCGCGACAGGAGAT
Organism: uncultured Olsenella sp.; assembly: GCA_949296375.1. Classification (GTDB taxonomy): domain Bacteria; phylum Actinomycetota; class Coriobacteriia; order Coriobacteriales; family Atopobiaceae; genus Thermophilibacter. The sequence goes on from CASFQX010000168.1 coordinate 4,636, forward strand.
CGCAAACTATGCCGGCAACCCGGCGCCGCATGCCGCGGTCGAGCATCGAGGACGCCTCGTCCAGCACGATGTAGCGCGGATGCATGGCGAGCACTCCGGCAATCGCCACGAGCTGCTGCTGGCCGCCAGAGAGCTCCGAGGTCATACGGTTGCGCAGCTCCTCGATGCCGCAGGCGACGAGGGCCTCGTCGACGCGCTTGAGCACCTCATCTCGGGGAAGGCCGAGGTTGCGCGGGCCAAAGGCGACCTCGTCCGAGACCATGGCACTCACGATCTGATTGCGAGGGTCCTGGCGCACGTAGCCCACGAGGCGCGAGAGCGCTTCGGACTTGCCGTCCACCAGGACCTCGCCCGAGGAGGGCGCCAGTCCGCCGTTGAGAAGACGCCCCAAGGTGGACTTGCCGGAACCATTGAGGCCCAGGAGCACGACCCGCTCCCCAGGAGCAAGGGAGAGGGAGACGCGATCCACAGCGACACTCGCGCCGTCATACGAGAAGCTCACGTCCCTGAGCTCGATCACGCCCCAACCTCCCCTCTACACGAAAGAGGCCCCGGCAGAGCCGGGGCCCAACAGAGCAAAACAGGCGAGAAGAACTGCCTACTCGGCGCTCTCCTCGGTGGCCTCCTCGACGGGAGCCTCCTCGACGACCTCAGCCTCGGCCTCATCGGCCTTGGGCTCCTCGACCTTGGTCACGGCAGCCTTGGGGGCGGCCTTCTTGGCGGCCTTCTTGGCCTTGGCCTTGACGGGCTCGGTGACGAGCTCCATGATCACGATCTCGGCGCCGTCGCCCTTGCGGGGGCCGAGCTTCATGATGCGGGTGTAGCCGCCGTTGCGGTCGGCCCACATGCCCTGGGCGGCCTTCTCAAAGACCTCGCGGACGATGTCCTTGTCGCCCACGGTGGCGATGGCCAGACGACGGCTGGCGATGTCGCCCTTCTTGGCCCAGGTGATGACGTGGTCAACGTCGGCGCGGATGGCCTTGGCACGCACGTCGATCGTCTTGATGCGGTCGTTCTCGAACAGGGCACGAACCAGGCCGCGCTTGATGGCCTTGGTGTGGCTGGCGTCGGTGCCGAGCTTCATGCCCTTCTTCTTGTTGTGTCGCATTTCTCGCTACTCCTAAATCC
>CASFQX010000169.1 GCA_949296375.1 uncultured Olsenella sp.
AGACGCGAGCCAACCTCCGCCAGGCGTTCTGGGAGCTCTATGCCGAAAAGCCCGTGGAGAAGATCTCCGTGCGCGAGATCACCGACCGCGCCGGCTACAACCGCGCGACCTTCTACCTCTACTACCACGACGTCTACGAGCTGCTGGAGGAAATCGAGGCGACGGTGCTCGGCAACATCGAGCGCCTGGTGAACGAGCGCCTGCTCAAGGGCGAGAAGCTCGAGTTCTCGCAGCACATGAACCTCATTCTGCGCCTGGCGCAGCGCTCGCGCGACTACACGCGCGTCCTTCTCGGCCCTCACGGGGACCCGGCGTTCTCCAACCGACTCAAAGAGATCATCAGCCCGCTCGTTGACCGCTTCTTCCTGCCCGAGGCTGAGCTGGACGAGCAGGCGCGACGCGTGGTGCGCGAGTTCTACCTCTCCGGCATCCTTGCGATCATCCGCACCTGGACCGCTGAGGAAAACCCCATGCCCATCGACCAGCTCATCAACCTACTCATGCAAATGGTCCTGTAGCGACCTGCCAAAAGGGGACGGGTACGCTCCCGCAGGTGAGACCTGCCAAAAGTGGCTTATAGGACAAAATGTGTGTCCGATTTAGGGGCGTCGACGCAGGTCGATGCCCTTTTTTCACGCCTTTAAAAATGCAGAGCGATTTTAATCACTCGGACAAAATGTGTGTCTGGAATCGTGATGGCCCCGCAGGTAGATGGCTGAAAATCTAGCCGTTAAAATCCGTTTTCCGAGGAGATCGAGATGAAGGCGGTCAGATGCCCCTCCTGCGGGGCGGCGATGAAGAGGAACGGGAAGACGAGCGCCGGCGCGCAGAGGTGGAGGTGCAGGGCGTGCGGCGCCTCGACCACGGTCTCCTACGACGACACGGCGGCGAGGCTCGACGAGTTCCTGGCGTGGCTGACCTCGAAGGACACCCAGCTCTCGATGCCCGGGCAGGGAAGGACGTTCAGGAGGAGGACGGCCGAGTTCTGGCGGGTGTGGCCCATGCCCGCGCCGACCGGGGAGGTCCACAGGGTGCTCTTCGTGGACGGGATCTGGCTCGCGCGCGACCTCGTGGTCCTGATCGCGCACGACGGCGAGCACGTCGTCTCGTGGTACATGGCGCAGGCCGAGACGTCGAGGGCCTGGGAGGCGCTGATGGCGCCGATCCCGGCCCCGGACGTGGTGGTGTGCGACGGCGGCACGGGCTTCGAGAGGGCGAGGCGCCGGGCATGGCCGCGCACGAGGGTGCAGAGGTGCCTCTTCCACGCGTTCTGCCAGGTGAGGAGGTACACGACGACGAGGCCGAGGCTCCAGGCCGGCAGGGAGCTCTACGCGCTCGCGCTCGAGCTGATGCACCTCGAGACCCTCCGCCAGGCGGACTGGTGGGTCGAGCGCTACCTGCAGTGGTGCGAGTTCTGGGCCGACTTCCTCGAGGACGTCTCCTACGTCGACGGGAGGCGCCAGTTCACCCACGAGAGGCTCAGGAAGGCCCGCTCGTCGCTCTCGCGGCTCGTCTCGCGGGGGACCCTCTTCACCTACCTGGACCCCGCGCTGACGGCGGAGGGGCCGCTGCCGCGCACCAACAACGCGATCGAGGGAGGGGTCAACGCGCAGCTCCGGGACATGCTCAGGAACCATCGCGGCATGTCGACCATGCGGCGCGTGAAGGCGGTCTTCTGGTGGTGCTACCTGCACACGGAGTCACCGAGGCCCGCGCGCGACATCCTCTCGTCCATGCCGACCGACGACGACATCGACCTGCTCTACAGGACCTACTCGGCGGGCCCCAAGCGCGACGACGGGGGCCCGGAGTGGGGCGACCGGGTCGTGTGGGAGGAGCTCCACCACAAGGACCCGTACCCCTTCTGGCTGGACTAGGACAGGCGTTCTGGAGAGACACACATTTTGTCCTATAACCC
>CASFQX010000170.1 GCA_949296375.1 uncultured Olsenella sp.
ACGAACACGCCCTCCGCCGCGAGGATTGCCGCGAGCGCGGGCGCGCGCATCCCGAGCAGCGCGTACGTGCCGAACTCACGCGAGCGCCGCCGCACTATGAAGCGCGTGGCGTAGGCTACGAGCACGGCAAAGACGAGCACCACGAAGACCGAAAAGGCTCCCGTTATGTCACGCGCCTTGTGGATGACCTCGAGCTGCGAGCCCGTGAGCGGCATTGCCAGGAGGTAGTCGCCCGAGGCGTTGAACGCGTAGAGCAGGCACGTGGCAAAGGCAAGCGTAACGAGGTAGACCGAGTAGTCGCGCGCGCAACGCGAGACGTTGCCGAGCGCGACGCGCAGGGTGATGGGCATGACGACTCCTTCAGGCCGGCGTCAGTTACAGCCCCATCGTCCTTCTCGCCCGCCCAGCGTGCCATCGCCCGGGCTTATGCTCCCCTAACGGTTTCGCAAGGTTGTCTCACACGTCCCCGGCAGACCGTCGAGAAAAACTTCTCCTTCTCGCTTGCACTGTGTATAGGTGTGTATATACTGTACTTACCGGGTATACACGGTCGGTTCGCAGGAGACGTCCTGGCGGGCCAGCACGGAAGGACGACGGCTTGGACATCATCATCTCAACCTCGAGTGGCAGGCCCATCTACGAGCAGATAACCGACCAAATCAAGTCGGCGATCGTGACGGGTCAGCTCGCGGAGGGCGAGCAGCTCCCCTCGATCAGGGCGCTCGCCAACAGCCTGCGCGTGAGCGCAATCACCACCAAGCGCGCCTACGCGGACCTGGAGGCGGCCGGGCTCATCGAGACGGTGCAGGGCAAGGGCAGCTTCGTCGCCGGCGGCAACGCCGAGCTCATCCGCGAGGAGCGGATGCGCGAGGTCGAGGGGCTTCTCGCCCAGGCCGTCGAGCGCGGGAGGGCCTGCGGGCTCACCGACGCGGAGCTCCAGGAGATGCTCGCCCTGGTGCTGGAGTGATTCGAAGGCGATCCAAGGGGCGGCCCCCTTTGGGTCAGAAAGGACGTCAGCATGAGCGCACTGATCGAGGCCCGTGGCCTCACCAAGCACTACGACGGGTTCTCTCTCGAGGGCGTGGACCTCACCGTCAGCGAGGGTGAGGTCGTCGGCTTCATCGGCCAGAACGGTGCCGGCAAGTCCACCACCATCAAGGCCCTGCTCGGCCTCATCAAGGTCGACGGCGGAGACGCGAGCGTGCTCGGCACCCCGAGCGACGAGCTCTCACGCGCCTCGGGCGCGACGACGAAGGAGCGGGTCGGCGTGGTCTTTGACACCGTCTCCCTCCCCGGCCACCTGCGCGTATCCGACGTGGGACGCATCTACCGGAGCGCCTACGCCTCCTGGGACGCGCACGCCTTCGACCGCCTCGCGCGCGAGCTCGACCTCGACCCCAAGAAGGCCGTGAAGGACCTCTCGCGCGGCATGGGCATGAAGCTCTCCCTCGCCTGCGCCCTCGCGCACGACCCGCAGGTCCTCATCCTCGACGAGGCCACGGCCGGACTCGACCCGATGGCGCGCGACGAGGCCCTCGACCGGCTGCGCGACTTCGTGGCCGAGCCGGGTCGCGCGATCCTCATGAGCAGCCACATCACGAGCGACCTCGAGCGCATCGCCGACCGCATCGTCTGCATAGACGCCGGACGCATCGTCTTTGACCTGCCCAAGGATATCATCACCGACGAGACGGGCATCGCGCGCTGCCGCGTGGCGGACTTCGAGCGCGTGGCCGCGAGCGGCGTCGTGCCCGAGCGCGAGCTGCGCTACCTGCGCCACGACTACGGCATCGACGTGCTCGTGCCCGACCGCTTCGCGTTTGCGGAGACGTTCCCCGACATCCCCTGCGACCGCATGACCATCGACGACTACATGGCTCTCACCCTGAAGGGCGGTGTCCGATAATGAGGCGCGCATACCTGATAGAGCTCACCGTCTTCCGCGACTACGGCAAGCAGCTCCTGGCCCTCGGGTTCCTCGTGGCGGTGCTCGTGGGCTGCGGGATGCAGACCGTGCTCGCCGCCCCCTCGATCATCACCTGCATGTTCTTCATGATGGGCGCGATGGGCGCAGCCGCCTACGACGAGCAGAACGACTGGGGCCGCTTCCGCCTCACGCTTCCGCTCTCCCGCCGCGACGTGGTGCTCGGCCGCTACGGCGCCATCGTGACGCTGGGCCTGGGTGGCATGGCGGTGGGCCTGCTCGCCGCGCTCGCGATCAGCGCCGTGGCCTCCGCCGTGGAGCTCCCCGGCGAGCTCTCCCAGGCGCTCGCCCTCGACGGGGACACCCTCTCCGCGATGGCCTTCGCAACGACGTTCTGCCTGCTCATCGGCTCCACCGTGGCATCCGTCGTGACGCCGATCTACTTCAGGCTCGGCCAGACCAAGGCCACCCAGCTCCTGCCCACGATCATCGTCATGCTCTTCGTGTTGCCCGTTGTCTTCCTCGGCAACAGCGGCCTTCTCGACGGGGCGCTCCCGGGCCTCGAGCAGATCGCGGCCTTCCTCGCCTACATCGAGACGCCCGAGGGCCTGGTCGTGGGCTGCGCGGGCATGGTGGCAGCCACCGCCGTCATCCTCGCCGCCTCCGCCGCGCTCTCCCTCAGGCTCTACGAGACCCGCGAGCTCTAGGGGCGAGAAGAGCGAGGGTGCCGCACCCCCCTGCGGCACCCCTTCTAGAAGATTGGAGCACGAAGATGCTGCGCGCCTACCTCGTTGAGATGACCGTTCTTCGCGACTATGCACGGTCGCTCCTCGGCCTCGGGCTCATCGTCGCCGCGTGCGTGAGCCTGGGCATGCAAACCACCATGATGGCCCCGGGGCTTCTCGCGATGATGTACCTCCTGCTCGGCGTGTCGGGAACGAGCTCCTTCGACGACCTCAACGGATGGGGGTGCCTCCGCCTCACGATGCCGCTCTCCCGCCGCGACGTGGTGGTTGCCCGCTATGGCTCCGTCGTGACGCTCGGCCTCGGCGGCCTGGTCGCCGGACTGGCGACGACGCTCGTCCTCGCGGTGGTCGCCCGCGTCGTCCCGCTGCCGGGCGAGCTCTCCCCCGCCCTGGCGCTCTCCGAGGACGTCCTGCTGGGCATGGGCCTCTCCGCAGGGGCGCTCTTTGCCGTCGGGTCGCTCTGCGCGGCCGTGGAGGTCCCGCTCTACTTCCGCTTTGGCAGCACCAGGGCGACGCAGTACCTGCCGCTGGTACCCCTTTTTGCGCTCCTCTGCCCCATCATCGTGCTGGGCGGGAGCGGCATGATCGACGAGAGCACGCTCACGGCCGAGGGCATCGCGGGGGCCCTGAGTCTCATCTGGTCGCCCGCAGGCGTGGCGGCATGCCTCGTCGGACTGCTCGCGCTCTCGACGGCCCTTTTCGGCATATCCGCCGCGGTCTCCCTGCGCCTCTACAAGGCTCGTGAGCTCTAGGGGATGATCGTCATGGACCTCACCGTTCTCTTCGTGGTGCTGCTTCTCTGCGCGGTGATCCCCCTGCGCAACGCGCGCTGGCGGGGGCGCCGATAGCCGGGCATGTAAGCGTCGCGTCAGGGGATGCGCGCGCCGAGGGGGCGGGGCCGGCGCGCGGCCCCTACGCCTGGGCGCACGTGGCGGGGCCGCCGCGCAGCATGTCGAGGCCGTGCGCGAGCGGGCCGATCACCGCCTCCAGGTTCTCCGTTGCCGCGCGCGGGCTGCCGGGCAGGTTCACCACCAGCGTGCGCCCTCGGATGCCGGCTGTGGCGCGGGAGAGCCAGGCGCGGTCCGTGACCCGAGCGCTCGCGGCACGCATGGCCTCGGGCAGCCCCGGCACCATGCGCTCGCAGACGGCCTCGGTTGCCTCGGGCGTGACGTCGCGGGGCGAGAATCCCGTCCCGCCGCAGGTGAGCACCAGCGCCACGTCCCCATCGGCGGCCGCGGTGAGCGCAGCCTCGATCTTTGGGCGCTCGTCGGGAACCACGCGCGGCCCCATGACCTCGTAGCCGCGAGCGACAAGAAGCTCCGCAACGGCGGGGCCCGTCCGGTCCTCGTAGACGCCCTCCGACGCGCGGTCGCTCACCGTGACGATCAGCGCGCGGTACCTCTCGCCCATGGCTACCTCCCGAACGGGCAGTGCGGGAACGTGCACTCGGAGCAACCGAGGCAGAGTCCGCCCTCCCCCAGAGCGACAAAGTCTGCCTTGTCCAGCGGCACGCCCGCCGCGATGCGCGGGAGCACCAGGTCGAGCACCGTGGCCTTGCTGTACATCGCACAGCCCGGCACGCCGAGGACGGGGACCGACCTGCCGCCCGGCTCGTCGAAGTAGCCCACGAGCAGCATCGCGCCCGGCAGGACCGGGGCGCCGTAGGTGACCACGCGCGCGCCCGCGGCGCGGATGGCGCCAGGGGTGTTGTCGTCGGGGTCCACGGACATGCCGCCCGTGCAGAGGACGAGGTCGACGCCAGCGGCGCGCGCCTCGCCGATGGCGGCAACGACGTCGTCGCGCTCGTCGCCGGGCGTGGAGCGCGCCACGCACTCGATGCCGTACGCCGCGAGCTTCTCGACCATGACCGGCGTGAAGCGGTCCTCGATGAGGCCGGAGGCCACCTCGGAGCCCGTGGCGATGACGGCCGCCGTGCGCAGGCGGAAGGGCTCCACGGAGAGCAGCGGCTCCGGCCCGGCGGCCGCCTCGGCCTCGGCGAGCCGCTCCTCGGCGATGACCAGCGGTATCACGCGCGTGCCGGCGAGAAGGTCGCCCGCGCGCACGGCAAAGCCGCCCCGGCGCGTGGCGACCATGACCTCGTCGACGGAGTTCACGGCCTCGAGGCGCGCGGAGTCCACGAGCAGCACGCCGTCGGTGGCGGCGCGGACGTTGACCTTGCCCTCCGAGGGCTCGCCGGCCGCCTCGGTGCCCGGACCCGCCACGAGCGCCGCCATGCGCCGGGCGGCGTCGTCCTCGTGGACCATGCCCTCCTCGAGCTCCCAGACGTAGAGGTTCACCTTGCCCATGGAGAGCAGCACGGGCACGTCCTCGGCCGTGACCACGTGGCCCTTCCTGAAGCGCGGGCCCTTGAAGCGCGGGGCGCCCGGGTCGTCGCCGGTCAGGATCTGCGTCATGTCATGGCAGAGCACGTGCCCCACCGCGTCCTCGGTGCGAACGAGCCTCATTGAGAGACCACCTCCAGCCTGTCTCCGGCGCGCAGGGACCCCGCGCGCGTGACCACGCAGAATATGCCCTCAGTGGGCATCGCGCACTTGCCCGTGAGCCTGCGGATCTCGCAGGCGGCGTGGCACTCCTTGCCGATCTGGGTCACCACGAGCTCCGCCGCGCCGGCCCTGAGCACCGTGCCCACCGGCAGCGCCTTGAGGTCGAGCCCGCGCGTGAGCACGTTCTCGGCAAAGTCCCCGGGCGCGAGCTCGGGCAGGAGGCTGCGCAGCTCGTCGACGGCCTCCACGGGCAGCAGGCTCACCTGACGGTGCCAGCGGCCCGCGTGCGCGTCTCCCGCGACGCCCTCGCCCACCACGAGCTCGATCTCGTCCACAGGATGCTTGCGCGTGCCCTTCTCCTCGCTCACGCACACCGCCTCGACCGTGGCGGCGCCCCGCGCCCCGCGGGCAGCGAAGTCCCCGCTCGAGCCTCCGGTCTTCTCGACCAGGCGCACCTCCTCGACCACCATGTCCCGCTGATGGGCCTTGAGCATGTCGTAGACCGTGAGCGCCGCCGCGGACACGGCGGAGAGCGCCTCCATCTCCACGCCCGTCTCGCCGTGGCAGCGGCACGTGGCCTCGATGCCCACGCCGCCCGCCTCCACCGAGAAGCGCACGTCGACGCCCGTGAGCGCCACGGGATGGCACATGGGCACCGTCTCCCAGCAGCGCTTGGCGGCCATGATGCCCGCCACCTGCGCCACCGCGAGCACGTCGCCCTTCTTGGCGCCGCCCGTGCGCACGAGCTCCACCGTGGAGGGCGCCATCCGCACGAACCCGGCGGCGCGCGCGACGCGGTCCGTGGCCGGCTTGTCCGAGACGTCCACCATCCGCGCCCTTCCCTGCTCGTTCACGTGCGTGAGGTCGGCCCCCTTGAACTGGCCCTCCACGCTATCCCCCAATCTCGTTCATGGCCCGCGCCGACTCGCTCGCGTGGGCCCCGTCCATGTCATGGTGCGCCGGCTTGAGCGCAATACCGGCGAGAAGCGCCTCGCGCAGCTCCCTCCCGGCGAGCCCGCGCAGGCTCACCTCGTCTGCGGAGTGCAGGCAGGGCTTGAGGCGCCCGTCCGCCGTCACCCGGATGCGGGTGCAGCCCGCGCAGAACCGGTGGCTCATCGGTCGGATGAGGCCCACGCGACCCGCCCAGCCGGGCGCCGAGAAGAGCTCGGCCACCCCGTCGCGGGTCGGCCCGCCGTCGTCGCTCGCCACGGGCTCGAGCTCCGGCACCGCCTCGAGCACGGCATCGGCCGGCAGGAACCGCGCCTGCGGCCAGCGCGCTGCCGGCCCGATGGGCATGAGCTCGATGAAGCGCACGTCGACGGGCTGTTCGCGCGCCAGGGCGGCGATGTCAGCCACCTCGTCGTCGTTGACGCCGCCCATGAGGACGCAGTTGACCTTGGCGCCCGTGAAGCCGGCGTCGCCCGCCGCCCGCAGGCCGGCGAGCGCGACGCCCAGCCGGGCGCCGCG
>CASFQX010000171.1 GCA_949296375.1 uncultured Olsenella sp.
CCGCGCTCGGTGTCGCGGTTCGGCTCGACGCCGTTCCAGAAGTCCAGCACCTCGCGATAGGTCGCGAGGTCGTGGTCGCGCTTGATCCTCTCCGCCCAGTGCGAGCAGAACATCAGGCACGCCCAGAGCACGAGCGTGAGCAGGAGGGTGGGCACCACCTGGACGCCCTTCCACCCCCAGATCTCGACCTGCGCCACCGCCCATATCGCGGCGGCGATCGTGCATGCCGCGAGGGCAATCATCGCCGTGCCCAGCCTCCTGATGATGACGACGTCCCTCTCGATGGTCTCGTTCATGGTCTCCACGTCTCCTTTTATGAGAGAGTCCACGGACGCGTCGAAGATCTCGGAGAGCAGGAGCAGGCTCTGGACGTCGGGGTAGGTCTTGCCGTTCTCCCAGGACGATATCGTCTGGCGGCTCACGTACACGCGCGCCGCGAGGTCGTCCTGAGACATCCCGCGCGTCGTGCGCAGCTCGCGTATCCTCCCGCCGATCTCCATGCCCGCTCTCCCTCTGTTCTTCTCGGCGCCGCCCCTTACGGGCCAGACCATGGCACGTCCCGCGGAATCGTACCATCAAAGGGTCCCGACATCGGGCGCTGCGGGGCGAGAAACGCGCGTCAAGAGTTCTTTACGTGGCCTCTACCTGCGGCTTTCCGGGACGCACGTGGCCCGGTCGACGGTCGCGGCGCCTCCTTCGCGCCGGACGAGAAGAACGACCGCGCACGCACCGCCACCAGCGCCTTTCCACATTCTCGCGAGAGGCTGTCGACAACCTTCCGTCGCCCCGCGCGTTCCGTTGCCCAGCGTTCCAAAGCGTCTCATGCCGAGAAGAGCGCCCGGAAGTCCCAATGTGGAAAACTCCCGCATGCCGCCCGTATAATGGTCGCACGGGGCGAGAAGAACCGCGCGACCATGCGCTGGCCCAAGCGCGCGCCCGCTTCCTACGGCGCCGCCCGGGCCACGTCACCGTCGAAGGGATCCAGATGGTCACTCACACGCTCGGCTCGGGCCCGCGGACGGCGGTGCTCCTGCACGGGGGCGGCCTCTCATGGTGGAACTACCGGGCCGTCGCCGACCTGCTCGCCGCCAACGGGTACCGCGTCGTGCTCCCCGTGCTCGACGGGCACGCCGGCTCGGACCGCCCGTTTACGTCGATCGAGGACAACGCCTCCGAGCTCGTCGCCCTCATCGACCGCGAGCTCGGCGGGCGCGTCGACGCGCTCGGCGGCGTCTCCCTCGGGGCGCAGGTCGCCCTCGAGGCCCTTGCGCAGCGGCCGCGGATCGCGGAGCGCGCCGTCATCGAGAGCGCGCTCGTGCTCCCCATGCGCGCCACCCGCGCCCTCGTCGCGCCCGCCGTCGCCCTGAGCTACCCGCTCGTGCGGCGCCCCTGGTTCGCGCGGGCGCAGTTCGCGAGCCTCCATCTCCCCAAGGAGCTCTACGAGTCTTATTACCGTGACAGCTGCGCCATATCAAAGTGGGACATGATCGCCTTCATGCGGGCGAACAGCTCCTACCGGCTGAGGCTCGAGCTCGCGGGCTGCGGGGCGCGGGCCACCATCCTTGTCGGCGGGAAGGAGCCCCGCATCATGGTGCGCTCGGCGCGCGCCCTGGCGAAGGCCATGCCGGGCAGCACGCTTGTCGAGCGCCCCGCCTGGCGGCACGGCGAGGCGAGCCTGTGGCACCCCGAGGTCTATCTCGAGGCGCTCGAGGGTCGCCCATAAGCAGGCACCCGAGCACCGCTACGGCAGATGCAGGGCGTTGCGCATCATAATAGGGCGAGAAGAGCGCCCGCTCCGGGTCGACGCGGATCTCGCGCAGCCCCGTCAGCCACTCGTATGAGAGACGCCGCACGTTCGGCTTCCGCGCCGGCCGGACGAGATGGCCTCGCGCATCGCCGAGATGCTCGCTCGCATGGGGAGCGGACAGGTACGGTGACCAGCGGGGCGCGGGGTACTAACCGAAAGCTAACGGGCTTAGACTACCGTTGCTCTGAATCATGCTGAAAGGGGTGGCGGCCATGGCGGAGAGGGTGCTCGTGGTCGAGGACGAGCCAGACGTTCTGGACGCGCTCGTGCAGCTGCTCGCGCACGCGGGCTACGAGGCGCATGGGGAGGCGGACGGGCTCGCGGGCCTCCGCACGTTCCAGGCGGCGCTCGGGGTGGAGCCCTTCGACCTCGTCATGCTGGACGTGATGATGCCCAAGATAGACGGCTTCACGCTCTGCGAGGCTATCAGGTCCTCATCCGACGTCCCCGTCATGGTCCTCACCGCCCTCGACGGGGAGGACGACCAGCTCCGCGCCTTCTCCCTGCTCGCCGACGACTTCGTCCCCAAGCCCTTCTCGCTGCCCGTGGTCCTCGAGCGGGTGCGCGCGCTGCTGAGGAGGTCCGCCCCCGGACGCGGCGGGGCGGCGGGCGTCGTCGCCTGGCGCGACGTCGTCCTCGACCCCGCCTCGCGCGAGGCCGTGCGGGCCGGCGCG
>CASFQX010000172.1 GCA_949296375.1 uncultured Olsenella sp.
CGGTGACTTCCTGGTCAACGCCCAGGGCGAGGACGTCGTGGCCGGCATCCGCAACACCGAGCCGATCGCCGACCTGCCCAAGGTCCCGGGCCTCGAGGAGGCTGGCAAGGAGCTCTTCCACGTCTTCGAGATCCTCGAGGATCACTACGCTGACATGATGGACCTCGAGTTCACCATCGAGCAGGGCAAGCTCTGGATGCTCCAGACCCGCGTGGGCAAGCGCACCGCCCTCTCCGCCCTCAAGGTCGCCATTCAGATGTACGAGGAGGGCCGCATCTCCAAGGAGGAGGCGGTCATGCGCGTTGCTCCCGAGCAGCTCGACCAGCTCCTCCACCCGCAGTTCGACCCCAAGGCCGACTACAAGGTCATTGCCAAGGGCCTCAACGCCTCCCCGGGTGCCGCTGTCGGCGCTGTCGTCTTCTCCTCCGCTGACGCCGAGGCCTACGCCGAGGCAGGCAAGCCCTGCATCCTCGTTCGCTGGGAGACCACCCCTGACGACCTCCACGGCATGGTTGCTGCCGAGGGCATCCTGACCTCTCACGGTGGCAAGACCTCCCACGCCGCCGTCATCGCCCGTGGCATGGGCGCCCCCTGCGTCTGCGGCGTCGACGCCCTCCAGATCGACGCTGTCAACAAGGTCTGCACCATCTCCGGCACCGACATCACCCTCCACGAGGGCGACGTCATCTCCATTGACGGCACCACCGGTGACGTCATCCTCGGCGAGGTTGCCCTCGTCCGTCCGGAGCTCGGTGGCGACCTCCAGACCATCCTCGACTGGGCCGACGAGGTCCGCAACGACGCCGAGCGCGGCCGCGTGATCGGTGTCCGTGCGAACGCCGACAACCCCGCCGACGCTCAGCTCTCCAAGGACAACGGCGCCTCCGGCATCGGCCTCTGCCGCACCGAGCACATGTTCCTCGGCGAGCGCAAGCAGCTCATCCAGAACTTCATCCTCGCCGACGACGAGGCCGTCAAGGCTGACGCCGTCGAGAAGCTCGGCGCTGCCCAGAAGGGCGACTTCCTTGAGATGTTCAAGGCCATGGACGGCATGCCCGTCATCGTGCGCCTGCTCGATCCGCCTCTGCACGAGTTCCTCGAGGATCCGCGTGACCTCGACGTCGAGATCGCCAAGGAGGAGGCCGAGGGCAAGGACGTCTCCGAGAAGAAGGCACTTCTCGCCAAGCTCGACTCCTTCCAGGAGGCCAACCCGATGCTCGGCCTTCGTGGCTGCCGCCTCGGCCTGGTCTACCCCGAGCTCAACGTCATGCAGGTGAAGGCCATCGCCTCCGCCACCGCCGAGCTCCAGAAGCAGGGCCTCAACCCCAAGCCCGAGATCATGATCCCGCTCGTTGCCTTCGAGGAGGAGCTCGCCCTCGTCCGCGAGGTCGTTGAGGAGAACATCAAGACCGTCGCCGAGGAGTACGGCGTCGAGCTCGACATCCCGGTCGGCACCATGATCGAGATTCCGCGCGCTGCGATTACCTCCGAGGACATCGCCAAGCACGCCGACTTCTTCTCCTTCGGCACCAACGACCTCACGCAGATGGGCCTCGGCTTCTCCCGTGACGACGTTGAGGCTGCCTTCATGCCGCTCTACCTCGACAAGAAGATCTGCAAGACGAACCCGTTCGCCACGCTCGACAAGGGCGTTGCCAAGCTCGTCAAGATGGGCGTCGAGGGTGGTCACGCCGGCAACCCGGACATCGTCTGCGGCGTCTGCGGCGAGACCGGTGGCGACCCCGAGTCCATCCACATGTACTACGACCTCGGTCTCGACTATGTGTCCTGCTCGCCGTACCGCGTGCCCATCGCCCGCCTCGCGGCTGCCCAGGCCAAGATCGAGGCCAACGGCGGCGCTGCCAAGGTTGCCAAGTAGGAACTGAGGACATCGTCTCGACCTATGGGGGAGGGGGCTTCGGCCTCCTCCCTTCTTTTTGTTGGAGGTCCCATGCGCGAGAACACGAGACTAGACCTTGAGAAGCTCGAACACGAGCGTCTCTCGCCCGACGCCTGCTTCTCCGACTCATCACGAGGCCGAGAGGTTTCCGAGGAACCCGACCCCCTCAGGACCTGCTTCCAGTGCGATCGCGACAGGATACTTCACAGCAAGAGCTTTCGTCGTCTCGCCCACAAGACGCAGGTGTTTCTCGCGCCGGAGGGTGACCATTATCGAACGCGCCTCATTCACACCTTGGAGGTCTCACAGGTTGCACGGTCAATCGCCAGGCCGCTCGGACTGAACGAAGACCTGACCGAAGCCATCTCCCTCGGACACGACCTCGGGCACACCCCGTTCGGTCACGTGGGCGAGCGCGCCCTCAGCCATGCCATAGCCCGGCATCGGTGCCTCGAGGAGGGTGACTCATTCCAGCACAGGTTCTTTGCGCATAACGAGCAGGGCGTACGCATCGTCGAGCTTCTTGAGCGAGGCGGAAAAGGCCTGAACCTCAGCTTTGAGGTTGTCGACGGCATTCATCACCACACGGGTGCCGTGAGAGCGTCGACCCTCGAGGGTCGTGTCGTCTCGCTTGCCGACAGAATCGCCTACGTGTGCCACGACATCGATGATGCTGAGCGGGCCGGCCTTCTCTCGGAGCGCGCCCTTCCGGAGGCTGCTCGGCTCGTCCTGGGTGGGAGCTCGTCCGAGAGGATTGAGACGATGGTCCATGACGTCGTCCACATGAGCTCTGCAACGGGGGACATTCGGATGTCAGGCCCCGTGTGGGACGCGATGATGGAGATGCGCTCGTTTCTCTTTGCGAACCTCTACTCGCGCGGTGACGCAAAGTGGGAGGAGCCGAAGGCGTATGTGATGCTCGGGGAGCTCTTCGATCACTTCATGACACACCTCGAGGAAGTGCCACACGAATATCGGATGCATGATGACGGGTCTCCTGAGGTGCAGGTCGCCGACTTCATCTCCGGGATGACAGATCGCTACGCAATCGACCTCTACGAGTCGCTCAAGGTCCCTCGCTCCTGGCGGAAGAGGTGAAGCTTGTATATCATGGGCTCCGTTACCGCGAGGAAAGGATGACATGAGTTCTCATGACAGGGGAGGCGGATGCCTCACCGCCATTGCGGTCGTTGCCTCGATACTCGTCTTTGCTGGCGGCGCCGTCCTCCTTTATCTGATTGCCACCAACTCGTCGCTGCTGCGCCCCCAGAGTGCCCCCCTGGAGCAGGAGGAGCTCAGCCCCAAATCTTTTGCGGAGTACAGCTGGGAGGAGCTCTCGGAGATTTCTCAGCTCATCTCCTCCGCGTCGTCCGACGAGGAGGGGCGGGAGGTCGCTTCCGTCTGGGGGGTTGGCATAGGGGACACCAGGACCGTGAGCCTCACGGACGGACGTCAGGCCACCGCAACGGTCGTGGGCATCAGGGCCGACGACCTCGCTGACGGCTCGGGCGCGGCGGGGATCACGCTGATGATATCTCCGATTGCGCTTCAGCCCATGAACTCGACGGTTACCTGCCACGGCGGCTGGGAGGGCAGTCAGCTTCGATCCTGGCTCGCTGGGGAGGGCGCAGACCTTCTGCCCCAGGACCTTCTCGACCAGGCGAAGGCGGTCAGCAAGACCACGAACAACGTCGGCGAGCTCGACGACGCATCCGGTGTCACGCAGACCTCCGACGTACTCTGGGCGTTCTCACTGAGCGAGGTCTGTGGCCCTAGCACGCTCTTCGTCGACGAATATGGCAATGACATCTGGTGGAGGACGTTCTACGTTGACTACTCCCTCTACGATGACGTTCTCACTGCGGAGGGCGAGCAGTACGAGTTCTTTGAGATGGAGGGTGTGACCTGCAAGTCTGATCCCAAGGACACGCTCATGCTCAGCCATGACGGGGTTGAGGTCGCCTGGTGGTACCGCTCGGCGTTTCCCTCGTCCGAGGTCTACGATACGAGTTCGTACTTCTATCAGGCTATGAGCACGGGCTATCCCTGCACCATCGCAGACCCGACCACCGAGGCCGGGGTCGTTGTGGGCCTCTGCATCTAAAGTTGTGTTGTTCTTGTCCATGGGCCCAAAGTCACCTATAATTTCGCCTTGCGTGTAAAGCTATGTGTCGTTCGCTTGGCGTCGGCACCTCTAGAGAAGGAAAGAGAACATGGATTACATTCGTGCCATCGAGCGTCAGCAGATTCGCGAGGACATCCCCGCCGTCAAGGTTGGCGACCACGTGAAGGTTCACTATCGCATCGTCGAGGGCGAGCGCACCCGCGAGCAGGTCTTCGAGGGCGACGTCATTCGCATGAGCGGTGAGGGCGCGCGCGAGACCTTCACCGTCCGCAAGATCAGCTTCAGCGTTGGCGTTGAGCGCACCTTCCCGCTCCACAGCCCCAAGATTGCAAAGCTCGACGTCGTCCGTCACGGTGACGTCCGTCGTGCCAAGCTTTACTACCTCCGCGACCGCGTGGGCAAGGCCGCCCGCATCCGCGAGAAGCGCGACTAGTAAGCGAGCGTTTGGAAGACCTGGAGCCGCCCAAGTGGGCGGCTCCATTTGTTTGGGGTGACTGTTCCGTGGCAAGTGATTCGACGCCTCCCACCACCGCCCGAGAGGTCGCGGCCGCCCTCTCGACCTCCTCGCTTGAGGAGGCGGAGCAGCTCATCGCCAGGTATGCGGAGGATCCCCGCAAGCAGGTCCAGCATGCGATCGAGGTCGCAAGAAGAAGAATCGAGCGCGAGCGCGTGGAGCGAGATCGAGTGCGCTCGATGTACGACCTCCAACTCGAGCTGGGTGGGGACGGTGTCGTCGTGGGTGTCGACGAGGTGGGACGAGGAGCCCTGGCGGGCCCGTTGACCGTGGCGGCCGTCTGCCTTCCCCGGGAGCCGATGGTATGGGGGTTGAACGACTCAAAGCAACTCGACCCGCGCTCGCGTGAGCGTCTTGCCGCATCGATACATGACGTAGCCTTGGCCGTTGGGATTGCGCACGTAGACAACGAGACGATCGATCGGATCGGGATGGCCGCCAGTCTCAGGTTGGCCATGGGGAGGGCCATCGAGGACACGGGCCTTGACCCTGACAGGGTCCTCATCGACGGAAACCCAATCGGTGCTCATCCCAGGGAGCTCTGCGTCGTCAAGGGCGACGCTCGCATCGCCTGCATCTCGGCGGCATCCATCGTTGCAAAGGTCACGCGTGACGCTCTCATGGTCTCCTATGATGCCGAATACCCTGAGTATCACCTTGCCAGCTGCAAGGGATACGGTTCCGCGGAGCACATCGCCGCTATCAAGGCCTTGGGGGCGAGCCCCCTCCACAGGCTCTCCTTCTGTGGAAACTTCATGGAGACCCCGCGCCTCTTCTAACTGACCCATATCAGGGGCGCTTTTAGATCCCAATCTCTGCCCCGAGGTAAACACGGCGCTTGAACAAAAACTGATGAGTCCCGTCAGTTTGGTTGCGCCCAGACGTTGTCGCGCGTCAGTTTGGTGCAAGTTCCCCCTGCGATGCTCTTTATATCGCAACGAGAGGGGGACAAATGATCGAGGAGACCACTTACGCGCCCGTCATCGGTTCAGCGAGTGACATCGACCCGCACGCCCTTGGCAAGAGAGGTGAGCGCAGGGCCTGCGACAACCTCATGAAAAGGGGGTGGGAGATACTCCAGACGAACTGGGACAGTGGTTTCGGTGAGGTCGACATCATTGCGCGAGCCCCCGAGCTTCCCCGTGACACTGCCGTGTTTGTTGAGGTGAAGACCAGGAGGGTCTTTGGTGTCGACGAGGTCATGCCCGAGGAGGCGGTTGACTTTGATAAGAGAGGCCGGTACCGAAACGCCGCAAGGAGCTACCTCCAGCTTCACGAGTGGGTAAGCAACTTCAGGTTTGATGTCATCGCCCTGACGGTCTACCCAGATGGACACGCGCATCTTCATCAGGATTTCTCAGCGTTTGGGATGGAAGACTGATGGCTGCCGGCGCCGCCGTTCACGCGGCTTCGCTCCACGGAGTCGAACCGGTGTCGGTAACCGTTGAGGTTAGCGTCTCGAGCGGCCTTCCCGGTCTCGACGTGGTGGGCATGCCCGACTCCGCCGTTCTCGAGGCTCGCTCCAGGGTTCGGTGCGCAATGCGCTCGAGCGGGTTCGAGCTTCCCCGGGAGCACGTCACCATAAACTTGCAGCCGAGCGAGATCAAGAAGACCGGAACCTCGCTCGACCTGCCCATGGCGGTTGCCATTCTCATTGCCACGCGGCAACTTGATCCCAAGATCGTCGAGGGTAGGCTATTTGTGGGGGAACTCGGCCTGGACGGTTCCGTGTGCCCCGTCAGGGGAGAGGTTGCCTACGCCTCTCTCTCCGAGCGCCTCGGGCTCGAACTCGTCATGTCTGAGGAGAGCTCCCTAATTTCCCCTATGTGCGACGGGGCCCTTGGAATGAGGTCCCTCTCTCAGCTCAAGGGTGGGGTCGAGGGGCTCTCTCCCATACGTGAGTCCCATATCCTCAGCCAGGGGGAGGGGAGTCGTCCCGCAGACTTCGCCGACATCGTCGACCAGGATCTTGCCAAGAGGGCAATGACGATCGCCGCCGCCGGGAGACACGGCGTCCTCATGGTCGGTCCCCCAGGGTCGGGAAAGACGATGCTCGCCCGCTGCCTTCCGACGATTCTTCCGCCCCTCGCTCCCGAGGAAGCCTCGGAGGCGATGGTCATCCATTCCGTTGCCGGACAACCCATCGACCGAATCGCGAGAGGGGAGCGTCCGTTCAGGGCACCCCATCACTCCATATCCTCCGCTGGGCTCGTCGGCGGCGGAAGACCCGTGCTTCCCGGCGAGGTTTCCCTCGCTCACGAGGGCGTTCTCTTTCTCGATGAGATACCCGAGTTTGGGAGGTCCGTGCTCCAGGCCCTGAGGCAGCCACTTGAGGATCACGTGGTTAGGATCACGAGGGTCGATGGTACCTACTCGTTTCCCTGTCACTTTCAGCTCGTCGCCGCCTCCAACCCCTGCCCCTGCGGGTATCTCGGCGACCCGAGTCATGAGTGCTCCTGCACTCCCGCGCAGATACATGCGTACCAGACGCGTATCGGCGGTCCACTCATGGACCGCATAGACCTGGTCGTGGACGTTCCGCGCCCGGAGTCTTCCAAGGTCATCGGCGGGAGTCCCGGAGACTCCTCCGATGACCTGCGAGAGATGGTAGTCAGCGCCATCGAGTTCAGGGGGTGGCGGGAGGGGCGGTCTAAGCTGCCTTCCGGCAGGCCCCGCCCTCCCGCCGCGGATCTTGAGCCAAGGGCGAGAAGGGCCTTCGAGTCGCTCGCTCGCGGCCTGTCTCTCGGTGGTAGGGCAATCGTCAGGGTCACGAGGGTTGCCCGTACGATTGCGGACCTCGCCGAGCACGAGAAGATCACTGAGGAGGACGTGGTAGAGGCACTGGGGTATCGACCTCGGACGAAGGGATGAGAAGATGGGAGCTCCGGCTGACGGTTGGGTCATCGAACGAGGCGAGGAGGGATGGCCGTCCGCCCTCGAGGAACTGGCGAGAGTACCCGAGAGGATCTTCGGACTTGGTGATCCTGCGGCACTTCTCGGTCCGTGCGTCTCCATCGTGGGAGCGAGGAGAGCGACTCCCTATGGCCTCGCCATTGCGGAGATGGCCGCAAGGATCTCGGCAGAGTGTGGGATAACGGTCGTCTCCGGGGGCGCCATGGGATGCGATCACTCCGCTGGGTCGGCTGCGATTATGGCAGGCGGGAAGACGATCGTTGTTTCGGGGTGCGGGGCGGACGCCGTGTACCCGAGCACCTCAAGCGACGTCTTCGAGGGCGCTGTAGCGGGCGGGGGAGCGGTGATCTCCGTCGAGCCATGGGGCTCAGGGCCCAAGAGGTGGTCATTCCCGAGGAGAAACGAGCTCATCGCCGCGCTGTCCCGCGTTCTTATCGTCACGGAGGCCGGGAGGAGGTCAGGGACCATGTACACCGCGGAGGCTGCTGTTGAGCTTGGGAGAATCGTCTATGCGATACCCGGTTCCATCTTCTCCCCAAATTCAAGCGGCACCAATAGGCTGCTCTCCGAGGGTGCCCGCGTGATCGCGGACGAGGCTGAGCTGTCTACGGCGATCTCTCTCGACTACGGGCTCATGAGACTCGGACAGAAGAGCGCGAGGGGAGCGGTGGGCCCCGTACTCTCGGCACTCGTGGCCTCGCCCGCACGCCCCGACGAGCTCGCTGAGAGGCTCAACGAGAGCGTGCTCACGGTCATGAGAACACTCACGGACCACGAGGCGAGGGGTCTCGTGGAGAGGCTTCCCGACGGCAGATACTCGCCGACGCAATCGTTCTACTTGGGGCAAAATGAGGGAGTACGAGTCTCGATGGGAGGAATATGCAGGACATCGTAACCGTGGTCGGCGGCGGTCTCGCCGGTAGCGAGTGCGCGCTTCAGCTTGCTCGCAGGGGGGTGAGGGTCAGGCTGTTCGAGCAGCGCCCCGATCACGAGAGCCCGGCGCATCACACCGGGGGTCTCGCCGAGCTCGTGTGCTCGAACTCCCTCAAGTCGACCAAGGAGGATAGCGCCGCCGGCCAGCTCAAATGGGAGCTTGAGCTCATGGGCTCCGAGCTTCTGGAGTGCGCTCGCCTCACCTCGGTACCCGCCGGCGGTGCGCTTGCCGTCGACCGCGGCGAGTTCTCCCGCTGCGTGACCGATCGCGTCCTCTCGAACGAGAACATCGAGCTCGTCAGGGAGCGCGTCGATTCTGTTCCTGAGGGACCCTGCGTGATTGCTGCGGGCCCACTCTGCGCCGACGCCCTCTTCGAGGACATAGCGAGGCGCGTCGGTGGGGATCGGCTGAGCTTCTACGATGCCGCCGCCCCGATCGTGGACGCCGATTCGATCAATCGCTCCATCGTCTTCACGCAGTCTCGCTATGGGGAGCAGGGAGAGGGCGATTATCTCAACTGCCCCCTTGACCGAGAGGAGTACGAGGCCTTTATCGAGGCCCTCGTCTCGGCGGAGCGCGTCTGTTCCAAGGACTTTGAGCAGCGGGACCTCTTCTGCGCCTGTCAGCCTGCGGAAGAGGTCGCGCGCACCGGCAGGGACTCCCTGCGGTTTGGCGCCATGAAACCCGTTGGGCTCGAGGACCCCAGGACGGGCAGGCGTCCCTGGGCGGCGGTTCAGCTGAGAGCCGAGAACTCCGCTCACACTGCATATAACCTCGTGGGTTTTCAGACCAACCTTACCTGGGGCGAGCAGCGACGCGTCTTTCGGATGATCCCGGGTCTCGAAGGCGCCGAGTTTCTTCGCTACGGCGTCATGCACCGCAACAGCTTCGTAGACTCCCCGCACGCCCTTGACACCACCTTCGCCATCCGCGGGACGAGCGTGAGACTCGCCGGCCAGATCACGGGAACCGAGGGCTACGTCGAGGCTATCGCCTCGGGACTTCTCGCCGGGCTCAACACCTACGCGGAGCTTGCGGGCGTTCCTCTGGTCAGGCTTCCCGATACCGGCTCGCTTGGCTCGCTCGTGAGTTATGCCACCAACCCCGAGACGGTGGACTATCAACCCATGCACGTGAACTTCGGGCTGTTTCCCCCGCTCGAGAACGCACCGCGAAACAAGGAGGCAAGGCGCGCGGCATACGTCGAGCGCGCGAGGGAAGATCTCGCGGCATACCTCTCCTCGCGCCCCGAGCTTCTCTGTGGCAGGGCTTCCTGATGACCCCCGAGGCAAAGGCACGAACTGCAGAGCAGGACGAGCTCGAGCGGGGAGCGGAAGACTACTGCCTCTACCTTTCCGAGGTGAGGAACCTCTCGCCGAACACGGTCCGTGGCTACCACGAGGACTTCGAGGCCTTTGTCATGTGGGCCCGCCGCGAGGGCGTGTCCCCACTCTCCCTCACGCATCGTGAGCTCCGCGCGTACCTCTCGGAGCTCTCCCGCGCCGGCTACTCTGTGCGAACCGTCTCTCGGAGGCTCTCTGCCCTGCGCGGCCTCTATCGATGGATGCTCAGGGAGGGTCGCTGTCCGAGCGCCGCGGTCGCCGCCGTGGCGAGCCCCAAGCTCTCGCGGACGCTTCCGCGAACCATGTCCGACCACGACGTCGTGGCGCTTCTCGCCACCTGTTCCGGGGATGACCCGGTTGACCTGAGGGACCGCGCTTTCCTCGAGCTCTTCTATGCGACGGGTGCGCGCATCGGAGAGGTGGCGGGTCTCTCTGTTCTTGACGTTGACCTTGGCTCCCATCAGGTGAGGCTCTTTGGAAAGGGCTCGAAGGAGCGCATCGTTCCCGTCTACGATCGAGCGCTCGAGAGCGTTCGGGCCTATCTCAGACTCGGTCGCCCGTCTCTTGTCAGAGACGACCGTCCGACCGACGCGCTCTTTCTCTCGACCCGGGGAAACCAAATGTCAACCGACGCCCTGCGCACCCGCTTTGAGCGCAGGGTCGCCGAGGCGGGGCTCGACCCGTCGCTCACGCCGCACGCAATGCGCCACACCTTTGCGACCGAGCTTCTGGGTGGCGGAGCGGACTTGAGAAGCGTTCAGGAGCTTCTCGGTCACGAGAGTCTGGCAACCACTCAGATCTACACCCATCTCTCGGTCGATCGCCTGAGGGAGGCCGCGCGTGCCGCGCACCCGCGGTCCTAGGGGGTGGGGGCATCTCTGTAGGTCGGGCTCCTATGGCAGAGATGCTGCGATTGCGACTCTCTCTGCGCGGAAAAGGTTGCGTAAATCGTGAAAGGCAGCAGATAAGACCTCGACAACGCAGGTCTTGCCAGCTATACTTGCAAATCGCTGTGCGTCCGCACGGCATGCCGCCGCCAGGCGGTACCAAGACGCACGCGTGACGACTCGCTCGCCGTGGTGCCCGGGGCTTCTAGCCAGGCCTTGGGTGGCGAAACGGGGATGACCTCACGCGGAGGACCAACCACAGGAGGTTACCATGGCTAAGATTACTATCCAGACCCTGCTCGACGCCGGCTGCCACTACGGCCACCAGACGCGCCGTTGGAACCCCAAGATGAAGCCCTTCATCTTTGGTGAGCGCAACGGCATCTATATCCTCGACCTCAAGCAGACCATGCTCGGCGCCGACCGCGCCTACACCTTCCTCAAGGAGACCGCTTCCAAGGGCGGCTCGATCCTCTTCGTGGGCACCAAGAAGCAGGCCCAGGAGCCCATCTCCACTCAGGCCGAGCGCTGCGGCATGCCTTACATCAACCAGCGTTGGCTCGGCGGCATGCTCACCAACTTCGTGACCATCCGCTCCCGCATCGCCCGCATGGAGGAGCTCGAGGCCATGGTCGAGGATGGTCGCATGAGCCTGCTGCCCAAGAAGGAGCAGGCCGTTCTCTCCAAGGAGCTCGCCAAGCTCCAGGCCAACCTCGGCGGCGCCCGCACGCTGACCTCCCTGCCCGCTGCCATCTTCGTCGTTGACACCAAGCGCGAGGAGATCGCCATTCGCGAGGCCAACCGTCTGCACATCCCCGTCATCGGTCTCCTTGACACCAACTCCGACCCCGACGTCGTTGACTATGGCATCCCTGCCAACGACGACGCCATCCGCTCCGTCTCCCTCATGTGCGAGCTCGCTGCCGACGCCGTTCTCGCCGGCTCCGGCAAGGAGCAGATCACGGCCGAGGAGATGGCCGCCGCTGAGGCTCCCGCCGAGGCTGCCGCTGAGGCCGTCGAGGCCCCTGCCGCCGAGTAGTTCATTTCAGACAAGACATCCGTCACTAGACAGAGGAGAGAACAATGGCTCAGGTTACCGCCGCCCTCGTCAAGCAGCTCCGTGAGATGACCGACTCCCCGATGATGGAGTGCAAGAAGGCCCTCGTCGAGGCCGATGGCGACATCGACAAGGCCGTCGACATCCTCCGC
>CASFQX010000173.1 GCA_949296375.1 uncultured Olsenella sp.
CAGGTGAACGACTACTACCCGCGCCTCGCGCGTCAGCTCTTTGAGATGGCGGCGGACCTCTCCGCGCGACTGGGCGTGCACATTGGCTTCATCGACCTCTCCGGTGGCATCGGCGTTGCCTACCACCCGGACGACACCCCCTGCGACCTTGCCGTCATTGGCGAGGGCGTGCGTCAGGCATACGAGGACGTGCTCGTGCCCGCGGGCATGGGCGACGTGGCGATCTTCTCGGAGCTGGGGCGCTGGATGCTCGCGCCGGCTGGCGCGCTCGTGACCCGCGTCATCCACGAGAAAGTCACCTACCACGACTACCTGGGCGTGGACGCCTGCGCGGCAAACCTCATGCGCCCCGCCATCTACGACGCCTACCACCACGTGAGCGTCATGGGCGCCGAGGACGCGCCGTGCACGCATCGCTACAACGTGGTCGGCCGGCTCTGCGAGAACAACGACCAGTTCGCCCGCGACCGCCACATGCCCGAGTGCCACGTAGGCGACCTGCTGTTCATTCACGACACGGGCGCCCACGGCCACTCCATGGGCTACAACTACAACGGCGCGCTGCGCTCCGCGGAGCTGCTGCTGCGCACAGACGGCTCCGTGCAGCTCATCCGCCGCGCCGAGACCCCCGCCGACTACTTCGCCACCCTCAATGATACGAAGGGACAGTCCCTTCGTATCATCAAATAGGAAACGAGACAAAGGGACTGTCCCTTCGTATCATCGAGAAAGGTAGCGCTATGGACATGACCAACCTGACCGGATCGATCGTTGCCCTCGTCACGCCGTTTGCCGAGGACGGCTCCGTTGACTTCCCCGCGCTCGAGCGCCTCGTGGACTTCCACCTGGAGAACGGCACGGACGGCATCCTCGTGCTCGGCACCACCGGCGAGTCCTCCACGATGACCGACGACGAGGACTTTGAGGTCGCCCGCTGCGTCGTCGAGCGCGTTGCCGGCCGCGTCCCCGTGATCGGCGGCGCCGGCTCCAACGCCACCTTCGAGTCCGAGCGCAAGGCGGCCGGCCTCGTCAAGCTCGGCGTGGACGGCCTGCTGCTCATCACGCCGTACTACAACAAGTCCAACGAGGAGGGCATCTACCGCCACTTCACCGCGGTCATGGACAAGGTGGACGTGCCATGCATCCTCTACAACATCCCCGGCCGCACCGGCTGCTCCATCAGCGAGAAGAACCTCGCCCGCCTGGCTCAGCACCCCAACGCGTGGGGCCTCAAGGAGGCCTCGGGCTCCATCAGCTACGCAACCATGGCGGCACAGTACCTCTCCGACGACTTCCGCATGTTCTCCGGCAACGACGACATCATCGTGCCGCTCATGAGCCTCGGCGCCAAGGGCGTCATCTCCGTGTGGGCGGACGTCGCGCCCTCCACGGTGCACCAGATGTGCGCGGATTTCCTAGCCGGCAACATCGATGCCGCGCTCCGCACGCAGCTTGAGAACCTCGAGCTCATCCACGCTCTCTTCTGCGAGGTCAACCCGATTCCGGTCAAGTGCGCACTGGCCGAGATGGGCATGATCGGCGAGTACTACCGCCAGCCGCTCTGGACAATCTCCGACGCCGGGCGCGAGCGCGTGGTCTCCGCGATGAGGGGGGTCGGTCTCCTTGGCTAGCGCGATCGTCATCGGCGGCAACGGCCGCATGGGCCGCCTCGTGCGAGAGGAGCTTCTCGCCAAGGGCTTTGACGTGGTGGGCTCCTATGACGTGGACAACATCGAGGAGCTGGATGCCGCGGCGCCCGCTGCGGACGTTGCCGTGGACTTCTCCGCGCCCGCCTCGCTGCCGCACACGCTTGCCTACGCGCGCCGCACGGGTGCCGCGGTGGTCTCCGGCACCACGGGCCTCTCGCCGCAGCAGCTGGACGAGCTTCGCGCCCTGGGCGAGAAGAACCGTGTGATCTGGGCGTCCAACTACTCCCTCGGCGTCGCGGCCCTGCGTCGTGCCACGGCGCTGGTGGCCCGCACGCTCGCCGGCTGGGACGTGGAGATCGTGGAGACCCACCACAACCAGAAGGTCGACGCGCCGAGCGGCACGGCCAAGGCTCTTCTCGCCGCCGTCGACCCGACGGGGGAGCGGCCCGTCGTGGGCGGGCGCGAGGGCATCGTGGGCGCCCGCGTGCCCGGAGAGATCGGCATGCACGCCGTCCGCGGCGGCACCGTTGCCGGCACGCACGAGGTTCACTTCTTTGGCACCGACGAGGAGGTCTGCCTCACGCATCGCGCCACGAGTCGCCAGATCTTCGTCACCGGAGCCGTGGCCGCCGCCACGCGCCTGCTTGCGCGCGAGCCCGGCTTCTACGACTTTGATACCCTGATGTTTGGCTAGGCCAAACGGATTGAGAGGAACGGCTTTGGACGCTCAGGAGATCATCGACTTCATTGCAAACGCGCCGAAGAAGACGCCGGTCAAGGTGTACGTGCGCGAGAAGTGCGGGATGCGCCTGGACTGGGGCGACGTCCATGTCTACGGCGGCCGTGACGGCAAGGTCATCTTTGGCGAGTGGGGCGCCATCGAGCCCGTCCTTCTCGGCAACGCGGACTCCATCGAGTACGTGGACGTGGAGTGCGACCGCCGCAACTCCGCGGTGCCGCTGCTGGACCTGCGCGGCGTGAACGCGCGCATCGAGCCGGGCGCGATCATCCGCGACCAGGTTGAGATTGGCAACAACGCGGTGGTCATGATGGGTGCCGTCATCAACATCGGCGCCGTGGTGGGCGAGGGCACCATGATTGACATGGGCGCCGTGCTCGGCGGGCGCGCCATCGTGGGCGCCCACTGTCACGTGGGCGCGGGCGCCGTGCTCGCCGGTGTGGTTGAGCCCGCAAGCGCCACGCCCGTCGTGATCGAGGACGACGTCATGATCGGCGCCAACGCCGTCGTGATCGAGGGCGTGCGCGTGGGCAAGGGCGCCGTGGTGGCGGCCGGGGCCGTCTGCGTGGAAGACGTGCCTGCCGGTGCCGTCGTTGCGGGATGTCCGGCGCGCGTGATCAAGATGAAGGACGACAAGACCGCCGATAAGACCGCGCTTGTTGACGCCCTGCGCGCGCTGTAGCGCCGCGAGCCAAGGTCCTTCTCGCCCCCGCCTCCCTTTCGCAAACTGTCGCTTTCTGCTGCCCGCGGGCCGCCTGGAAGGCCCGCGGGCAGCAGAAAGCGACAGTTTGCGAAAGAGGCCACGACGCCGGCGTGTTCACCGACGCGTCGTGCCGTTCGCGGAGAAGTTAGTACGTTAACAACTGCCAAGGGAATACTACGCAGCGGAACGCCGGCCTTCCGGCACTCGCGACCCAAGGGGGTATCACAGCATGGCAGTCAACCGCTTCGTCCTGAACAACATCTCCTACCACGGCTCCGGTGCGATCAAGGAGATTCCCGGCGAGCTCGAGCGCCGCGGCTACAAGAAGGCCTTCGTCTGCTCCGACCCCGACCTCGTGAAGTTTGGCGTCGTGGCCAAGGTGACCGACCTTCTCGACGAGGCGGGCATCGCCTGGGAGCTCTACTCCGAGATCAAG
>CASFQX010000174.1 GCA_949296375.1 uncultured Olsenella sp.
CACGTACTGCTGGTCGCGGTGGAACATGTACTCGGCCTTGAGGGCCTGCTGGAGGTGGTTCACGAGCTGCCCGGAGGGATCGCCGTAGATGTCCTCGATCCCGAGGGCGCGCTCGACCTTCTTGAGGCCGTCATCTGTGGTGGCGATGGTGTGCTTGGCCTCGTCCATCTGGAAGTCGACCTCGGGCGTGAGGCCGCGAACGGCACGGGCGAAGTCCTTGTAGGTGCTCGCGGACTTGGTGCCGGCACCGGAGATGATGAGCGGGGTGCGCGCCTCGTCGATGAGGATGGAATCCGCCTCGTCCACGATGGCGTAGTGGTGGCCGCGCTGGACGCGCATGCTCGGGCGCGTGACCATGTTGTCGCGCAGGTAGTCAAAACCGAACTCGGAGTTCGTGCCGTAGGTGACGTCTGCCTCGTACGCGGGCTTCTTGAGGTTGAGGCGCATGCCGTTCTGAATCAGGCCGACGGACATGCCCAGGAAGCGGTAGATGCCTCCCATCCACTCGCTGTCTCGGCGGGCGAGATAGTCGTTGACGGTGACGATATGGACGCCCTTGCCCGGAATTGCGTTGAGATAGCCCGCGAGCGTTGAGACGAGCGTCTTGCCCTCGCCGGTCTTCATCTCGGCGATGGTGCCGCGGTGCAGCGCGATGCCGCCGATGATCTGGACGTCAAAGTGACGCAGGCCAGTCGTTCTCACCGAGGCCTCTCGTACTGCGGCAAACGCCTCGGGAAGAAGGTCGTCGAGCGTCTCGCCGTTGGAGTAGCGCTCGCGAAGGCGCGCCGTGGTACCGCGCAGCTCCTCGTCATCCATGGCCTTGAACTGGGGCTCGAGGTCGTTGACGCGGGCAGTAATGCGCTCGAGCTCCTTGAGCTCACGGTCTGCACCTATCGACAGAATCTTTGAGAGGAAGTTGGGCATGACTCTCCCTTGGTTCAAGAGCGCCGGACGGCGCAAGGCATTCGTCTCGATACTTTACTCATTGGGAGGGGCTCCAAGCGCCTGAGACGCCGCTATCACCAAAACCGCACCCAAAGCGCTAGCCCTCAACCATCTCTTTCCGACGGACGTCCTCGCGATTTGTTCGCGATCTCCCCTCCCTTGGCCTATGAGGGCCATGAGAGGGCTGCCTCCTTGAGCGCTCCTTCGCCATCCGAGCCTCAAACGCCCGATGCTGCCTGTCCGCCTCGACGGTCCTGCCACAGGCCGTGAGCGCCCTCACGAGCGCTATCACGGCATCTTCCCTCATGTCGTTTGCGACCAGCGCGTTTCCCGCGAGCCGGGCCGAGGTCCTGGCATGCCCGAGCCGTAGCGCCGCGGCGCTCCCCTCGATCATCGCGTCCGCATAGAGCGTCCTGAGCTCGGTCCGAAGGACGGCGATTCTCCCCGTCGAGTCTACGGAGGGAGCGTAGAGGTCGCCCTCGTAGAGCCTCTCCGCCACCCTCGCGGCGTCCAGCGCCACCGCATCGTCGTCACTGTCCACGGCAAGGCGCGCAGCACGCCTGAACTCGTCAACGTCGCACCTCACGAGCCCCATGTCGACGGAGATCTCCCCGCTTGTCCTGTTTACCACGATGAGCGAGATCTCCTTGTCGATCTCTGCCACGGCCGCCCTGATCGCGCTCGTCGTCTGATAGGCGCGGTTGAACCCCATGACGTAGTCGCAGTCCGGCCAGAGCTGCTCAACGAGCTGAAATCGCCTCGAGCTCCCGCCCTGTAGCACGAGAAACTCAAGCATCGGCTTGATGTGCCTGCGCTCGAGCTTCCAATCGGGAATGTGCCTCCCGTTCACCGACATCGAAAATCCCCCGAGCAACCTGATCTCTATGGGGCGTTCGCCATCACCCGCAGGCGTCGGCCTCGTCTCGGGCACCTCTCGAGAGGGCGGCTCCGGCAGGGCTCTCATGGGCTCGTCAGAGCGTCCCTCAGGCAGGCACGAGACCGAGAGGGAGCGCCGCCACCCAACGGGCATGTTCTCCAGAATGAGCTCGGATAGCTCTCGGGAGGCCGCGCACAGGGCGCGAAGCAGCCAGACCGCGTCCCAAGGGACCCTATCCGGGAGGGCCGAGAGGAGCATCGGCCCGGAGCCCCTCGACATGCTCTCGAGCACCAGAGAAGTCACCGCGTCGAGGTCGTCTCCGGAGGCGTCGCAAACGCGAGGCTCGGGCGACTCCCCCGCAAGAAACCTCACCGCCTGCCCAACGAGATCGGCAACACGGTCCAGATAGGTCGACCCCATCCGCTGAGACAGCTCCCTGGCAAGCGACGCCCGCACCCTCGCGCGCGTGCCCGCGTTTCTCGCCACGTCCCTTATCGAGCCCAGGATGAGGGCAACGATGCGCACGACGGAGTCCCCCGACCTCTCGGCGCGCGAGGCGATGGCGTCCAGGTCGCAGACGACTCCCCCGCCCTCCGTAAGGAGGGAGCGAACCATTCGATGGAGCGCGGCATAGCCCCACAGGCCGGAGAACGGCCGAGACTCCACGAGCTCCTCCGCCCACGAGTTCCCCTCCGCCCCCGAGTCCTCGGTGCCACCCGCGAGAAGATGGGCGGCGTCACAGTCGAGCGTGAGCAGGGCAGAGGCAAGGCGAGACCCTGACTCTTTCCCGCAGCCGCCGGTAAGCAGGCCGAGGGCAAGCGTGAACGCCCCTCGTACCATAAGCGACACGGCACCCACGTGCAGGGAGAGGGCGCGCGCCAACTCGCTATCCGCCCTTGCATCTGCGCTCGTGAGGGGCGGGATTCCCCACAGGACCCTCCTGGAGTCAACGAGCAGGAGAGCCTCGTCCGCATGGCCGGAAGGCGTGATCCCCGGCCCGCTCTGGGCGGGGCGCTGCCTCGCGTCGGACACCGCCGACACCGCAAACCTCAGCTTCTCGACGAGGGGGTCCTCTTGGTCGCCGCTGAGGCCAATCGCATGGCGAACGAGCTCGACCTCGCCCGCGTCGATGAAGGCTGCACCCCGCTCCCGGATCGCCCCACTGGCATCGTCGCACTCCGGAACCCTCGCGAGAACCGCTGCCTGGCTCAGCTCGCCTCGCCTCGTTAGAACGCGCAGACACCCGCTGGCAATCTCCGGATACAGTGAGCAGGCCGAGAGCAGGTGCCTCAGGCACATCGCATAGGCGCCCGGGACTGCAAAGGGCAGGGTCACAAACTCCTCGAGGTCATCGGAGAGGCCAAACACCGGAGCGTAGCGAGAGATACTCTCGAGAACATCCGTCGGCGCCCTTCCCACAACGTCGACAAGATCCTCCCGATGCCCCCTCCCCAGCAGCAGCATTCCGAGCCTGAGCTCTCGCTCCTCGTCTGCCAGACCGGATCTCACAGAAAGCTCCGCAAGCTCGCCGAGCGCGTCGAAGTATGACGGGAGCAAAACGGCCCCGCCCTCCCCGCCGTGCGAATCAGACTCCTTGCGTGATGCGACCGAGGCGATAAGGGAGGGTATTGCCCGCGTATACCTAAAGAGCTCGTGTGAAAAGCTGTCAGCCAAGCCCGCCGCGCCATGAGCGAACAGGGCCTGGGAAGTGACCTCACGGCATTCAGGCAGCTCTTCGAGGAGCTGGCGCGCCTCAGGCCCGATGGAGAATATGACCGACGCGCCACTGTCCCACATTCTCCTGAGGGCACGAGCCTGACGCGTCACGCAGAATTCGTCCGAGGCGGGGATGCCATCAAAGGCAACAAGGACATACCCGCCAAGACCCTCGACCTGACGAGCCTTCTTCGTTAGGTACCTGCAGGCCGACTCGGGATTATATGCTTCGAGGTTGCGACGAAGCACCTGCACGCCCCGCTGGGACGCAAGGGAGAGAGCACAGGTGAGGATGTCCCGGCGCCCCGTCCCGGGCTCGGCACACAAGCACACCATACGATTGAAGAGAGCGCCGTCAGCATCAAAGAAGACCATGGCCGCGCGCTCGCAGAAGCTGCGAGAATGCTTGGCTGGCTCCCAGTTGGGAGAGGCCAGCGCCTGAGATGTGTCCTCGAGACAGAATGAGCCCATATCAACCTCCGTACCATATTTGCGAAAACGCCTATGGGCCCGAGCCGGACTTCCACAATACCAAGCGGATTAGGGGCGGGGGTACTTTATTGAGAGACTTTGTTTAGGAGATTTGGGCGCCCAGGAGAAAGTTCCATAGAGGAAATGGGGAACGGCGAGGAAGCCAAGGGGAGGAGATCCAGACAGGACCAATGCGGGGAGCAGCGCGCAAAGGCCGAAAACAAGCTGCCTACCAGCAGAAGTGAACTCAATCACAAAATAAAAAGATCTGTGTGTTGGATGGGTGCCACATTTGGGCGAAATACTGCGGTCAGATGGACCCAAGACCACACGGCGAGAGACACTCGGGGCATCGAGCCCCCCCGTCGACGCGAAAATGCCCCTTGTTGGTCAGCGACGTCCTGCTCTCCCACGGACTACTCCGCAGTACCATCGGCGCTCGGGGGCTTAACTTCCGGGTTCGGAATGGGACCGGGTGTGCCTCCCCTGCCATGGTCGC